>JAZUIH010000107.1:0-18918 GCA_045642145.1 Oscillospiraceae bacterium | reverse complement strand
TGTCGCTGCTCCACGGATATCCGAATGATGTCGGTGTCTGTGTTACATACAGCTCTCCGTCCTGTTCGCGGAATGTGTGGGTAAGCATAAGGTCAAACCTTTTTTCTGAAAAGTCCCTTGTAAAATATCTGTCCAGATAATCCGAAATGTCGTTCAGTGAGCGGAAACGTTCGTCGGTTACAAGTACATATGTGTAATCAGGTTCATTTGCTCCCTGATGATAGCTGAAGGACTGGTCTGCGTCTGTTTTAATACCGTATCCGACACGCATGCTGTCTGCGGTGTTAAACGCATCAAATATCTCATATGCATTTTCGGTATAGTCTGTATCCGGATATGCTTCCGATTCCGGTTCTGATTCTGAAGTCTGCTGCGGCTCAGTCTGTTCTGCTTCGGTTACAGGAACGACTGATGTTATTTCGTGAATCTCCGTCTGTTCCGGGGCGTCTGAAGTGCTTTCCGAAGTAACTGCGGAAACGTCTTCAGATGTTCCGGTTACAGGCGCTTCAGTTTCTGCCGGGTCAGTTGTAAACTGAGTTACAACCGGTGAAAGAGGCGGGTTCTTTTCCGGGAGATTTCTGATTACTGATGCTGAGGCAAGCAGTACGGCTGCAGCACAGGCTGCCGCTGCTGTGATTTTAATGCTGATCATATTTTTTCTCTCCTTATGTTCCGTTACTGTTATTTCTTTTTCCGTTTCTTTTTTGTTTATATTTCTGTTTTTTAATTCTTCTGTTCTGCACGCTTCGGCTTCCATACGGCCGGCAAGGCTTCTGATAAAATCATCGCTTAATGTTTTACTGTTCATTTCATTTCTGTACTCATCATCAAAGCGCATAGTCGTACTCTCCTTTCAGAACGTCCCTTAAAATATTTCTTGCTCTGGACAGCTGGGTTTTAACTGCATTTTCCTTCTGCCCGGTAAGCCTGCTTATTTCCCTGATACTGTATCCTTCATAGTAAAACAGGTGTATAACGTTTCTGTATTTTAAAGGGAGACCTGATACAGCTTCGTAAAGACTGCTGTCAGAAGCGGTGAATTCTCCGGCAGGAACACACTCGTCGTTAAGCTCAGTTGTTTTCCTTTTCCAGGCTGACTTGAGAAGGTCTGTGCACTGGTTGATAGTAACTCTTATCAGCCAGGCCTTCAGGTGTTCGTCTGAACTGAATTTTTCTGAATATCCTGCATATTTCAGAAATACCTCCTGAACTATATCCTGTGCATCTGCTTCATTTCCGGTGTGTACAAGCGCGATACGGTACACGGTATTGCCGTATTTTCGCAGAATCTGCTCAAATTCATCCCGGCTCTGCATATGATTTCCTCCTTTTGTTTCGGGTAAGGCCTTACTGACACGAAAAACAATGCCTCTGATACTGTCTGTTTTTCGTGTTTCACCATTAATACGAATCCGCACAGTCAAAGGTTACAGAAAAAAAAGAAAAAAACTTGTAAAATGACGTCTTATAAGTTATAATAATAAGGTCGTCAGTGGAATACCGCCTTCTGCAATGACTTGCAGGCTGCCGCAGGAGGCTTTTGATTATACAGGAGGAATATAATATGATAATCTACAATACCATGACAAGAAAAAAGGAAGAGCTTAAGCCTATAAAGGACGGCGTTATTAATATTTACGCCTGCGGACCTACAGTTTACAACTACATCCACATCGGTAATGCAAGACCAATCTGTTCGTTTGACGTTCTGAGAAGATATCTTAAGTACAGAGGATATCAGGTAAAGTATGTACAGAACTTTACGGATGTTGATGACAAGATTATAAAAAAAGCCAATGAAGAAGGCGTTGAATCAATCGAGATTTCCGAGAAGTACATCGCTGAATACAAAAAGGATGCCCACGGACTCAACGTTATGGATGCGGATGTTCACCCTAAGGTAACTGAGAGCATGGATATCATCATAGATATTGTAAAGACTCTTGTTGACAAGGGATATGCATATGAGTCAAACGGAGACGTTTACTTCAGAACAAGCAGATTTGAAGACTACGGCAAGCTTTCCAAGATGCCGATAGATGAGCTTAAGGCCGGTGCACGTATTGATGTCAGTGACCAGAAGGAGGACGCACTTGACTTCGCTGTATGGAAGGCTGCAAAGCCGGGTGAACCTTACTGGGAATCACCATGGGGCAAGGGAAGACCAGGCTGGCATATTGAGTGCTCTGCCATGTCAAGATTCCATATAGGTGATACAATCGATATTCACTGCGGCGGACAGGACCTTATTTTCCCTCATCATGAAAATGAAATTGCCCAGAGTGAGGCTGCTACAGGCTGCACACTTGCAAATTACTGGGTTCATAACGGGTATATCAATGTTGATAACCAGAAAATGTCCAAGTCACTTGGCAACTTCTTTACAGCAAGAGAGGTAGCTGAGAAGTACGGATATGAAGTTGTAAGATATATGATGGTTCAGGCACACTACAGAAGTCCTATCAACTACTGCGTTGAACTTCTTGATTCATGCAGGGCTTCACTTGAAAGACTTTACAACTGCCGTGCAACTCTTGACAGCGCAATCGAAATTGCGCAGAGCGGAGAAGTAAGCAGCGAAGCAGCTGAAGGCTTTGAAAAGAGAAGACAGCAGTTTATTGAAGCCATGGATGATGACCTTAATACAGCAGATGCCATTACGGCAGTTTTCGAACTCGTAAGGGAACTCAACACAATGTCAGCTGACAGAAGCACATCAAAGGAACAGCTTATGGCAGGTGCTGCAGTATTTGATGAGCTCACAGGTGTTCTCGGTCTTCTTTACAACAGAAAAACTGAAGAGGAGATTCCTGCTGAGGTTCTTGAACTTGCTGAACAGAGAAAGAATGCAAGAAAGGAAAAGAACTTTGCTCTTGCAGATGAGCTCAGAGACAGAATCGCATCAATGGGATATATTATTGAGGAAACAAGACAGGGGACAAAGATAAAAAAGAAGTAACAGAAAGGAACAAAGAGAGATATGCAGAACGGAAAGAATATAATTAACACAGTATTTGCTGCCATGGTTGTACTTACGGCAGCCATGATAGTAACGACCATAGTGAATACATGGATAGTAAAAAAGAACATGGTTATTCCTGATGATATTGAACTGGTTCAGATAGATACAATAGCCGGAAATATCGCCGATGATGCTCCTGTTGCAGTTATTTCAACAGATCTCGGTGATCTGGCAGCTGAACTGTATCCTCAGTTCGCTCCGGAAACAGTTGCAAACTTTACACAGCTTGCTGAAGAAGGATACTATGACGGTACATTTATCTACGAGATTGAAAAGGGAATTCATTTCGGCGGCGGAAGTGTTTACAATGACGGTCTGCTGCCTGAGGGCTATGACAAGTCAAAGGAGAAAATCGGTCCTGAGATTTCAAAAAACCTCTGGCCTGTAAAGGGCGCAGTGCTGTCATGCGGACTTACACACGGAACTCTCTGGAGAGGCCAGGAAACGTTCAGCGGCACAAGATTCCTTGTTTCAGGCGCAATAGACTACACTGATGAGGAGAGAGCGCAGCTTGAGGAAGTCAGAAGCGGAAACAGGGTTGTTGATATGTTCCTTACTTACGGTGCTACACCTAATGTTTCCCAGCAGATAACGATATTCGCCCAGATTTTTGACGGGATGGATGTCCTTGATGCCATTCTTTCCACTGAAACTGCACAGGATTCAACCAGACCTGTTCAGGATGTGGAAATTAAAGCTGTAAGAGTATGTACTTATGGTGAATATAAAGAAAATACTGAATCCTGAAAAATAAACTTTACAAATGTGCATAATTGTAGTATAATTAAAGTTGCACACTGAGTTTCCGGACAATGCTGAAACATCACTGAACGGTGCTGTTTATGTGCTTTCAGACGCAGCGTATTCAGCTGAGAAACGGATGACAGTATGTTTATACCGGATAGGAGTTTTTTAGATGACTGCAAAAAAAATCATATCAAAAACTGCTGCTGCGGTACTTTGTGCAGTGATTGCTGCATCTGCATTAACAGGATGCGGAAAGAAGGCAGCACCTGGCTCTACAATGTACAAAGGCAGTTCAAGAGCAGAAACATACAGCATTAACGGAGATGTTACACTGGATGATATAGCAAACTACACTTCACCGAAAAAAGGCGAAGAGATTGTAGTTATGACAATAAAGGACAAGGGCAAAGTAAAAATCAAGCTTTTCCCTGAGCTTATGCCGCGTGCGTGCGCAAACTTTGTCGGACTTGCTGTTCAGGGTTACTATGACGGTCTTTCTTTTCACCGCATCATAGCTGACTTTATGATTCAGGGCGGTGATCCTGAAGCGACAGGAAGAGGCGGAGAGTCCGTGTGGGGCGGCAGATTTGACGGCGGTACAAGCGAGTATCTCTGTCATGTAAAGGGCGCGCTTGCGTATGCAAACAGCGGCTCCACAAAGTATGACGGAAGCCAGTTCTACGTGGTTGTAGGTCAGAAGTTTACAGACGATGAGGTTTTTGAAAAGTACAGAAACAAAAACTTCACTTATACAGATACAGCAAAAAAAGCGTATTTTGATGAAGGCGGTGCGCCGTGGCTTGACGGTGACTACACTGTTTTCGGTCAGGTTTTTGAAGGAATCGGTATTATCGAGGATGTCTGTGCAAACACAGTCGTTGATTCCGGTGACAGACCTGTTGATGATGTCATAATCGAAAAAATAGAAGTAGTAACATACTAAGCGCAGTAAACGGTATTTTCATTTACTGCGGTCCACTCTGCATACAGCTGATGCGTTCAGCAGTCAGTGCAGGGCAATATCAGAACAAACGCACTAAGTGCTGACGTTTAAGGGGAGAAAGTTTTTGTATAAATTTGTAGTAAGAGGCGGAAACAGACTGGAAGGCGATATATATGTCAGCGGCGCAAAGAACGCAGCTGTTGCTATTATTCCTGCAGTAATCCTGTCAGACGAGCCATGTATTCTTGAAAATGTTCCTAAAATCAGCGATGTATCCATAGGCCTTAAAATACTTGCAGAAATGGGTGCAAAGGTAGACATGATCAATGAAACTACCTTCAGCATTGATGCAACTCACCTAAGCAACACTGTTGTACCTTACGATATGGCACGCAAGATGAGAGCATCGTACTATTTTCTGGGCGCATGTCTCGGAAAGTTCAGGGAAGCAAAGGTTTCAATGCCTGGCGGATGTCCTCTCGGTGACAGACCTATTGACATGCATCTCAAGGCATTTGAAGTTCTCGGTGCACAGGTAAGCATTGAAAACGGAGTTGTAAACGTTGAAAGTGACAATCTGTACGGCGGACACATATATTTTGACAAGGTTTCAGTCGGCGCAACAATGAACGCCATACTTGCAGCAGTCAAGGCTGACGGTCTTACAGTAATCGAAAACGCGGCAAGGGAACCTCATGTTGTTGACCTTGCAAACTTCCTTAACTCAATGGGCGCTGATATCATGGGCGCAGGTACTGATGTAATCAAGATCAGAGGTGTCGGATATCTCAGAGGAACATCATATCCGATAGTTCCGGATCAGATTGAAGCAGGCACATATATGATTGCAGCGGCAGCCACACAGGGTGACGTTACAATCCACAACGTAATACCAAAGCATCTTGAGTCAATTACTGCAAAGCTTATCAAGATTGGTGTCAATGTCGAAGAGTACGATGATGCCGTAAGAGTATGGACTTCACGTCCCCTTGTGAAAACCAACGTAAAAACAAGCCCGCATCCGGGATTTCCTACAGATATGCAGCCTCAGATTGCAACTCTCCTGACACTTGTTGACGGACCGAGCCTTGTAACTGAAAACATCTGGGACAGCAGATTTGCTTACGTCGAGGAACTCAGACGTATGGGTGCGAACATTACCATAGACGGCAAGGTTGCCATTATCGAAGGCACAGGAAGCCTCAAGGGCGCTCCTGTCAAGGCATGCGACCTCAGAGCCGGTGCTGCGCTTATTATCGCAGGACTTGCAGCTGACGGTGTTACAGAGATTGAGGATATACACCATATCGAGCGTGGCTATGAAAATATGGACGTTAAGCTCAGAGGTATCGGTGCTGATATCGAAAAAAGACATTTTCCGGGTGAACCGGTTGCAAAGAGCTGTTAAACTGAGGTAAGTCATGAACGCTATTTATCCTTTATTCAGTTCAAGCAAAGGCAACTCAGTATTTATCGGAAACAGCACGAGAGGAATACTTATTGACTGCGGTGTTTCATACAGACGCCTTGACAGCGCCATGAAGCAGTGTGGTCTTGATATATCAGCGGTAAAAGCTGTTTTTATCACGCATGAACATTCCGATCACATCAAGGGCCTTCCGGTACTTACAAAAAAGCAGAGTCTGGATGTGTATGCACAGTCGGCAACACTCAGGATGCTTTTAAACGGAAATTTAATAAACAGTAATTCACGGGCTCTGGAGATAGATATATCGGCAGAGCTTTTTGATATGAAGGTGACTGCTTTCAGTACTCCGCATGACGCAGAGCAGAGCTGCGGGTACAGGGTTGATTTTGCAGACGGTTCATCATGTGCGGTCTGTACGGACCTCGGATGTGTTACTGAGGCAGTTGACATGGCAGTTCTCGGGTCCGGCACAGTTCTCCTTGAGTCAAACTACGACGAGGATATGATGATGTTCGGAAGCTATCCGGGATACCTGAAGCAGAGAATATGCTCTGAGAGAGGTCACCTGTCAAACAACGCAAGCGCCGACCAGGCGTTCAAGCTGATAAAAAACGGAACCAGAAACATTATCCTCGGACATCTCAGTCAGGAGAACAACACTCCTGATCTTGCAGAAAAGACTGTTACAGACAGACTTTCCGGATTTGTCAGAGGCCGTGATTATTTTCTTATGGTTGCAAAACCTGAAACAACCGGAGATATGGTGGTGATTTAAGCGTGTTTACTGTTAATATAATTGCTGTCGGCAGGCTGAAGGAGGAATATCTCAGAATGGCCTCTGCGGAGTATGCCAAGAGACTTCAGGCCTTCTGCACACTCAGGATAACTGAAATTGATGAATGCAGGCTGTCAGACCGTCCTTCGGAGAAGGAAATAAAAAACGCGCTTGAAACAGAGGCAAAAAGTATCATGAAGCATGCAGGCGGCTTTATAGTCCCGATGTGTATCGAGGGAAAACAGATGAAGAGCGAGGCTCTTTCTGCAAAATTTGAGGAAATCGCAGTTTCCGGCTGCAGTGAAATATCATTTGTTATAGGAAGTTCATATGGTCTGGCTGACTCAGTTAAAAATTCGGCTAACCTCAGGCTCTCCATGTCCGAAATGACATTTCCTCACCAGCTTGCAAGAATAATGCTTCTTGAACAGGTATACAGGGCTTTTATGATTTCATCAGGAAAAAGTTATCACAAATAGTCAGAACAGGACACAGATTCATTATATGACTGTGTCTTTATTTATAGTCAGCCGCAAAGGGGGAGAAATCAGTGAAAAAATCAGGAATTATTTCAGCAGCAGCTGCAGCGGTACTCTGTCTTAATTTTCTCGGGGAAGTTATGAACCCTGTGATGACAGCAGAAGCTGAGGAAGCAATAGTCTATGAAAGGTACGACAAGGCCGGAACTGAAACGCTTCTCAGCGAATTTGAGGAGCTTCTCGGTCAGGACGGAAAGGATGATGAGGTTGCAGATTACTACAGCCGTATAATACGTGAGGGTGACTATATCACCGCGATGATGTCACTTGCGCAGGTTCAGTACTCGGAGAACATGACTCAGGAAAATCTTGAGGAATGCAGCTATATGACGACAACTGAGCTTTACTGCGAAAGTCTCATAGGCCAGTCTCTGGCCAGGGCCCTTAAGTCCCGGTATGCGAAGCTTATGCTGAGTCTTCTCAATGAGGGCTATCTTGAGAAAATAGAACAGGGCGGATATGAGCTTACACGGGAAACAGAGGAGTTTGTTGAAAAAAAGAATGAGCTCTGGAGCAGATATATCGATACGGCATACTCGTCACTTTCAGATGATGAGAAGAATTTAAAGTGCGCGGAAATATATCTTGAAACAGCTAAACTTTACAACAGTCTTGTTGTTTCCGATGAGTACAACTACTATGACTATGCATATATGATGTACGGAAGGGACTACACTCCTGATGATATCAGTGCAATGAGCGATACCGTTGCAGCTGCGCTGGCCGGTGCATATGCGCAGATTATGGTTCGTGCCGGAAACATGTACATGCCGTCTGAGCCTTTCAGAACATTTGAAAACAATATGGATATAATCAGTCAGTTTTCATACAGGGTATCTGATGAGCTCAGGGAGTCCGCTGAGGAGATACGTGAAAAAAATCTCTACAGAACAGGCAGCGGAAGCGGCAGTGAGCAGAAGTCATACACCACGCTGCTTAACTATTACGGCACAGCGGTAATATATCAGTATATAAGCGGAATGCCCGGAGACCTTACAGGTGCCGCACATGAATTCGGGCACTTCAATTCAATGAGACTCAACAGTCTGCCCGCAGTGTATATTCACCAGCACAATCTTGATCTTGCAGAGGTTCAGTCCCAGGGCCTCGAGGTGCTCTACACTGACTTCTATGATTCGATATATGCAGAGCAGAGTGAATACCTGAAGCTCAACCAGTTTACAAACATGCTTGCAGCTGTTGCGGCAGGATTTATCGGCAATGAGTTTGAAAACTATGTGTTTGACAATGCGGATACGCTTACTCCTGAGGAGGTTGTTGACAGATACAGGATGCTCAGCGGAAAGTTTATACTCTATCAGGTGCCTTTTTACGGCATACCTCACTTTTTTCAGTATCCGGGATATTATGTAAGCTACGCAGTTTCAGCTCTTGCGGCCCTTAATCTCTGGGATGTTATGTACAGGGACTTTGACGAGGCGGCGGATATGTACACGGAGCTTTCCCATATATCAATCTACAACGGTCCGGGATACGCCGAGGCGCTGGAGTCTGCAGGATTTGACGATGTTCTCAGCGAGGAGTTTATAAACACCAGAGTTGCTGACCTTGTGTCAGCAGTGGTGAGCGGCAGAGTTTACGGGGATACTGACGGCAACGGAATAGTTACAACTGCCGACTTTATAACCCTTGCGGAAATTCTTCTGAATCCGGAAGCAGTTTCCGGAGAGAACCTCATTGTATATGACATAACAAACGACGGAAAACTGAACGCTGCAGACATAATAAAACTCAGAATGATTATGGCAAAATAAAGTTTTCAACAGAGTTTTGAACTTTTCAACAATACACGGTGTGGATAAATGTGAAAAATTCCTGCGGCAGTGTGATGTGAAAAATAATATTTCCAAAACCTTGATTAATTACAGCAAATATGCTACAATTAAAATACTAATGCAAAAATAATTTGTAATTTCAATAAAAGGAGTTTTTCTAATGACTAACAGCTACGAAAGTCCGTTCTGCACACGATATGCAAGTAAGGAAATGCAGTTCGTTTTTTCTGCAGACAAGAAATTCACAACCTGGAGAAAACTCTGGGTAGCTCTTGCAAGAGCAGAAATGAAGCTCGGTCTTCCTGTTACTGAGGAACAGGTTAATGAACTCGAAGCAAATATTGACAATATCGACTATGCAGCGGCAAGAGAACGTGAAAAGATCTGCCGTCATGACGTTATGTCACATGTTCATGCATACGGCCTCGTATGCCCTAATGCAAAGGGTATTATCCATCTCGGAGCAACCTCATGCTATGTAGGTGATAACACAGACATCATCATCATGCGTGATGCTCTTGAGATTGTTCAGAGAAAGCTTGTAACAGTTATTGCACAGCTTTCAAAGTTTGCTGACGAATACAAGGAAATGCCTGCCCTTGCATATACACATCTTCAGCCTGCACAGCTTACAACAGTCGGAAAGCGTGCAACACTCTGGATTAATGAATTCCTCATGGATCTTGAGGAAATTGAATACCGTATAAAGAACCTCAGACTCCTTGGCTCAAAGGGTACAACAGGTACACAGGCTTCATTTGTTGAGCTTTTCGAAGGTGATTCTGACAAGATCAAGAAGCTTGAAGCTATGATTGCTGAGGAAATGGGATTTGACGGTGTTGTTCCTGTATCAGGTCAGACATACTCAAGAAAGATTGACTCACAGATAATCAGCACACTCAGCGGACTCGCACAGTCAGCAAGCAAGTTCTCAAATGACATGCGTATTCTCCAGAGCTTCAAGGAAATGGAGGAACCATTCGAAAAGGGCCAGATTGGTTCTTCAGCAATGGCATACAAGAGAAATCCTATGAGATGCGAAAGAATCACATCTCTTGCAAGATATCTCATGATTGACAGTCTCAATCCTGCATTCACAGCAGGCACACAGTGGTTCGAAAGAACTCTTGATGACTCAGCAAACAAGAGAATATCAGTAGCTGAAGGCTTCCTTGCAGCTGATGCTATTCTCAATATTCTTATTAACGTTACAAGCGGCCTTGTTGTATATCCTAAGATTGTACGCCGCAGACTCATGGCTGAGCTTCCTTTCATGGCAACTGAAAACATCATGATGAGTGCAGTAAAGAAGGGCGGAGACAGACAGGCTCTTCACGAAAGAATCCGTGAGTATTCAATGATTGCCGGAAAGCACGTTAAGGAGGAAGGCCTTGAAAACGACCTCTGTGATATGATTCTTAATGATGAGATGTTCATGATTACAAAGGAAGAACTCGACGCTATCCTTAAGCCTGAAAACTTTACAGGACGCAGTGCTGAACAGGTTACAGAGTTTATTGCAGAATGCGTAAAGCCTGTTCTTGATGCAAATTCAGACAAACTTAATGAAACTGCCGAGATTAACGTATAATCAGTTTCAGACAGTAAATAAAAATCAAACGGAGGAAAAAAAGTGAAGAATATTAAAAAGCCCGTTTTCTTTATTGTTTTCCTGCTTATCCTCGGATTTTCATACACTGCCATCTGCGGTGTAAAGTATCAGTACGGAGATATTGCAAAGACATACATTAAAGAAGTAGGGGATATCAGACTTGGTATAGACATCCAGGGCGGTGTTGACGTTACATTCACACCTGCTGACGGTGTTGATGCTACAGATGACCAGCTTGATTCCGTAAAGGAAGTTATGAAGGTTCGTCTTGCATCACTTGGTATTACAGACAGCAACGTTTACGTTGATACAAACAATGACCGTGTTATCGTTCGTTTCCCATGGCAGTCATCAGAAGAAAACTTCGACCCTGAAGCTGCTGTTAAGGAGCTCGGCGGTACAGCGATGCTTACTTTCCGCGAGGGAAGCGACAGTACAACTGATGAAAACGGAAACACAGTTCCTACAGGTGAGCTTATCCTCAACGGTGAAGACGTTGAAAGCGCATCAGCCGGTTATCAGCAGAAGGACACCGGTGAGGTTGAGTACGTTGTTTCACTCAAGCTCAAGTCATCAGGTACTGAAAAGTTTTCTGAAGCAACAGGAAGACTTTATCAGGACAGGGGAGTTATCTCAATCTGGATGGACAGCAATCTTATTTCTGCTCCTTCAGTAAATGCACATATCACAAACGGTGAGGCTATTATTTCAGGAAGCTTTACAACATATGAGGATGCTGAGTCACTTGCAAACAAGATTAACTCCGGTTCACTTCCTTTCTCACTTACAACATCAAGCTTCTCAACAATTTCACCTACACTCGGTTCAGGTGCACTTGATGCAATGATCTTAGGCGGACTTATCGCATTTGCTTTCATTGCTGTATATATGATTGTTCTCTACAGACTTCCTGGCTTTGTTGCAGTTATTGCTCTTACAGGACAGGTTACATGTACACTCGCTGCTGTATCAGGATATTTCAGCTTCATGAACAGCTCAACACTTACAATCCCGGGTATTGCAGGTATTATCCTTTCAATCGGTATGGGTGTTGACGCCAATATCATCACAGGCGAGCGTATCAAGGAAGAGCTCCGTTCAGGCAAGAAGCTCAATACAGCTCTTGAAGCTGGTTACAAGAGAGCTTTCTCAGCTATCTTCGACGGAAACCTCACAGTAATTCTTATCGCAATTATCCTTATGGGTGCATTCGGTGTTCCGGACAGCCTCTTTGCAAAGATGCTCAGCTTCATCTTCAGATGGTTCGGTACAACAACAGAAGGTACAATCTACTCATTCGGTTTCACACTTATGGTAGGTGCTATCCTGAACTTCGTAATGGGTGTATGGGCTTCAAAGCTCATGCTCGGTTCACTTTCAAAGTTCAATGCATTTAAGAACAGAAAACTTTACGGAGGTGTGAACAAATGAGCAAAGCTAAAACAGGACAGTCAACAGGTGCTGAAATGAAACGTCTTAACTTTACAGGCAACAGCAGAATATTCTACATTATTTCAGCTATACTCATTGCTGTATCGATAGTACTCACATTCTTCCGTCTTGATGTCGCAATCGAATTCAAGGGCGGTACGATGATTACATACTCATTTGCCGGTGAGATCAATGAAAACGAAGCCGAGGCAAAGGTTGAGGAAATCACAGGTGCCAGCGTAAACATTCAGAAGGGTGAACTCTTCAACAGTGACAGAAAGAAGCTTTCAATCTCATTTGTATCAAATGAAGGCTTTACAGCTGAAAAGCAGAGTGCTCTTACATCAGCTCTTCAGGAAATCTATGCAGAAAACGACATGGAAATCCTCGACTCAACAGACGTTGCAGCTTCTTCAGGACGCAACTTCTTTATCAAGTGTATCGTAGCTGTAATATTCTCAGCAGTTGTTCTCATTCTCTATATCGCATTCAGATTCAAGAGAATAAGTGGCTGGTCATCAGGTGTATGCGCAGTTATCGCACTTGTACATGATATTATCATCACATACGGTGCATTTATAGCAATCGGATTCCAGATCAACTCAAACTTCATTGCGGTTGTTCTTACAATCCTCGGATGCTCAATCAACAACACAATCGTTGTTTATGACCGTATCAGAGAAAACAGAAAGCTTATGCCGGCTGCTGAACTCAACGACCTTGTAAACATCAGTACAACACAGTCAATGACACGTTCATTCAGAACATCAGTTACAACAGTTGTTACAATGCTTATCATCTCAATTGTTGCTGCTGTTTCAGGCGTAACATCAATTCTCAGCTTCTCAGTTCCGATTATCATCGGTATGATGGTTGGTACATACTCATCACTCTGCCTTGCTCCGTGTCTCTGGGTTTCATGGCAGGGAAAAGCAAAGAATGCTTAATCTCAGAATATTTAATGTAAATACATCGGATAAAATGTATTTACTGTAGTATAATACTTCCGCAAAACCGCCTTGTTTTTCAGGGCGGTTTTGTGTTATAATATCATTATGACGGCAGATGACATGGTTACAGTCAGGGACAGAATAATTCTGATGTTCACTGTAAACCGGGCTGACAGCCTGCCGAAAAAAATACATTGCACTGAACGCGAAGGCTGTTTTGCATTCGGGGTAATACAGTAAAGGATGTGGCTGCAAACTGAAGGCAGGAATTTCAACAGCATGTCTTTATCCGGACCTGCTGGAAAATGCACTTTCAGTCCTCATGGACAAGGGGATTAAAACCACTGAGATATTTGTAAACACGCACAGTGAGGTTGTGCCTGAGTTTACTGACATGCTGGCCGGTATTATAGAAAGAAACGGAGCTGAATGCACTGCATATCACCCGTTTACGTGCCCTATAGAGCCTATGATGCTGTTTTCAGGTTACAGCCGCAGAGTAAAGGATATGCTTGATTATCACAGGTATTACTTTGAGGCTATGAACAGGCTCGGAACCCGCATATTTGTTCTTCACGGCAATATGAATGCGGTTGCAGTTGAGGAGAGCTTCTACTTTGAGATTTTCAGTGTGCTTGCGGAAGCTGCGGCGGAGTTTGGTATAACGGTTGCCCAGGAAAATGTAGCAAGATGCCAGAGCCACAGCCTTGATTTTATGAAGCATATGTCGGAACAGCTCGGGGACACCGCCAGGTTTGTTCTGGATATAAAGCAGGCGGTAAGGTCCGGAGAGGATCCGTTTGAGATAGTAAATGTTCTCGGAAACAGGATAGTTCACGTTCATATGAGTGACAACACACCTGAAGAGGACTGTGTTCTCCCGGGAAAGGGAAAGTTTGATATATACGGTTTTCTTAAGCTGCTTTACAGCACTGGATTTGACGGCGCAGTAATGACAGAGCTGTACCGTAAAAACTTCAGTGATGCTGATGCTCTTGCAGAGAGCTGCAGATATATAGAAAAAATAATAAACAGGATAGAAAGCGAGACTAAACACGATGAAATGTCCGTTCTGCGGGTTTGAAGAAACCAGGGTTGTTGATTCAAGATCAATCGACCAGAAAAAAAGAAGAAGAAGAGAATGCGCAAAGTGTTCAAAAAGATTTACAACCTATGAGATTATGGAAGTTCCGCTTCTCATGGTAAGAAAGAAGGACGGCTCATATGAACCGTTCAACAAAAACAAGCTTATATCAGGCATCTACAGTGCTATAAAAAAGCGTCCGGTAAGTATGGAGAAGGTTTCAGAGATTGCATACGAGATTGAAAACTCGTTTGCAAATGAGTTTGAAAACCAGATTACAACCTCAGAAATAGGCGATATCGTGCTTGAAAAGCTCAAGACACTTGACCCGATAGCTTATATAAGGTTTGCATCTGTTTACAAGGACTTTACAGACAAGGAAAGCTTTATAAAAATCATATCAGAGCTTGATACGAAATAGAGCGTTCGCAGCTTTGTAATGCAGCATGAGCCAGGAACGGAGGCATAGAGTGAAAAGATTTAATATAACCGGCACATGTATACCGGACAGGCATTATATGGTTGATACAATCAGCAAACTTGAAAAAATCACAGAACATATAGAACAGGAAGAATATTTTACAATCAACCGTTCGAGACAGTACGGAAAGACAACAACAATATCAATGCTTAAAAGAATCCTGAAAAACAGAATGCAGGTAATATCCATAAGTTTTGAAGGAATAGGAGAGGAACCGTTTAATACAAACGGAGCGTTTGTAAGAACCTTTATTGAGCTGTGTTCAGATCACTTCAGGTTCACAAAAATAGAAAAAGCAGATGCAGACAAATGGAATGATATTTCTGATTTTAATGAAGAGAAACCGTTTAAGTATTTAAGCAGAAAAATAACAGATTTGTGTGAAAAATATGAAGTAGTTCTTATGGTTGATGAGATGGACAAATGTTCAGACAATCAGGTGTTTCTGAATTTTCTTGGAATGCTTCGCGACAAGTATCTGTCGGGAAATGAAGGAGAAGACTATACATTCAAAAGTGTAATTCTTGCCGGAGTATATGATGTAAAGAACCTAAAGCTGAAGCTCAGACCTGATGAGGAGAGAAAATACAACAGTCCGTGGAATATAGCTGTTGATTTTACAGTGGACATGAGCTTCCACCCTGAAGAGATAGCAACGATGCTTATCGACTATGAAAACGATGTTCATACAGGGATGGATATAAAGGCGATAAGTGAGGAACTTTATCATTACACAAGCGGATATCCGTATCTGGTAAGCTGGCTGTGCAAATGGATAGAGGAAAACGGAGCCCGTAACTGGACAAGTGACGGAATAAGGAAGGCAGTAAAGGAATACTATAATGCAGACAGTACTCTTAAGGACGATCTTATCAAGAATTATGAAAATAACAGGGCTCTTAATGAAATCATAGATGATATGCTGCTCAGAGGAGGAGAATATTCATATGTAAGTACGGATGAAGCGGTCAGCATCGGAAGGATTTTCGGAATATTCAAAAAGTCAGATGATGAAAACAACAGACTGATGATATCCTGTATTGTTTTTGAAAATATATTAACAGAGCATATTCTTATGAAATATGCGAGAGCAAAGATAATAAGAAAACCTGAAAAAAGCCAGTTTATTAAAGAAGACGGTCATCTGGATATGGAACACGTACTTAACCGTTTTCAGGCACTGATGAAATCAGAGTACAGGGAAAATGATGAACAGTTTTATGAGAATCAGGGAAGACTGCTTTTCCTTTGTTTTCTGAAGCCGATAATAAACGGAACCGGCTTTTACTATGTGGAACCGCAGACAAAGTCTGATACACGAATGGATATAGTGGTAACCTATCCTGATGAGGAGTTTGTTATTGAACTGAAAATCTGGAGAGGAGACCAGTACCGCAGGGACGGAATAAAACAGCTTAACGGGTATCTGGAAAGCAGGGAGCAGAAAAAAGGTTATCTTGTAAGCTTTTCATTCCTGAAAAACAAGGAATACAGTGCCGGATATATTGATGATGTGAAAAATGAGGATGTTCCGGGAATTGAAGACAGAGAAATATACGAAGTAACAGTATAAACAAAACCGGCTTGAGTGCAGAGTACCCGATACAAAATAGACAGTTTGCAACCTGATATTGTTACAATTTTGTGTTAATTAACAAATCTAAAATAAATCAAAAATTCTATGGATTTTTATACAGATTTATGGTATTATATAATCTGTAATAAATTTTATTATTACCGTCCTGCCAGAGGGCTGTGTCAGTCCGGGGAAAGGCAGGCTGACAGTAACCGAAAAGTGAATTTTTGTTTACTGTATTATATATTTCAGGAGGTATTATACTATGGATGGCATTTACAACTCACTCAAGATGGAAGAAATCACTGATCAGTTTGACGCATCAGAAATCGAAGGACAGAAGGCTCTTACAATCATTTCTCTGATTTTCTCAATCCTCTTCTTCCTCCCTGCAGTATCAAACAAGGAATCACTTTTTGCCAAGGAAATTTCAAACCAGCTCTTCACAATATTTATTGCTGGTCTTGTAAACTCCCTTATCATTACAAATATTCCTGTTATCGGTGCTATATTAGGCGGTCTTATCTCACTCATCATCTTTATCCTTATCATCTTTAAGATTGTTGATGCAGTAAACTGCAAGGTAAGAAAGCTTCCATTCGGCGTTTCACTCAACATTTTCAAGTAATAACAGTAAACGCTTCGCAGGCAGAACTAAAAAATAAGGCGGTCGGTTCCGGCCGCCTGTTTCATATTCAGCGAAAAATGCAGAAAAGGGGTTATAAAATTGAATAACGCAAGACTTATCAACTTCAACGGAACACCATGTGTTGAACTTACAGCATGCGGCTATACAGCTCTCATTGCGTACGAAATCGGCTGTAACGTTATCAGACTCAGAAACACAGAGCACTCAGTTGAATTTTTCAGATTCAGTGCGGACAATCCTGCTGAAACTATCATAAATTCACCTGAAGTCTGGGGAATGCCAACACTTTACTTCCCTAACAGACTTGCAGACGGTGTACTCAGAACATCTGATGCTGAATACCACTGGCCTGTAAACGAAAAAAATCACTACAACAACCATATTCACGGATTCCTTCACAAGAGAATTCACTCTGTTGAGGAATACAGCTCAGACGACAGCAGCGCATGGCTGAAGACAAAGTATGTTTACGACAGCAGTGATGAATTTTATCAGTACATGCCTGTTGACTTCACTGTGGAGTACACATTTACTCTTTCAGCCGACGGACTTAAGCAGGATATTAAGTTTACCAACAACTCAGACAAGGTTCTTCCGATATCAATCGGCTCACACACAGCGATGTCAGCACCGTTTGTTGACGGAGCAAAGCTTGCTGATATAAGACTTCAGGTTCCTGCAATGATGAGATGCGAGCTTAATGAACGCTGCCTTCCTACTGAAAATCTTCTTGATCTTTCAGAGTGGGACAGAGAGTATGTTGACGGTACAAAGGTTCCTGTACTCCAGAACCTTGACAACGATATGTATGCTGCCGGAAGACTTAAGCTTAACGGAAAGGACTTCAGCGGCATCATTGCCGAGGACAGTGCAAGCGGCATAAAGATCTGCTATGAAGTATCTGATGAATACCGTTTCTGGATTGTATGGAATGACCAGGGCTTCAACGGTTACTTCTGTCCAGAACCTATGACAGCAATGATAAATGCACCTAACCTCTCTCTTCCGGCTTCAGTAAGCGGTTACAGAGAGATTATCAGCGGTCAGACGTTTGAAGCATTCCAGCGCTTCTTTGTTGCACGCTGATATACGGAGTCATAAAATCATTTATATCGTCGTATACAATACTGACAGTGAACGCAAAATAATGAATTTTCAATATTTTGCGTTCATTATATTTTTACAGAACACTTGAAAAAGAATAAAAAATATGATATAATCAGCTTAATCGTTTTGATAATTTTCACAAAACAAAAATTTACTTTATAAAGGAGTTTTTTTATGAAATTCGGATTTTTCGATGACGCAAAAAGAGAATACGTTATCAATTCCCCAAGAACACCTTATCCTTGGATCAACTACCTCGGAACACAGGGTTTCTTCTCACTGATTTCTAACACTGCCGGTGGTTACAGCTTCTACAAGGATGCCCGCCTCAGAAGAATCACAAGATATCGTTACAACAACGTTCCAATCGATATGGGCGGACGTTATTTCTATATTAACGACAACGGTACAGTATGGAATCCAGGCTGGTCACCGGTTAAGACAGAACTTGATTCATACGAATGCCGTCACGGTATGGGCTATACAGTTATCACAGGTAAGAAGAACGGCCTTAAGGCTGAAGCTACATTCTTCGTACCACAGAACTATGACGGTGAAGTTCAGCAGGTAGTTCTCACAAACGAAGGCTCAGAAGCAAAGACATTCAGCTTCTTCTCATTCGCAGAATGGTGTCTCTGGGATGCTCAGGATGACTGCACAAACTTCCAGAGAAACTTCTCAACAGGCCGTGTTGAAGTTGACGGTTCAACAGTTTACCACAAGACAGAATACAGAGACAGACGTGATCACTATGCATTCTACTCTGTAAATGATTCT
>JAZUIH010000106.1:0-20896 GCA_045642145.1 Oscillospiraceae bacterium | reverse complement strand
GTTTAATATATTATATCATATTCTGTTTTTAATTGCAACTGTAATTCTGTGATATATTCGAATTTTTCGAAGTTAAATATTGTGATTTCCGTTTAATCGCCATCACAGATTTCGTTTCTCTTACCTCACTTTCATTATACCGCACAGCCGTGTGGTATTCAATAAAATACTTGCTGCAGCAGTTGTATTGTATCACACATTTATGTTAAATACAACCATTTCGCCCTAAGAGGTAAAGTTTTCGCCCTAAGAGGTAATTTTTAACCATTTTATACCATTAAAAAGCACAGCGCCCTTCCGGGCTGCTGTGCTGTATAATACTTTTGTTCAACACTCCTCAGAAAGCCTTACGCTTTTCTGAGGTTTTTTTATTTTTTCTGTTATCTCTTATAAGAAGCACCATATACACGGCAAACATTAATGCCAGGAAAGCATACAGTACTTTCAGTCCGTCATTATGAAGCTGCTTTGATACTTCATCAGTTATGTCATCTTCATTTATGTTTAAAAAAACTGAAAGCATAACGCCCTGCAGCTTGTTAAATAAAAAATGTCCTGTTGCCGCCGGCCATACTGAACTGCTTTTTTTACTCACATAAGCAAGGAATGGTGTCAGGAAAATACACATCAGACACATAATGAGGATATTTGAAACCGGAAAGAACTTCATATCCCTGCCGAAATTCTGACCGAGAAGAAGAACAGGTGTGTGCCACAGTCCCCAGATAATCCCGGTGATAAATACTGCCGGAACTGTACCTGCAAGCTTTTCAAGCTTCGGGAACAGATAACCTCTCCAGCCGTATTCCTCTCCGAAATATATAAGTATCATTACAAACTGAAGATATAATGTTGAAATTACAACACTGATTTCTGGTCCTGCATCGTGTACAGCAAAACCATATCCCGATACTGCCGGAAGCGCAAGTGAACATGCAAGGTAAAGAATTATTACCGTAACAAATGACATTATATAATACTTCAGATTTTTTCTGAATCCGGGCACAAGCATGTGCTCTGCCATTCCTTCTTTTGTTATCTTTCTTGTAATGAATACTGCTGCTGCAGGCCCGAGCATTCCTGTATATCCTGCAAAAATATTGAACGGATTTCCGTCCTCCTGCGTTTCAGGGAAATATTTGTTACCGCTCAGTATATTATTGAAAAGCACTATAAAAAATGCAGTTAATGAAAATGCCAGAACCGTAAACAGAACAATTCTTTTTACTGTCATTTTTCTATCCAAGCTGCTCAGCTCCTTTCAGATATACTCTGCAGGAAATCCTGTAGGAAATATAGTAAACAGCAAGTGAAATCAGAGGCATTCCGTTCATGAAGAAGTAATATCCTGTACTTTTTTCTTCTGAAAGGAAAAATTCAAAAACCGGATCCAGCATATTTTCAGGAGCAAAGAACAATCCGTAAACAGCAAAAACTGTAAACAGCACAGTAAACAGCACTGTTCTGATATAGCTTCCGTACTTCGTTGAAAACCTGAAACAGAAAGGCATCTCAAAAGCCCATGCTGTAATCAGAAATGAGAAAAGAATTAACATAATCCCGGTTGTTGTTTCTCCTGTATGATTCCCAGTAAGTTTATACATAACCATCTGAGGTATCTGAACATAAAGTGAACTCAGATTAATCACAGCCACGGATATAAGCAGACCACCTGCATATTTTGAAAGCACAAGATTCTTTGCGCCTGCAGGTGTCGACACAAACCATGACGAACAGATTTTTTTTTCATCCGCCTTTATAAGCGGTGTTACCGCATCCATCCATCCCATAGTCATTAAAACTGCAGTCATTCCCGATATAATAAACTGGATTTCTTCATCACCGCCGCCTTCTGAAGAGTTGTTCAAAAACATCAGAAGAGTAAGCCACGGTGCAATAAGCGAAACGACTGCAGCTGCTATATATGAGAAACGGCTGGAGACAATATCCTTGTAAATCAGCCCCCACATATCCTTTCCCTCCGTCCAAGCAGTGTGTAGTATAAACCAAATGCCACCAGCAGCGAAATTACTGTAAATACTACAGTAAATATAATTATTTTATCTGTATTATTCCCTATTATTTCTGAAAGTACGCCTGTTATTTTTCCCAGATCATCGTCCTCTTTTAAATCAAGAGATTTCATAAATTCAATGACCTTACGGGATATATATATCCCCACAGCCACTCCCGGCAGAATTATTGCAGAGACTGCCTTTTCCCTGCTTTTAAATACAAGATACAGAGGAAGCTGAAGAACACATATACCTGCCATAATGAAAAAAATACACAGTGACAGAAACATATAGTGTTCTGAACAGTCACCGGTAAACATTTTCCCAAGTGTAAGATTAAGTACGATTACAAGTAATCCTGTAATAACAAATGCTGCTGCCGTTTCGACTATTTTGGAAAGCAGTATTTCCTTCCTGCCTGTTCCGGATGAAAAAGAATATCTGAACCAGCCTGATTTATAATCACCCTCAGCAGATGCTATGATAACCTGTCCCGGAACTGTAAAAAACATACTTACTAACACCGGAAACATCATATTTACAGCTTCCGGACTCTCACCCTGCAGTTTTCCGTAGTCATATCCCAGTCTCGCAATAATTATGAATACCATAAAAGCCAGTGATATTCCCAGGCATGAAAGCATCATTTTTTTCTGGGTTAAAACATCCTTTGCAATAAGGCCTTTTATTCTTCTCATAAGCTCCACTCCTTTGATTTCATACCGCGGACATAGAACAGAAGTATTTCATCCAGAGGACTGTGTTCAGAGACCATGTTTCTGTATTTGTCCGGATTTTCAAGTCTGTTCCTTATCATAACGTCGCATGCAAACGAAGAAATCCTTATGCTTACGATATCCTCAGGATCTATATCAGCAAGATTTTCCCTGCTGCATTTTAGAATAATGTGATTATCAAGTATCTCATCCTTGTATCCGGCGAGAATAATCTTTCCGTCGTGAATAAACGTCAGCATATCAGCAATTCTTTCCAGGTCACTTGTAATATGTGAAGACATGAGAATACTGTGATTTTCATCCTGCATAAACTCCATGAAAACATCAAGAATCTCACTTCTTACAACAGGATCAAGACCTGCAGTTGCTTCGTCCAGAATAAGCAGATCAGCTTCATGTGAAAGAGCCGCCGCAATCTGAAGCTTCATCTTCATTCCTCTCGAAAACGCGGAGAATTTTTTCTTTTCCGGAAGCTGGAAACGCTGAAGATAGGAAAAGAAGGTTTTTTCATCCCAGTTTTCAAAAAGGTCTCTGAGAATAATATTAAGCTGTCTGGCATTCAGATTGTCATGAAAAGGAAGGTCATCAAAAACGACTGCAGTCTTTTCCTTTATTTCCTTTTCATGCTCATTAATATCCATTCCGAAAATCTTTATGCTTCCGGAATCAGGCTTCATTGTTCCGAGAAGCGCACGGAATGTTGTTGTTTTGCCTGCACCGTTCTGTCCGACAAATCCCATTACTGTTCCCTTCGGTACAGTAATATTTACACCGTCAAGTCTGAAACCGTCATACTGTCTGGTAAGTCCGGATATTTCCACTGCGTTTTCATAATCACCCATATGTACTTTCCTTTCGTATCAGTCACCGTTGTAAATCATCTCAAGGATGTCCTTAAGCTCCTCAAGACTGACATCGCTGATTTTAGCCTTTTCACACGAGATACTGAGATGTTCTTCAATAATACGGAGATTCTCTTCCTTTATAAGCTCGGCGTTCTGCGCCTTAACAAAGCTGCCCTTGCCGGTATAGGATTCGATAAATCCGTCTCTCTCCAGGTCCTCGTATGCACGTTTTGTTGTAATTACACTTATCCTGAGCTCCATTGCCAGAGTTCTCATTGAAGGAAGGGCGTCCCCTGCCTTCAGTTCGCCTTTGACAATAAGAGCTTTTATCTGGGAGGATATCTGTGAATAGATAGGCTCTCCCGATGAGTTACTGATCAGAATATTCATGGTTCACCTCATAATGTATATATACGATATACACATTATAGCATTTATATACACACTTGTCAACAGTACCGGCAGAATTTTTTATTGCGTAAAAAAATCCCCTCACACCGTTCTCAGATTACGATGTAAAGGGATTTGAGATATGAAAATAAAATCTGTTTACAGTAAATCACAGTTCCTTTTTTTCCATGATACGAATACCTGCAAAATATGAAATAATCTCAAGTACTATAACCGCTGCAAAAAATATAACTGCTGCAGTAACTGCATTTTCACTGATAACTGCCTCTATTCTGTCTAACACTGTGCCGTCATCCTTAAAGGCAAAAAGTCCGGCCGCAAGAGCAATTCCGCCGGCAGCCATCATTCCTATACGGGATTTTTCAACACCATACTTCAGCGTAAACGGAAGTGAAACTGCATTTACAAGTATAAAAACAGGAATAACCATAACTGTATTTTCAAATATTTCAGAAGTAATCTGTTCACCTCTTGCAAGGGTTACAGCTACAGCGATACCTGTTGCGATAATGTCAGCTGCAAGTCCCATTATAATTCCGAACAGGTACTTTTCCTGAGCATAAATCTTTCTGGTAACAGGAAGAGTAAACAGGAACGGATAGCAGTTGTCATACTCGTCATATGTTACTGTGCTTGAAACAAAAACCGACATAATAATCGTAAAATACATTATCAGAAATGAAGTTCCTGAATCAGTCATGCCAAGCGCAGCTGCTGCTATTATCAGAAGTGCAAAAAATGATTTTCTCTGTAATAAAAGTCTTAAGTCCTTAACCATTAATCCTCTCATGATGATTACTCCTCCCCTGTCATTATTATAAGTTCATCTATTCCGCCCTTTTCAACTGCAATCTGCGGATAGTTTTCCATGTAAAATCTTTTCTGGTTTGTAAGGCACATATAGCCGAACTTTTCTTTTCTGCTCTTTATAATATATTCCTTTTCCACACTTTCGAACTGCTTTTCATCCATCTTGAGCACTGCATAGTCACTGAGCAGAACGTCTGTATCCTCATGAAACACAACTTTTCCTCTGTGAATCATATAGATGTCATCGCAGAGATTTTCAAGGTCAGAGGCAATGTGCGAGCTGATAAGAAGTGCCCTGTTTTCATTTTCAGCCATATAGTCCCTGAGCATATCGATAATTTCATTTCTGACAATTACATCAAGTCCCGCAGTAGGTTCATCAAGTACAAGCAGGTCTGCGTTGTGACTTAATGCAGCAAGTACTCTGAGCTTTGCGTTCATACCCGTTGAGAACTTCTGAATGCGGATATTTTCCGGAAGTTCAAATTTTCTGCACATGTCTGTAAAATACTTTTCATCAAAGTTTCTGTACATATTTCTGAGGATAATACGGATATCCTTTACAGAAAGATATGAGCTGAAGCCTGAATCCGAGAGAGCCGCTCCGATTCGCTCCTTTTCCTTTATTCCGAGAGTCTGAGCAGGTCTGCCGAACACCTCGCATGTTCCTCCGTCAGGTGTTACGATACCGAGAACAGACTTTATTGTTGTACTCTTGCCTGCACCGTTTCTTCCGACCAGACCTGTTATACAGCCCGGCTTTACGTCGAGCGTTACATCAAGTGCAAACGTTTTGTAGTTCTTCTTTAATTCGCTGATATGAATCATATTTATTCCTCCATGATGATGCTGAACAGTTCCTCTATCTCTTCATTAGTGAGCCCGTACTGTCTTGCCTTCTCAACTGTTTCCGCAAACTCTGTTTCTATCTCGCGGCACTGAAGTTCCCTGACAAGCGGCTTGTTCTGAGAAGTGATAAATGTTCCCTTTCCGTGTACTGTTGTTACAAATCCCTCTTCTTCAAGATGATCATAAGCTTTTTTTACTGTCAGGGCGCTTATCTTAAGGTCACCGGCCAGCTTTCTAACTGACGGAAGCGGTGTGTCCTCCTCAAGTCTGCCCTCGGCAACTTCCTTTTTTATATAGTTCATAATCTGCTCGTATATGGGGATCATAGATGAGTTGTTTATTATAATATGCATATTTTTGTCCTCCCTATGTATAACAGTATATCACAGTTTATAACTGTTGTCAAGTGTTATACACTGTTTATCCCGAAAAAAATTTAAAAATAAAAAAAGCACATAACAGCTGTGTCAAAATGCAGCTGTTATATGCCCTGGTTTATAATGATTCAGTCCTGATTACTTCAGAAGAATCTGCTTTAGTTTAATAAAATCAAGAATATTGACACTTCCGTCTCCGTTAATATCCATTTCCTTTAAAGCATCAGCTGATATCTCTGAAGACTTAAGCATGTATTCTGAAAATGCCACCACGTCCGCAGTATTGATTACACCGTCAAGATTAGCGTCTCCGGTGCCTGCATTTTCTGAAGGAATTTCAACCGGTTCATCGGTTTTGCTGTAATTAATTACGTCATAAAACAGATCCTTAGGCTCATAGTTATAGTTAAACAGAAGTCCGTTGAACTCTCGGTGAGTCCTGCTATTGTCACTTATTCCGAAAGTCATAACAGCAGAAATACTGCTGCTGTTGTCTGCAAATACTCTGAAGAGAGATTTGTACAGCTCTGACTGATTTATATCTTTATGAACAGTATCAATTTCGAATTCGGTAATCTGAACACTCAGTCCTGTGGATGAAAGCTTTTCAATAGCCTTTCCTGTTCTCTGAGCAATATCATCTATACCCACAATTACCGGTGATTCAATACTTATGCCGTCAATCAGATTCTCTGATTTGAGTTTCAATGCCATATTTAACACATCATCCAGCTTTTCATCAAAAACCTCAAGGTTATAGTCAGAAAGCAGAAGTTTGCATCCCTCAGGAGCATACTTTCTTGCATATCCGAATGCTCTGACAATATAGCTGTCGTCTGTACCGTATACCTTTGTCCAGTCAGACTGGTTTTCAGGCCTCAGACCACCTCCGTCATTGATGAACATTTCATAGCATATATCAAACGAATCAACTTTCAGATCCGGAAATTTTTCTGCTATGGTTTCAAATACACTCTTTATATATGCTTCAAGGCGCTCATCCATTTCCTCAGGTTTTACATAACCGCCGCTCTGTTTAAAGTTTTCTCTGAAAAACCAGTCCGGTGTTGAAGAACACCATACAAGCGGACCGCCCTTTAACGCAATACCGTTTTCCTCACAGAACCTGAATACCTTACATGCATCATCGCTGAAATTAACCTTTACTGAAACCGTGCCGTCTTCACTGATACTGCAGCTGTCATCGGCAAGAAACTCTGCCGGATACTGTTCTGCCGGCTTTAAAATATTGTAATGATGCTTTATCAGCTCACCGTATTTTTCGACCTCATCTGCTGAAACCTCTGTGCCCATCATAAAATTTTTCTGAAACGTGTCCTTAAGAGACGGCACTTCAGTTTCCTGTAAAGCCGCATACACAGGTTCAGAGCTGTATCCGCCCACTGCCGGAATAAATCCGGGAACCGCCAGTGCCATCATTAATGCAACTGAAGTTACTGCTGTTTTTTTCATTTTCTCCACTCCTTAACTTCGACAGATTACAGTGTTCGTCAAAATGTTTTTTTCATTCACTGTATCTTCATCATGTCATTTTATTGTCAAATATTATATCACATGAAAAGCCCGAAATCAATAAAAGTTTTGCTGTTTTTTCGCTGAAATTATTCTGCCTGCCTTCCGGTTACTGCGCTGACCGTCAGCCAGTATGTCCTTATGGTAAGAAAAACGCCTGATGCTGCGGCAAGAACTGCTGCCGGAATCCATGTCCACCATCTGTACCAGAAAGGATCATCCGCCCACTCATAATCCATTCGCTGAAATCCCACTGTTAATATGAGCGAAATCACAAATCCGGCTGCTCCGGATATAAAGATAAGCAGCAGATTGTCTGTCCTTATAAAATACCTGATTACACACGATACAGTGTAAAACACCATACATCCTGTCAGTGCCCTTCCTGGTCTTAAGCTTCCTCCGCCGGCACAGCCGAGCAGTTCACCGGCAGCCGCAAATGCAGCAAAGGTCACTGCAACATACACTTCATAACAGACAAACGCCTTTTTCAGTACCCTGTCCCTGTCCGGAATCATACAGTAAAACATGTTCTGCCGGCCAAACGGACGATATTTTTTTGCGTCGTTCTTCTCCGCCATTACTGACATAAGCGCCGCATAAAAAATCAGAAACTTGCTGCACATAGTAAGCATTCTCAGGCCGGTACCAAGTGATAAAATGATATAAAAAACCGTAATTATCACCAGGCAGAAAAAAAGATATCCTATCCTGCCTCCGGCTTTTCTAAGCCTCGCTGAACTGCCCGGAACAAATATTCCAGGCGGTGAAATAATATTTCTGTAATCGCTTATATTTCTTTTCTTCATAATTTTTTTCTCCGGTTCCACTGTTTATGTTTTTACCATCTGCATTCCGTTTTTCTGTACAGAGCCGTTCTTGCAGCGAACATAAATACAACAGCTGAAATCTGAACTGCTGCGGCAAGTGCAAATACCGTACCTGCATTATCAAAGTATTTCATCACAGTACCCGCAAATGATTCTGCAGCAAATGATTCTGCATAATTCATTGCTGTTATTGCAGGAAAAACTGAAAGAAAAAAGATAATCTCCTTCACGGCAAAGAGAATTTTGTTTTCAGCATTAAATCCTGCCGCAATACTGGACAGTGCCGTTACAAAAGTAACGAGAAGCACAACCGTTGCCGTAAACATCATGTCAAATCCCCTGTACGCAAGAATCAGAATATACGGAATAATCATCAGCAGCCAGACAGTGAGCGTAACTGCAAGATTAAGTCCGGGGATAAATACTGTGCAGTAAAACTTTCTTAACTGTGATTCCCTTGCGACCGGCGCTGAATTTGCTGAAAGCAGTCCGTACAATACCGGAATAACCATTGCCGGAAAACCCTTAACTTCGCCGTGCAGCACCTGACCGGCCATAAACCACACATCAATTACAAGATATGATATAAGCAGGCCTTTTGCAAGAGTTCTTCTGGTATCACTCCACAGATACAGGAAATTATATCTGCAGCATTTTTTCAGTTCAGTCACTGCGTCTCACCCCCGAAGCGTTTTTCATCACGGCAACACTTATCTGATGAAGTCCCGGCGTTTCAAACACAACATCACAGCCCGCAAGCTTATCCATGTTTTCTGCAAGGCATATTCCTTCAAAACCGAAGCTGTTTTCACTGTATGTGTACATCGCACTGCGTGCCTGCTCAGCACAGGAAAGTTCACCCTTTACAAGTATGTACTTTTCCTTCAGCTCCTCCACAAAACCGGACTCTGCAATTTTTCCGTCTGATACAATCACCGCATAGTCAGTGACGTTTTCCATATCGCTGATATTATGTGTTGAAAACAGAACGCTTCTCTCACCGTCGCCCTTTGAAATGTAGTCCCTGATACAGTCACAGAGCAGGTCTCTCATAACCGGATCAAGCGGTGACGCAGGCTCGTCAAGAACCAGAAGACTCGTATCACGTGCAAATACTGAAGCAAGCATCACTCTCATTTTGTTACCGTCAGAAAGCCTGCTTACCTGCTTTCCGAAGTCCTTTCCGGAAAATGAAAAATCCGCACATATTCTTCTGTACTCTTCCCTGCTGAATCTCTCAAAAACAAGATCACATACATCCTCTACATCGGCTATCCTCCAGTGTTCCGGAAAATAACTGTTTGCAGCAGTGTATCCGATTCTCTCCCTTACGTCCCCGTCATCAGGGTCACTGTACTTACCGAAATATCTGACGCTGCCGCTGTAATTCATATTCACTCCGGCGAGAATGCTGCACAGTGTACTTTTACCGGCACCGTTTTCACCGATAAGTGCCGCAGCAAATCCCTTCGGGATAGTGAACTCAGGAATATCAAGCGAAAATCCCCTGTAGTTTTTTCTGAGATCCTTTACTGAAATAATGTTTTCCATACTTTGTTCCCTTCTTTATTCGTTGTCTTCTTTCCTTAGCTTTACAAGCGTTGCAAGCATGTCTGACAGTTCCTGTTCAGTAAGTCCCGCTATCTCTGCAGACTCTATTGCAAGAACAAGATAATCCTCAGTTTTTCTGATATGCTGTTCCCTGAGCATCTCTGTATCCTGAGTGTTGACGTAATATCCCTTGCCCTGGACAGCCGTAACCAGACCTTCTGATTCAAGAGCCTCATAGGCCTTTACAGTTGTGATGACACTGATTTTCAGTTCCTTTGCCAGCCCCCTGATACTCGGAAGGTACTCTCCGTTTTTCAGCCTGCCAGTTAGAATATCCTCACGGAACTGCCCTGCAATCTGCTGATAAATAGGCTCTCCTGAATTCTGAAGCAGCTTCACTGTATATACACCCCCTTCAACTGTACTTATCTCTTATATACAGTATATACTGTAGGCACAGTTTTGTCAAGAGTTTTTTTCCGGGCATCTTATACATTAATCACATTTATCTTATTGAAAAGAATTTTAAACTGTGTTATAATAATCATACTACTTTTACAGGGAGGTTTTAATATGGCAAAAATACTCGAATCCGGTGAGGATTACCTTGAAACTATACTTATACTCCATAACCGCACAGGTTATGTGCGTTCCATTGATGTCGCCGGTGAAACTGGATATTCCAAGCCAAGTGTCAGCAGAGCGGTGGGAATTCTCAGGGATGAAGGCCTGCTTGAAATCGACCCGGGCGGTCAGCTGATTCTTACTGCCAGCGGCAGAAAACGTGCCGAAGCCATTTATGAGCGTCATGTAGTTATAACGGAGTTTCTTGAAAAGGTACTTAATGTCAGCCATGAAAATGCCGAACACGATGCATGTAAGATTGAGCACGATTTAAGTGATGAGACATATGAAAAAATAAAAAAATACTCACTGAACAAATAAGTCACAAAAAAACAGCAGATACTGAAATCATACAGTATCTGCTGTTTTTTATGTTTTGCTGCTTTTATGTATTCTTCACGAAAACAGGCCGGACCAGCCGTGCGGGTCAGTTACTTCCCGCACGGCTCTCCAGTCTTTTTAAAACAAACATTGCACACATCCCTGTAAAAGCACCGGCAATTGCCCCTGAAACTGCAAGAACAGGAAAGTACGCTGTTACTGACACAGTTTTCATAATGACTGCTGCGGCAGTTATCTGCCCCGCATTATGCAGAAGCGCACCAAAAATACTGCATATCCATATCTGATTCTCACTGAAAACATGACGTAAAACCAGCATACCGGCAAGGCACGCCACAGCACCTGAAGCACTGTACAGCAAAGAAGAAACATTACCGCTGAATACAGAGCCAAGCAAAATCCTGCACAACAGAATCATTGCCGTTTCCCCTGCACTGTAATGATATACCGCATATACAGTAATAATATTGGCAAGTCCGAGCTTTACACCCGGTACAGGTATTATATTCGGTATTCTGAGTTCAACTGTAAAAATTATAAGTGCCAGTGATGTAAGCATACCGAGTTCTGCTATTCTTTTTGTACTCATTCATTCTCCTCAGCAAATCGCACTATCAGCCTGTTCGGCAGACACACAACCGGTATATTTTCTGAACGCAGAACACCTGTCCTGACACAGACCCTGTCAGGACAGTCCGCATCCTTCACACATATCGTGTGATCTTTTATTTCAATTAAACTGAAGCAGCCATTTTCACCATCGATACGAATCGTTCTGTCCTCTTCAGCCTGCAGATCAAGCCGGTAAAGAATTACACCGTTCTGTATTATCAGCACGCGCTGTTTATCTGAGCAGCAGCCGGACAGCAGTATACCTGCAGCACACAGAGCCAGAACTGCAGACAGTACAGTTATGAGAATTATCTGCAGTTTTCCTTTAGTCATGTCTGATAACCTCCACAGGCATACCGCATGTATTTTCAAACTTGTTTTCGATACCTTCAGTTACAAGAATCTTACCGGCATCCGTCACACAAATCATTTCAAAATCTCCTGTTCTGTTCCAGTGCTCTGCAGCTTTTTCAGTCCCCTCGGTAAACAGTGCCGTGGAAAGTGCATCACACCGAAGACCGCTGTCACCGATTACGGTAACTGAAACCAGCCCGTTTGCAGCCGGTTTACCGTCAGCCGGATCAATAATATGCCAGTATCGCCTGCCGTCATCTCCTGTAAAATACCGCTCATAGTTTCCTGAAGTGATTACCGCCTGATTATCAGTTTTCAGAATACCGAGGTTATCTGACGGAGAAAAGGGATTCGCTACAGCTACACTCCACTGTGAACCGTCAGGCTTCCGTCCGAGAGTCTGTACGTTACCGCCAAGGTTTACAACTGCGGAGGATATTCCGCAGTCCTCAAATAATTTCATAAGGCAGTCTCCCGTATAGCCCTTGGTCAGTGAACCTGTATCAATCTTAAAATCACCCGGAATACATACCGAATTTTCCGAAATATTTATTTTATCCGCACCGGTACATAAAAGCAGATTTCTGAGTTCATCATCTCCCGGAATACGGTAGTTCTGACCGGTAAATCCCCAGGCAGACAGCACCGGATATATTGTGATATCCAGTGCGCCATTGCTTTCATTATACATTTTATATGCCTCTTCAAGTATGATGCAGGTATCATCGCTGACACTTACAGATTCCCCGTCTGCGTTATTTATCCTGCTTATATCGCTGCTGCAGTCTGTGACGGAAAGACGCTTCTCTATTTCCCTGATACGGGTTTCTGCCTGTTTTAAAGCTGTATTCCCGTTATCTGAGTATATTTTCAGATTCATATATGTATCCATGGCGAAAATATCTGCCGAATACTGTTCAGTCTGTTTCCGGCTGCAGGCAGTCAGCAGTATCATACTGACAGCAAGCAGACAAAACTTAAAATACCGCATGTTGGCTCCTTAGTTTAATGCAGAATCAAGTGCTTTCTGCACTGCGCTCATAATTGCATTTGAACTGAAGGTTGCACCGCTCACTGCATCTGCAGCTGTACTCTGGGATGCAAGTATCTGATTTTTCACGCTTTCAAACGCTGATTCAAAATACCATGTGTCACTCTCTGCTGAATATGCCGATATATCAGTTATTACGTCATTTTCAATTGTTACAGTAACTGTTATATCACCGTCATAGCCATATGCAGATGCAGTATAGGTCCCGCTGCGGTAAATATATACAGGTTCATTCTGATTTTCAGCAGGATTATCCTGCACTTCCGGAGGCTGTTCTTCATGATTTTCTTCATGTTCCGTTTCATCTGACGGGTTTTCCTCCGGCTCACTCTCCGGCGGAATTTCCGTAACGCTTTCACTTCCTGAAAATTCGGAAGTACTCTCCGTCGAAGACTGTGTAACTGACACCGGAACCGTAGTTACACACGACACAGATGATGTCTGAAGAGCCGAACCTGAGTCAGTCACTGTGCTTACCGGAAAATCATCCTTTTTTATCTGTTCTGAAACATATCCGGAATCAGTCACTCCCTTTTCCGGAGAAACAGTCTTTACATTTCCGGAAACAGCAGAAGTAAAAAGAACAGTCAGAAAAAACGGAACAGCTGCCGCAGCATTAAGAACGGTTCTGTTATCATATTTTTTACGCACAGTACAGTATTTACGTATGCGCAGATATGCATACCCGAAAAACATAAGACTGTATACGCTCATACTGATTACGCTGTCAGCAGTAATATTTCTTTTCTGCAGATAAATAACAAAGATATGCATATAAATAAGAGCATAGAATACATATGCACACCTCTGAACTTTTTTCCATGCCCCGGGATTCATTTTTTTCCTGATTTTCTTAAATGAAATTACTGTCAGCGGTATCATTATAATCATTAATGCCAGACAGATTAAAAAGCTTACTGTAAAATCCGCATCTGTACTGCCTGATGTCAGACGTCTCATATAAACTGTACCGTATGTTACAGCATGTGAAAGTGTGATAACTGCAGAAAAAACTGACAGCTCGCCGCGAACCGGCATAAGACGCCTAATCGCTGCAGAGCCGTTCGGAAGAGCACCGGTAACGGCAACAGTAAACCACAGCGCAGCTGCAGATATCCCTTTTGTAAATGCAGGCATTATCCACTGCGAAATTATAACAGGCATTCCGCTGATATGCAGATTGTTCAGAAGTATCATTGTTACAGTGACAGCTGCTCCGCCAGTATAAAAGAATGCCGGGTATTTTTTCATTTTCCCGGAAGAAAGGATTACAAAAACAACGGAAAAAACAAGAGTTAGTAAAACAAGCATATAAACACTCCATACAATAGTTTTATTGTCCGGCTCAGCCGATGCACCATCGGCTGACAGCTTAAGAACCTGCTCTTTGATTTATGAAAAAGAGCAGGTTCTGCTTTTTATGAAAGGAATTATGAAAACTACTTTGATTTTTTACTGCGTGTGAACACTGCGACAGCACCCATTGCAGCTGCTGCAAAAATAAGCGAAATTATACCTTTATCACCTGTTTTAGGTGTTGATGCAAGCGATGCAGCAGATGTTGTCCTGCCGCCGGCTGCAGTTGTTTTACTTCCTGATTCAGATGTAACGGTACTGCTGCTGTCCGATGATGTAACTGCAGATACAGCTGTAGTCGCCGGACTCTGTGCAGGCTTATCCGTAGCTTCAGTCACTGAAGGTTTTTCTTCACCGGCTGAAGATGTTCTGAACATGAGAGGCGTATTGTAGCCGGTTGCCGTTAAGGTTATTTCGTAATTTCCGGTACCGTCAAATACTGCACCGTTTCTGCTTTCAGCCTTAAAATCAATTGTGCCGTCTTCTGCTATAATTTTTACAGCACCTCGTCCTGATACTGAATAGTCAGTGCCGCTGACATTTATCTTACTGATATTCTTCATATAGTTTGCATAATCCCTGTCCGAGGCATTTTCAGCTTTAACAATTTTTCCGTCTCTGTATACAGCAGGTACAGCATCAGAAGTAAGGAGGAATGAGGCAGAGAAAGAAGCATATTTTCCGTTTGCATCATTTACGGAAAGCTTATATGAACCAGGCTGCACATCTGTATAGGAAATTCTGTCATCCTTTACAGAAAAACTATCATCTGCCGTATACGTCTTTACATAATCAGCCGGAAATCCTGCAACTGAAAATGATGTGGATGAAGTACCTGCGTTTCCGTTTTCAATGGATATTTCCCCGCCTGAAAACTTAACCGGAACATATATATCTGCTGCTGCGGAATAATAACCGTTCAGCGTGATAAATGTTACTTCATCAATTGTTTCACCCATCATTGACTCAAAGTTTTTGTATGAAAGTGTATTTCCGTGCGGTTCTGTAGTTGTAATGCCTGCAGACCATGCAAGTTCACCACGCCAGATATTCTCTTCGTGACGCATTGCGTACCGCTTTCCGGATGATGTTTTTACAACAGCTCCGTAAATTGCTCCCATATCTTCAGGTCTGTCATCAACCTCAAGCAGATAATCCCCCCATGCAGTTGAGGTACTAAGTTTCAGTGGGCCTGTAAGTCTGACAGGTGTACTGTCCTGTACAGCAGAAAATTCAGCTTTTCCGTTGTTTACAGTTACTTTTTTATAAGCCTGAGGCTCATAGTCGATTCCGGTAAAACTGAAATTGTCCGAACCAAGCAGTTCAAGATCATCCCGGGAAACAGCAACAGGATATGTTACTCCAAGTATTTTTCCGGTTCCGTCTTCATTAGCCTGGTTGTATGTTCCTTCAAACAGCTTTCCGGCCTCATTCATTGCCCATTTTGATGTTGTCGCTGATGAAACGGCATCAACTTCATATGCATTGCTGCTGTCAAAAAATTCTGCACGGTAAAAATCAGCATACGGAATATTCATTGTTCCGTATACAACACCATCTTCTGCAGCTGATGGTGATACAGCTGAAACACCTCCGCATAATGTTACTGCGCCTAAAAAAGCAAGTATTTTTTTCATTTCTGAATCGCTCCTTATATATTAATTGGTTAGCACTAACTAACCCTGAAGTAGTATATCATGACTTAAAAAGGATGTAAAGTACCAAAAGGTCATTTCTTTCTATAATGAATGTAAAAATCTTTTTTGCGTTCACTGTAATTTGTTCATTACAGTTACTGTAATCATAGCGAAGACAGTCGTTTTCCACTCCAAAAAGCCATAAATTATCAGTATTCACTAAAAAAACGCATGTTCATCTGCGCAAAGGTTAGTTATATCTAACCTTGACAGAACGGAGCCTCGGATGATAAAATATATACAGTTAGAACGCGCTAACTTAATGAAAGGAAAAAATAATGAAAAGAAAATCCTATCTGTCTGAACTGTATGATGAGCTGATGAAATGTTTTCCCGAACACATCACCATTGAACAGGCTTCAAAAATAGCCGGAGTTTCAAAAAGCAAACTTAAAGCGGATTTTATGAGGGAGTACGGTATGCCATACTACTCCTGGTTCAGAAATGAACGGATGAAACTCGCAGCAAAGCTTCTTACTGAAACCGGCCTGAAGATCAGAGATATCTCTGAAGCTGCCGGATACGAAAACAGCAGCAAATTTTCAAAGGCATTTTTTAATGTTATGGGCTGTTCCCCGTCTGAATACAGACGAGTGAGTAACACGCCTGTTTTTTCAGATACTGAGTTAGCCGACACTAATTCGGTAAGTTTGTATAAACCAAAGGAGTAATAAATGAGCGTAGTAGTGGTTGGCGGAAATGACCGCATGGCAGCAAGATACAAGGATATATGCAGGGACTATAACTGCAGGGCAAAAGTTTTTACACAGATGCCTTCTGACTTCGAAAACAAACTCGGAACGCCGGATCTGATGATTGTTTTTACAAATACCTGTTCTCACAAAATGGTGCTGAGTGTAAACAGAAAATCAGCAAAAAACGATATTCCGGTGGCAAAAATTCACAACGCAAGTGTAAACGCACTTAAAACCGTTCTCGAAGAATACTGTAAGGTGGTGAGCTGATATGATGCCTCTTGCTTTTTGTGAACCAGGTGCCGAAAACACAATTATAAAAATAGGCGGCAGTCCTGAGATAAAACGACATCTTGAAAATCTTGGATTTGCTGTCGGTGGAAACGTTACTGTTATTACACAGAACAGCGGTAATGTCATTGTCAGCGTAAAGGATACAAGAATAGCTGTTTCAAAGGAAATGGCAAACAGAATAATGGTTTAAGGAGTATTATTATGACTACACTGAAGGAAACTGCAGTCGGCAGTACTGTCAAAGTTAAAAAGCTGACGGGCGAAGGCGCGGTCAGACGAAGAATTATGGATATGGGCATCACCAGAGGTACGGAAATAACGGTCCGTAAGGTCGCTCCGCTTGGTGACCCGGTTGAAATAACCGTCCGCGGATATGAGCTTTCACTTCGCAAAGCTGATGCGGAAATGATTGAAGTTGAATGAGAGGTAGAAAATGAGTATTAAAATCGCACTTGCAGGAAATCCTAACTGCGGAAAAACCACACTCTTCAATGCACTGACCGGTTCAAATCAGTTTGTCGGAAACTGGCCTGGTGTTACTGTTGAAAAGAAAGAGGGTAAACTAAAAAAGAACAGGGATGTAACAATAACCGACCTGCCGGGAGTATATTCCCTTTCCCCGTATACACTTGAAGAAGTAGTTGCAAGAAACTACCTGATTCAGGAGCACCCTGATGCCATACTGAATATTATTGACGGAACAAATATCGAAAGAAACCTTTATCTCACAACACAGCTTACCGAACTGGGTATACCAGTTGTGGCAGCTGTTAACATGATGGATATTGTAGAAAAAAACGGTGATAAAATCGATATCAGAAGACTGTCAGAAGAACTCGGTTGCGAGGTATGCGAGATATCCGCATTAAAGGGAACCGGTATCGACCATGCCGCCGGGCTTGCTGTCAGAGCAGCTGAAAGCAGAAAAGCTGCTGTACCGCGGCATACTTTCAGCGGATGTGTTGAACACGCGATAGCGCATATTGAAGAATACGTGCTGCATGATATTCCTGAAGAGCAGCAGCGATGGTATGCAGTAAAGCTTTTTGAACGTGATGAAAAGGCTGCTGAACAGCTTAAGCTTACGGATACACAGCTTGCACATATTGAAAATGATATTGCTGCTGCCGAAAAGGAAATGGATGACGATTCGGAAAGTATCATTACCAATGAACGCTATCTGTACATTTCATCAGTCATAAAGAACTGCTGCCATAAGAAAAACAGGGGCGGATTAACAACATCAGACAAGATTGACAGGATAGTTACAAACCGCTGGCTCGGCCTTCCGGTTTTTGCAGTTATAATGTTTCTTGTTTACTACATTTCAATGGTAACAATCGGTGCATCCGCAACGGACTGGGCAAATGACGGACTGTTCGGGGACGGCTGGCACCTGTTTGGAATTGGTTCATCAGCCTGGGAGGAAGCTTCAGAAGAGTATTCATCCGCAGCACTTATTGCAGACGGATATGAAGCTTATACCGAAGAAAACGGAAGTGCTCCGACAGGTGAATTTACATATGAAATAACTGACGAGGAAACACTTTCATCCGAGACTGTCACAGCAACTCCTGAGGACTACAGAAATGCTGTTTCGGTAATTGAAAAGTACGGAGAAGAACCTGATCCGGCTGATTACGGTATATTTGTTCCGTCAGTTCCGTCAGTAATCGAAAGCGGACTTGATGCAGTAAACTGCGCCGAATGGCTTAAGGGACTTATTCTCGACGGTATTGTTGCCGGTGTCGGAGCAGTTCTCGGATTTGTACCGCAGATGCTTGTTCTGTTCTTCCTGCTTGCATTTCTTGAAGCATGCGGATATATGGCAAGAATCGCCTTCGTACTTGACAGAATATTCAGAAAATTCGGGCTTTCAGGAAAGTCATTTATCCCGGTACTTATCGGAACAGGCTGCGGAATTCCCGGAGTAATGGCATCAAGAACAATTGAAAATGAACGCGACAGACGCATGACTGTTATGACTACAACTTTCATTCCGTGCGGTGCAAAGGTTCCGTTCATCGCTATGATTGCAGGAGCAGTTTTCGGTGGTGCAGCATGGGTTTCAACGTCTGCATACTTTGCAGGAATGGCCGCAATAATCATTTCGGGAATTATGCTCAAGAAAACAAAAATGTTTTCAGGCGATCCTGCACCTTTTGTAATGGAACTTCCCGCATATCATCTGCCGACACTTAAAAATATTCTGCGTTCAACGTGGGAACGCGGCTGGTCATTCATTAAAAAGGCAGGAACAATTATTCTTCTTTCAACCATAATAGTATGGTTCACATCATTTTTTGGTTTTACAGATGAAGGCTTCAGAATGCTTGAAGAGGATGAGCTTGACAGGTCAGTTCTCGCAGCAGCCGGAAGTGCAGCTGCATGGATTTTCAAACCTCTCGGATTCGGTACATGGCAGGCTGCTGTTGCTGCAATAACAGGACTTGTCGCAAAGGAAAACATTGTCGGAACAATGGGTATTCTCTATGGCGCAGAAGGCTCAGTTTATGAAAACCTTGCTTCAGTATTCACAGGTGTTTCAGGATACGCCTTCCTTATATTCAACCTTCTCTGTGCCCCGTGCTTTGCGGCAATCGGTGCAATCAGACGTGAAATGAACAATGCAAAATGGACATCATTTGCAATTGCATATCAGTGCGGATTTGCATACTGCATCGCTCTTATGATTAATCAGTTCGGAAATCTTTTCACAGGAAATGCTGATATTCCGGGAGTTCTTGCAGCAGTCGCAGTACTTGCATTTATGATTTATATGCTCGTTCGTCCGTACAGAGAATCATCAAAGCTTATCAGGACTGTGAGGGTGAAGTAATATGGGTACTGCTGTTGTTTTAATAATCCTTGCTGCAGCAGTTGCAGCTATTGTAAAAAAACTTCTGACAGACAGAAAAAAAGGAAAATCCCCCTGCGGCTGCAGCGGCTGTAACGGCAGCTGCGGAAAATGCAGTCCGGGAAAATAACAGATTCATTTTCTCATGAAAAACGGCAGTATCCGCCTGTTCAGCGGCTGATACTGCCGTTAATTTTATCATTAGCAGGCCGCAAAAAATGCACATCTTTATGAATAAAAATTTGTATATATAGATGACGAATATTTGTACACAGTTCACAATTTTGACACTCTAAAAAAGTCCTGAAATGTCGATATATATAATAGAAGATACAATACCTGTTATCAGGACGGGGGGATTCAAAATGAAAAAAAACATAAAAAACAGATACAGAGGTTTTACACTGGTTGAAATTATAATTGTTCTTGTTATTTTAGCTGTTCTTGCAGCGGCTATGCTGCCTGCACTTACAGGATATATCGATAAAGCCAGAGAGTCTTCGATGGTTACCGAAGCCCGTTCATGTTTTGTCGCTGCACAGTCAGGTGTATCAGAAGCCTATGCTACTGATAACCTTGCAGCTTATCTTAAGACAAAAACCACTCTTACAGTAACGATTCCGAAATACGACAGTGAAGGCAACGTCATAATAAAAAACGGAAAAGTCCAGACTGAAACGAAAAAAACCGGCAGAATATCAAACTCAACGTTCAATACCATTCAGGATCCCAAAGGAAACAGAGCTGCTAAAAATTATCTCGACACATTAATGGGAACCCAGATTCTGAAATACCTCGAAAGTCCGGATTTTTCAGACAGCTCAAGATATCACTTTAAAGCAAAGGACTGCCGCCTCGGTAAGGCAAAAATGGAAACACCAAAAGACTATTTTAACCTGAACAAGGATGATGATATCTGTCTCAACATTTACTATGACAATACAGGTCACGTGGTACTTCTGCACTTTGCAAAGCGTGGATTCGATAAAATAATTGAAATGTATCCTGCAGGAAACTACAGGTTAATAGACAAAATAACTGTTACAACATAACCTG
>JAZUIH010000105.1:0-19163 GCA_045642145.1 Oscillospiraceae bacterium | reverse complement strand
GTTCGACTTGCATGTGTTAGGCGTGCCGCCAGCGTTCATCCTGAGCCAGGATCAAACTCTTTATAAAGTTCTATAAAAAGCCTTTCGGCTTATTACCATCCTGTACTCTAAAATAGAATACTTAGCTTTTGCAGATTTTTTTCGTCTTCTGCTTGACTTCTTAAATAACTCTGAAATTACTCTCAGAATCTTCAAGGGTTTATATAGTGCATTGTTCAATTTTCAGGATACTGTTTCTGTCGTTCGTGTTGTTCTCTCGTCCGACAGCTTTATTATTATATCACGCTGACAAGTCTGTGTCAACACTTTTTCGCGATATTTTTTCGGTTTGTTAATGTTCAACAGTTTATCGACCGGTCATCAGTGATTTATAGCAACATAGTCAACTAAAGATATCGGAACCATGTGCTTAAAGGGCCTTTTACCCCTTTTCAGCATATACTGAAACAGGCCGTATGACGTTCCGGCCCATCATACGACCTGTTTGTATATTGTATTTTGTCCTTTATCTGTCGGACGGTATCAGTTCATATATATGTCCGTCATATGACTGCATATATATATTTCCCTTTTTATCTGCAGCAACCCCTTCAATGTATTTTTTTATCTCGCCGCTCCATGTATAACCTGCTGCTTTCCAGTTAATATCAAAGTACACTTTGTTCATATCTATCAGTCTTACCGGGTTTTCCCCTTCTGCTGTTACGCCGTAAAAACCTGTATCACAGATATAGTAATACTGGTACTTTCCTGTTCCGGCAAAATGTCTTCGTGCATGCGCATCCTCAACTGAAGCGCTGTACGGCACAAGACATCTCTCTTTCATGTCAAGCTTTTTCATTACTTTTTTTTCGAGCTGACCGTCCACGTCCGTCTCCAGTCCTGTGACAAGTATTTCACCGTCTCCTGTACAGAATAATTCAGTGACCATCATAGCTGTGTCCACAGTATACGGATACTGTGAATTTCCGTCGTTCACTTTGATAACACGCTGTTCGTTGTTAAAGCTGAGTCTGTAAACCGGTTTTCCCGGTGCACTTTCTGCTGCAGCTGTACAGCATGTATCAGTGTACCGGCGGACTGCCCACAGTCCGTCATTACTCTCAAAAACACATTCCGTCATATTCGTATAATTAATATTACCGCTGCCGCATATCGGTACCGGTTCATCACTGTCAGGACTCAGGCCGAACATACCGATACCTCCTTCATCTGTTTCTTTGTAAATCAGAACCGGGTAATCTCCGCCTGGCGGACACACGGTGCGCACAATCTCAGCATCTTCCGGGGTGTAGGTTCTGACTGTAACCAGTTCACCGTTTTCATCAGGTGCCGACAGTTTTACATTTCCTGATTCGTCCGTCTCAGCAAGATACCCGGACTTTATCCAGCTTGTGTAAGAGACTGCTTTTACCGTCGACTTCTGATAGTTCATTTCACTGTCGTAAATATCAAGAGCAAGTACTCGCTTATCTGATATATCAGATGAAGTGTTCAGCTCAGTCTCACTGATTCTGTACAAATCATTTGCAATGTAATAAGGCACCGCTATATTTCCTGAAGGTGTAGTCATAATCGAGCCGTAAATATACGTGGTACCCGTCTTCTGTGTTATACTCTGCTCCGATACCAGTTCCCCTTCCGTCGTGTATTTCACAAGTGCGCAGGATGTATCATCCCCTGCTGCCGCAAATCCGCCGCTTGAACCTGCGAAAAGTACGTACATATCATCACCGCTGAATACAAAGGAAAATGGTATGTGGTCATAATTATCCGACTCTGCTACCACCTTCTCCGGGATATTATTTCCCTTTCCGTATATGTACATACCGAACAGCCCGCTGTTATCATATCCGAGGACATATATTTTACCGTCGCGGCACTCTATACTGCAGGCATCAATCGGATTTCCCGTACTGTTCAGAAACTCCATGACTTCGCCTGTTTTTATGTTTTCGGCTTCAGTATGCAGCCTGTATTCATCTGCAGTGATGCTGTATTTTCCTTCTTCCCTCTGAAGTCCGAATTCTCCGTTCCAGATCTGCGTATAAGGCTTCGCAGTATAGCTTCGTTCTCCGGAAAGGCTGATTTCCCTGTAGATTCGCTGCTGTTCCTGAACATCTTCCGATTCGGTTACTGAAGGTGATGACGGAATCACTTCGTGTGTATTATCTGCTTTCATGTTAAACAGTGCCGCTGCTGCAATGAAGGCAGTCAGGCAGGCTGCTGCGGGTATCGCCAGTACACCATGCCTGAAAGGCTTATCGCTTACAACACTCATTCTGTGTCCGCCGTTTTCACGGTACTCTTCCTTTATTCTTTCGTATATTCTGTTCTTCTGTTCTTCGTCCGGCTTAAGGTTTTCAAACATCGCTGACGATTTTATCTCTTTCACTGTGTATGCCCTCCTTTTCCAGCTGTTTTTTCAGTCTCTCTCTTGCCCGCTGAATCTGAGTACGTAATGTACTCTCTTTTTTTCCGGTTATTTCTGATATTTCCCGCACGGAGTACTCCTCGTAGTAGTACAGATAAATGAGCTCTCTGTATTTCTCCGGCAGTTTCATAAGTGCTTCTGTCATATCTCCGTCAGACTCGCAGGCAAATGACGGAACTGCCGCTTCCCCGCAGTCACTGTCAGCACGCCGGCGGTTCCACCAGTGCTTAAGCAGATTTCTGCAGTAATTTCTTGCTGTAAGAACAAACCACGACTTTTCATGTTCCGGATTTTCAAACACAGGACATGAGGTCAGATACTTCATAAAAACTGTCTGTGCCGCATCCTCTGCATCACTTCTGTTTTTCAGATGAAGAAACGATACCGTGTACACTGTGTCTATATTTCTTTTATACACCTCGTCGAAGGTTTTATTTATACTTTCAGACATATATTCTCCTTTCCTGTTTTTTCATTAAACACTGATTCTTAATCAGTGGTCCTGAATAAGCACTCATCCTGCATGCCCGGAAATGTGCCTTCACTGTATAAACAATTATACCACATAAAAAGTCTCAGCAATGAAAAAATATTTTCTTATGGAATTTCCGGGAGTGAGGATTAAAGTGGTGAAGCCCATTTAATCCGGCACTGATTTATCTGTAAATCAGTGCTTACTTATACGTTTTATGCTGAATAAAGAAAGGCAGACCGGTTATGACCGCCGGTCTGCCTTTCTTTATTCGGCTTTTTTCAGCCCTTTGTTCTTGCGTTTTTACTTTTAACAATTTTAGGCATATCCTCCATGTCAACCCACTGCTCAGTGTAGCCGCATGTTGTGCATATGTACTGATTTACGGGCACAACTCCGAAAATTCCGGTTTTAATATGAAAGCCTGTATCGTAGCTTTCAGTTCCGCCGTCAAATCTTACAACTTCTCCCGAACCGCATTTCGGGCACATTCCTGTTAAATTCATAGTGTTTCTCCTTTATACGAAACTGCATTTTCCTTTTTTCTGTAGTAACAGTAAAAACCTGCACATATGAAAACTGAAAGCAGAGAACCGAGAGGAGCTGCGAGTCCCATCGGCCACAGTGTATCCGCAAACCAGATGCTTGCGAAATACGCTCCCGGAATTCTCATGGCAATAATCGAAATAATATTGTGAACAAATGAAATTCCTGACTTCTGGTCTCCGCAGAAATATCCGCTGAAGCAGAAGTGTGCTCCTGCAAATATTACATCAAATGCATACGACCTCATGTACTCGCAGCCGGCTGCAAGCACATCTGCATCCTTTGTAAACAGACCAACAAGCGTGTCAGGCAGGAACTGATTGTAGAGACAGCATATGCATCCGTATACAGCCGTTATAATTATGCCGTAGCGAAGGGTAAGCTGTGCTCTCCTTCTGTTTCCTGCGCCCATGTTCTGGGCTGTGATTGCGGACACAGCTGAAAGCATCGCTGACGGAACCAGGAACATAAATCCTATGAGCTTTTCCACGATTCCGACCGCAGTTGCTGCAGTCAGTCCTCTCATATTTGCAATAACAGTTATGATAATAAATGCTATCTGGATAAGTCCGTCCTGCATGGCAACCGGAAAGCCAACCTTCAGAGTTCCTGAAAGTCTGCTGAAATCAGGTTTAAGGTCTTTTTTCGAAATCTTAAAGCCCGCTCCCTTTCTGCAGAAATAAACAAGTGCATATATGAAGCTTACGGCCTGTCCTGCGACTGTCGCAAGTGCTGCGCCTGAGGCTCCCATACGGAGCGCACCTACAAAAACAAAATCCAGCGCAACATTTACCACACAGGCAGCTGAAACAAAGAGCATAGGTCTCTTCGAGTCTCCTGCCCCTCTGTAAATGCTGCTTATTATATTGTAGCCGGTAATCAGCGGAACACCGGCTGTGCATATTCTGTAGTACCTTACTGTTTCCTCAGCTGCCTCCGGCGGAGTCTGCATTACGTTTATAACCGGGCCTGCAAGAAAAGCCAGGACAACAGCAGCAGCAACGGAAAAAATTCCGTAAAAGAACGCTGCGGCACCGGCAGTCTGCGCTGCCTTTTCAGGCTTTTTCTCTCCGAATGCCCTTCCGACCATTACTGTGATACCCATGGTAAATCCGACTATCATAACTGTAAGCATATGCATAATCTGACTTCCTATGGAAACGGCCGCCGTGGTTTCAGAACCGTTGTACCTTCCTGCAACAAACAGGTCAACCATACCGTAGAAGGTCTGCAGAAAACAAGCCAGCAGAAAAGGAAGTGCAAACCTGACAAGGTTTTTACCGACGCTGCCGGTGGTAAGACTGTTTTTTTCATCCATCGTCAGCACCTCAGTAAGGTGAAACCGCACTTATATGACGGAAAACATCACCAATGGACTCGTTGAAAACAAGGTCACACTTTTTATCAAATGAAGTTGCTGACTTGTTTATCAGCACCATGTGTCTGCCTTTAAAATATCTGAGAAGACCCGCCGCAGGGTAAACAACCAGCGAGGTTCCTCCGACAATAAGAAGGTCAGCCCCGGAGATAGCCTTTACTGCGCCGTCAACGATACTGTCGTCAAGTCCTTCATTGTAAAGAACCACATCAGGCTTGACAAGGCCACCGCACTCACACACCGGCACAGGTTTGTTTTCCATAATAAAATCCGCACCGTATTTTTTTGCGCACTTCAGGCAGTAGTTTCTGCTTACCGCTCCGTGCAGTTCAAAAACATTTCGGCTTCCGGCCATCTGATGAAGTCCGTCGATATTCTGCGTTATTACCGCATCAAGTTTTCCGTTCTGCTCAAGCTGGGCAAGACGCATATGGGCCATATTAGGCTTTGCATCCGGTGTCAGCAGCTTGTCGCGGTAAAACTCATAGAACTCAGCTGTATTGCTGTAGAAAAATTCATGACTTATAATCTGCTCAGGAGGATATTTGTACTTAAGGCTGTATATTCCGTCAGTACTTCTGAAATCAGGAATTCCGCTCTCGGTGGACACGCCGGCCCCTCCGAAGAAAACTGTGCTTTCCGATTCATCAATCCACTTCTGAAGCAGTCTGATTTTGTCTTCCATGCTCATACTCCTGTAAACAGCATAAGACGCTTCATATAAAGAAGCGTCCTGAAAAAATTTTATCATTATTATTATCACTGTGCGGCCTGACAGAGTCAGACACGTACAGAACGGCACACCCGGATTACTTTGTACCGAAAATACGGTCACCTGCATCACCGAGACCAGGGATGATGTACTTGTGTTCATCAAGGTGATCATCAACTGCACAGCAGTAAATCTCAACTTCAGGATGAGCTGAAGCCACCTTTTCAAGGCCTTCAGGTGAAGCGATGATGCACATGAACTTGATGCTCTTTACATTTTTCTTCTTGAGTTCATCGATTGCAACGCAAACTGAAGCGCCTGTTGCAAGCATCGGGTCAAGGATGATGGCATCACGTTCGTTTATGTCATCAGGAAGCTTGCTGTAGTAGAGAACTGACTCAAGTGTTTCCGGATCACGGAATGTTCCGACGTGGCCGATCTTTGCAGCCGGAACAAGAGCCATAGCGCCCTCTGCCATGCCGAGACCTGCTCTGAGTATCGGAATAAATGCAAGCTTACGTCCTGAAATAATCTTGGACTTTGCTGTAGCGAGAGGAGTTGATATCTCAACTTCCTTAAGAGGAAGGTCTCTTGTAGCCTCATAACACATAAGTGTGGCAGTTTCTGAGATAAGTTCCCTGAATTCCTTTGAGCCTGTTGTCTTGTCTCTGAGAAGTGAAAGCTTGTGCTGAACGAGTGGATGGTCGATAATTTTTACATTGTTATACATGATGTCTTTTCCTCCTTTATAAATAAAAATAAATAATAAACTTTATGAATTACTTTTCCTCGAGTGCTGTGATAAGGTCAACACGTCTCTGGTGACGTCCGCCTTCGAACTCTGTTGTTACAAAAATCTCTGCAAGCTCTGCAGCAAGACCAGGTCCTGTTACTCTTGCGCCCATGCAGAGTACGTTTGCGTCATTGTGAAGACGTGTGTACTTTGCTGAGAAATGTTCTGAGCATACAGCAGCACGGATTCCCTTTATTTTGTTAGCTGCGATGGACATTCCGATACCAGTTCCGCATACGAGAATACCCTTTTCAGCCTTTCCTGATGTGATAAGTCCGCAGACCTTCTCAGCCATGTCAGGATAGTCACACTTTTCTCCTGCCTTAATTCCGCAGTCAGTAACTTCTATATTCTTTTCCCTGAGGAAAGCTATTAATTCATCCTTTAATTCTACTGCAGCGTGATCGCATCCTATTGCTATCATCGTTATTCCTCCTGTGAAATATCTAAAATAATGATTAAATTATAGCATTAATATTATAAAAAATCAACAATTTTTATAAATCTTTTTTCAGCAAGTCCTTTTCAGCTTTTGTAATCTGCATATAAAGCGCGTCAATCTCATCCGGACTCTGTCCTTCCTTAACCGATGCACTCATGCATATACCTGCTGCAAGCTGACTTCTTAAGTGTGCCGGTGCAAGTGTGATTCTGCTGTCATCAGATGACTTTACAAAATCCTCGGCAGCATCGCCTGCCATGATAATCCTGCCGTCATACTTTCCGAGCTCTGCCCTGAGCTCATCAGTTGTCATCATGGTATCATTCATGCAGTACTGAACGTTTTCACCGCTTACTCTGAAAACCGCACAGTAAACTATATCAAGCCTTGCCTTCAGTGCTGCACAGACATAGCAGTCTGCCGCTCCGGCAAAATTATATGCGACAGCCTCAAGCGTTGAGATACCACTGCACTGTTTTCCGAGTCCGAAGGCAAGTGCCTTTACGGCAGATATGCCTATTCTGAGTCCCGTATAGGAACCAGGCCCTGCAGCAACAGCAAACCTGTCGATATCCCTGACACCAATGCCGAGGTCATCAAGCATCTTCTGACACAGCGGAAGTATAACCTGCGAGTGTGTCATTCTGGTCTGCACATAGTACTGCGCCCTGAGAGCGCCGTCGTTCCACACTGCAACGGAAGCATTTTTTCCGGATGTGTCAATTCCTAATATCTGCAAACCTCTCATCTCCCTCTATTAGTATTTCCCTTGATTCATCACCTGTACGGATAATTTCGATGCTGACTGTGTTTTCCGGAAGAACCGCGGCTATATTTTCCGACCACTCTATTACGAAGACGCTGTCCTCCGCAGGATAGTCAAAAAAACCGGTTGTCTCAAGATCGTCAGTACTCTCAATACGGTACATGTCAAAGTGATATATATCAATGGCTCCGTGATATTCGTTTATCAGGGCAAATGTAGGTGAGGTAACCTCATCATCAAGACCGGCCCCTATGGCAAGTCCGCGGGTAAATGTTGTCTTACCGGCACCGAGCCCGCCCTTAAATGCTATTACATCTCCTCTGCGGAGACGGGCGCCTATCGCTGCGGCAAGCTCTATGGTCTCCTCAGGGGAATTTGTTGTATACTTTATCATATCAGAAAAGTCCTGTAATATTTCCGTCGTTGTCGCAGTCAATCTTCAGAGCTGCAGGCTGCTTCGGAAGGCCCGGCATTGTCATGATGTCACCTGTGTATGCAACGATAAATCCTGCTCCGGCAGAAACCTTAAGGTCTCTTACAGTAATTCTGAAGTTTTCAGGTTTTCCGAGAAGTGAAGGATCATCAGAAAGTGAGTACTGGGTCTTCGCTACACATACAGGGAATTCTGTAAATCCGAGTTTTTCAATTTCCTTAAGTGACTTTTCAGCCTGTGCAGTAAAGATAACTCCGTCTGCACGGTAGATTTCCCTTGCTATGGTTTCAAGCTTTTCCTTAACTGAGAGCTTAACGTCGTATAAAGGAGCAAAGCTGATACCGCCGTTTTTCTCAGCCTTTTCGATAGTGCTGCAAACCTTGTCAGCGAGGTCTCTGCCGCCTTCGCCGCCCTTTGCGAAAATCTCGGTAAGTGAAACTTCAACGTCCATTTCACTGCATACTTCTTCAATAATCGCAATCTCAGCATCTGTGTCAGTATGGAATCTGTTTATGGCAACAACAACAGGAAGTCCGAACTTCTTCATATTTTCTATGTGAGTTCTGAGGTTTACAATACCTGCTCTGAGTGCATCAGTGTTTTCAGCAGTAAGCTCAGCTTTAGGCACGCCGCCGTTGTACTTGAGAGCTCTGATTGTGGCAACGAGAACAACGCATGAAGGCTTTATACCTGCAAAACGGCACTTGATATCAAAGAACTTTTCAGCGCCGAGGTCTGAACCGAAGCCTGCTTCAGTAATGCAGTAGTCACCGAGCTTGAGAGCAAGCTTTGTCGCTCTTACAGAGTTGCATCCGTGAGCGATATTGGCAAAAGGACCGCCGTGAATGAAAACAGGATTGTTCTCAAGTGTCTGAACAAGGTTCGGCTTGAGCGCATCCTTAAGAAGTGCTGTTGCAGCACCCTGAACACCGAGCTGACGCGCATATACCGGATTTCCGTCAAGGTCATACGCCACAAGAATATTGCCTATTCTTCTCTTGAGGTCATCAAGGTCTGATGCAAGACAGAGTATAGCCATAACTTCTGATGCAACGGTAATCTGGAATCCGTCCTCACGCGGAACGCCGTTGATTTTTCCTCCGAGTCCGACTATTGTGTTTCTGAGGGCTCTGTCGTTCATATCAAGACAGCGCTTGAAAATAACACGTCTGCCGTCGATGCGGAGTTCATTTCCCTGCTGCATGTGATTATCGAGCATAGCACAGATAAGGTTGTTGGCAGCTGTAATCGCGTGCATATCACCTGTAAAATGAAGATTGATATCCTCCATAGGAACAACCTGTGAGTAACCGCCGCCTGCTGCACCGCCCTTGATTCCGAATACAGGGCCGAGAGACGGCTCTCTGAGAGCAAGCATAGCCTTTCTGCCTGTCTTTGCCATAGCCTGAGTAAGACCAACGCTGACAGTTGTTTTACCTTCACCGGCAGGTGTAGGATTGATGGCAGTTACAAGTATGAGCTTTCCGTCCGGTTTGTCTTCAAGCTTTTTGTATACTGCTTCCGAAATCTTTGCCTTGTACTGACCGTACTGCTCGAGATCATCTGGTCCGATTCCGAGTACGTCAGCTATCTCAGCGATTTTTTTCATTTTTGCTCCCTGAGCTATTTCGATATCTGTAAGCATAAATTCTTTCCCTTTCACCTTAAGAAGTTATGATGAACCGTCAGAAATCCGCGGTTCACTGTTTCTTTGCGTTATAAGATACATATTTTATTATACCACACGGCAGCGATTGTTTCAACAGTAATGATTACACATATTTCATGAGATGACAGTGCCTGTTTATATTAAAAAATACACATATAAAATAAAAAACGTCCCGCACTGCATGTACGGAACGTTTTTTAATATATCACTGAACAGGTGTATGAATGTGAGGCATATGTGCCATGCCGTCCGCGAACGGAAGAACCACTTCATCGTCCTCTGTCTTTTCCCTGTCCTTTATCCTGTCCTTTTCATCCTTTTCATCCTTGTCATTCCTGTCATCCTTTTCCTCCCTTTCCGGTCTGTTTTCAAGTCCCGGAGGAACAGGCGCATCAGGATGGTCAGGATGTGTTACTGCCGGAGGAACATCAGGATGTTCATTTTCCCCGCCCGGAACATGAGGATGTTCATCTTCAGGATGATTTCCCGGAACAGGCACTTCATGCTCAGGAGGAACAGGAGGTGACGGTACGTCATCCGGAGCTGCCGGAGAAACCGGCGGCTTTTCCTCATGTACTGCAGGAACGGAAACAGGCGCCGACGGATGCGCCGGCTCATTTACTCTTTCAGAAACAGGCTTCTCCTGTACCGGAGCTGATGTTTCAGAAGTGACTGACTCTGATGTATCTGAAGTTACTGCGGTTTCAGTCACTGATACAGAAGTTGTCAGCGCAGTTGTCTCTGAAACAGCTGTTGTTACATATGTCTTTCCGCTTTCGTGGCCTCCGTCAAGCGCCGGCTGCACACCGTTTCTGACTGCCAGAACTCCGGCTGCCACAACGGCAAAGGCTGCCGCTGCGGATACAAGCGGGCGAATATCAAAGCGACGTGCTTTTCTGACTACCTCAGCCTGTGCGTCACCGGACACAGGCACCTCGTCAGGAAGTGAATCAAGCAGACTTCTGAGTCTTGATTCATATCCTTCCGGTATAAGATTCTTTTTGTTCTCCGCACTCTTTTTTAATAATTTATCTGTTTTCATTTTTTCCTCACCCTTTCAGGTACTTCTATAAGGTTATCATTTCTTTAAGCTTCTGTCTGCCGCGGTTAAGTCTGGACTTTACCGTTCCGGGGGCTATACCGAGCAGCCCGGCTATTTCCTTTACCGGAATGTCATTATAATAGAACATTATGATTACAGTCCTGAACTCTTCTTCAAGCTTGTTGACTATCTCCCACATTTCATCGTGGTAGTCACTGTACGAAGGCTCGGTAAGCATCTCGTCCATGGACTGGACATTTTTGTTTTTACGGCATATGGTGTATGCCTCATTCATTACTATACGCGTAATCCACGTTTTGAAGTAATTTAGCTCTCTCAGCTGATCAAAGTTTTCAAACGCCTTCATAACGGCGCTGCACACAGCGTCCTCGGCATCAGTATCATTACGGAGTATTGACTTCGCCGTAAAGAAAAGCGATTCCCTGTGTTTCATGACAAGCTGAGCGAACTGCTCCTTTGAATACATCTGTTATCACCTCTGATAGTTTGTACGATACAAATAATTGTACAGACGAACAGCAGTGCTGTCAATACTATAAAAATGGTGAACATCATAAAAACTGACTTTTACTGCAGATCTGCCGTGCTGCAGGCAGTCAGGAGAAACGATATTTTTCTCTTACCTTATTAGACTCCGGAAGACGCAGAAAGGTTCCCGGAAAAGGAAAAATAAATTTTCATAAAAATTTTTAAAAAAATTTATTTTTTTCGGGAACCTTTCTGTATCCCCGTGCATCTAAGTAACATAGAAAACAAAAACTGCAGTTTTGAGTCTATATCAAATCGTTTTTATCAGTTACAAATCATTAAACCGGAAAAATTTCTTTTTAAAACAAATCAAATCAAAAAAAATTTAAGTCTGAAGGGAGGTTCTGTTCTGGAACAAATCAGAACAGGCAATTATTATGAAATTAAACAAGATTTTCGCTGGTATCTCAGCACTCGCAATGCTCGCAGCAAACACAGCAGTTATCTCAGCTGACTCAGTTGAGGAAGAAGCAGTTACTGTATTACCAGTAGTTGATGAAGCAGAAGACGTTAAGGCTCCTGAAGCTCCTGTTCCGCCGGTAATCGACGAAGAAGCTGAAGCTGCAAAGAGAGCAGAAAGAGAAGCAAAGAGAGCTGAAGACGAAGCCAAGAGAGAAGCTGAAAAGGCTGAACGCGAAGCTAAGCACGAAGCTGAAAAGGCTGAAAGAGAAGCTAAGAGAGCTGAAGACGAAGCTAAGAGAGAAGCTGAAAAGGCTGAACACGAAGCTAACAAGCCTGAAAAGCCTGAACTCGTTAAGCCTGAAAAGCCGGAGCCACCAGTACCTGGCGAAGCTCCTGAAAAGCCTGAACCACCTGTACCGGGTGAAAAGCCTGAAGCACCTAAGGCTCCGCACTGCCACAAGATTGATGAACTCATCAGCCTTGCAGTTGACCAGGTTTATGATGCTACAGCTGATATGACTGATGCACAGATCGTAAGCATCACTTCAGTTGCTGTACCGCTCATCAGAAGCATGGACAAGGAAGACGTTAAGGAACTCGTTAAGGAAGTTCTCGCTGACGGCGTAATCGACTCAAACGATCTCCTTGCAATCAAGGCAAAGCTCGCTGAAACAAACGAATAATCCGCAGGGATTTTCATCTCATACAGTGTATAACCAATTCGTGATAAAACATAAAATATAATTTATAACCCGCTGCATTTCTCTGGTGCAGCGGGGATTTTTTTTACGGATTTCCTGTTTTCACCCGGGTTGACAACCTCCGGACAGTTCACAAAAATTTGTGCAAAAAAATTAAAAAAAATTTCGTTTTAGGTCTATGCAACCACTCTAAAATATATTATAATAATTATGTAGGCTTATTTTAAGGAAGCAGGATTTAATGGTAATTCAGACCTGTATCCCGGCACTGGTTCATTAAAAGACCAGTCATTTCCTGAGCCGGCATTATTTTAAGGGAAAACGATTAAATCATATCTGACTTAATCTGCAGTTCCCTGACATTTTATCAGAAAGGAAATATGCCAGATGAACAGAGTTAAGGTATTGATATGCGGCAAAGAGTACACTCTTCTTACTGAAGAGGAACCGGCATATGTTTATGCTCTCGCAAGAAAACTCGAGAAAAACATCACTGAAATTGTCAGCGTAAACGCCAATTTATCGGTATACTCCGCTTCTGTTATGACAGCTCTTTCAACTCTTGACGAAATGAATCACTGCAACGAGGACAATGACAATCTCCGCATGCAGCTCAAGAATTACGCTGATGAGGCATCAAAGGCACGCCTCGAAAGAGACAGCGCGTTAAGAGAAAACGAGACGCTTAAAAGCAGAATTGCAGAGCTTGAAGGAAAATCTAAGAAATAAGGGTTTTAATTTATGGAATTACTTGCTCCGGCGGGAAGTACAGAATCACTGACGGCTGCACTCAGATGCGGCGCAGATGCCGTATACATCGGCGGAAAAAGTTTTTCTGCAAGACAAAACGCCTCAAACTTTGATATCAGCGAAATGAAAAATGCCGCAGAGCTTTGTCACAGATACGGTGCAAAACTTCATATCGCGGTAAACACAGTGCTGACTGACGTTCAGCTGAGTGACTTTACCGAAGAAATCAAAAAATACGCAGCAGTCTCCCCTGACGCTTTCATAGTTCAGGACCCGGGTGCTGCATATATAATAAAAAACATCGTACCTGATATTCCTCTGCATGCATCAACACAGATGACTGTTCATACAGTCTCAGGTGCACTGTTCGCGAAGAGTCTCGGCTTTTCGCGGGTAGTTATTTCAAGAGAAGCAAGCAGACGCATGATTTCCGAAATATCATCAGCAGGACTTGAAACCGAGATCTTCGTTCACGGTGCCCTGTGCATGTCCGTTTCAGGACAGTGCTACATGTCTGCGATGATAGGCTCACGAAGCGCAAACAGAGGTCTGTGCGCGCAGAGCTGCCGACTTCCTTTTTCACCTGTCGGAAACCAGAACGAGCACTGCCTTTCTCTGAAAGATCTCTCTCTCACCGGACACATAAGTGAAATAAAAAATCTCGGTGTGGACTCACTCAAAATCGAGGGCCGCATGAAGCGCCCCGAATATGTTGCTGCTGCCGTTACAGCATACAGAAATGCTCTCGACGGCAAAAATCCTGACACTGACACACTTAAGGCTGTTTTTTCAAGAAACGGCTTTACGGACGGTTACTTCACGGAAAACAGAAAAAACATGTTCGGAATGCGTGACCGGGATGATGTAATGTCATCTGCCTCTGTGCTGCCTGACCTGCGTCAGCTGTACAGGAAGGACAGAAAGGTTTCAGAGATAAACTTTGACGTTACCGTTTCCTCAGGAAGTCCGGTTACTGTAACCGCCTCGGATACTGACGGATTTACCTGCACAGTTTCCGGACCTGTTCCGGAGTCTGCGGTAAACAGAGCCGTTACCGAAGAAGACATACTTAAACAGTTTTCAAAGCTCGGAGACACAGTTTACAGTCAGGGCAGAAATGTCATCAGAACTGAAGAAGGTCTCTCAGTACCAGCCTCCGTTCTCAACCAGATGAGACGCGAAGCGGTTGAAAACCTGTACAGTCAGAGAGAAAACCCTGTATCATACAGAATAAATGAGAACTACAGCTTCGCCGCAGGGAAACCGGAGAAAAAATCCGGTAAACCAGCAATAAGAATCCGTGCGGAAAAGGCTGATTTTTTACAGCATACTGATACATCAGCCGCAGAATACATAATTCTCCCTCTTGTTACGGTACTCCGTAATGCAGACAGACTGTCTGAAACAAGGGATAAGATTATTATCGAGCCTCCGCGCTTTATTTTCAGTGAAGAAGCTCTGAAAAAGGATCTGAAAACTGCTGCAGATATGGGTTTTAAGCACCTTATGTGTACAAACGTTGCATACCTTCATTCCGGAAAGGAGCTTGGATTCAGGCTTCACGGCGACTACGGACTCAACGTTGCAAACTCGGCTGCTGCCGGGACTGTTTCCGGATATGGTACCGAAGACCTTACACTTTCATTCGAACTTAAGTCATCACAGGCTGAAAAAATAAACTGCAGCTGCAGAAAGGGCATAATCGCATACGGAAAACTTCCGCTTATGCTGACAGTCAACTGCCCTGTCAGAAACTCTGTCGGATGCGGCAGATGCCGTCATGTCATAAAGGACAGAACCGGACGCAGTTTCAGAGTAATGTGTACTGAAGGCTACACCGAAATTTTCAATTCAGACGCAGTCTATCTGGCTGACAAGCCTGAAGCCTACGAAAACATGGACTTCATAACACTTTTCTTTACTGATGAAAATGAAAATATGATTAAAAAGATATTTACTGATTACGTGAAAGGCTCCTCATCAGCTCCTTCAGGTATTACCAGAGGGCTGTACTTTCGCGGAATAAAATAAAAAATATTCAGAAAGGACATAAGGGTAAATGAAACTCTCAAAAAAAGGTTTTGTATTTTTAATCCTAATTATAAGCGCAATAATTATCGGCGCATATATAAGTCAGCACACTAACAGCGGTATCCTTTCACATACTGCAGCTTTCGGGTTCGGTCATGAAACCCCGCTGACACTTGATCTCATCATCATTACACTCTCTCTCGGCTTTACTTTTAATGTAAGCATCGCCCAGATATTCTGCATCATCTGTGCAGTAGCTGTTTACGCAGTATTTTCAAAATTTATCGACTAAACACATTCTATTGTCACAGCACTATACTCAAAAATTATTTAAAAATCCACACACTAATTTTATCTGTTCAAAGAGGAGAATGATAGATGTTTACTAAGGACATTGGTATAGATCTTGGCACTGCCAATACCCTCATTTACATGAAGGGCAGGGGCATTATCATTCGTGAGCCTTCAGTTGTTGCCGTAAACACACGTGATGAAAGCGCCAGCTACGTAGGACACGAAGCAAAGGAAATCATAGGAAAGACACCGGGTTCAATCATTGCTGTAAGACCGCTTAAGAACGGCGTAATTGCTGACTTCGACATTACAACCACAATGCTTGCCCAGTTTATAAAAAAATCTCTCAAAGGCACACTTTTTTCAAAGGCGAGAGTAACCATATGCATCCCTTCCGGTGTTACACCGGTTGAACGCCGTGCCGTAAAGGACGCTGCTGAACTTGCAGGAGCGAAAAAGGTTTACATCATTGAAGAACCAATGGCCGCAGCAATCGGAGCAGGACTCCCTGTAACCGAACCTGTGGGAAACATGATAGTTGATATCGGCGGCGGCACAAGCGAAGTAGCCGTTATATCAATGGGCGGTATTGTAACCGCACGTTCAGTCCGCATCGCCGGAGATGAACTTGACAACGCAATCGTCGGATATATAAGAAGAAAATTCAACATGCTTATAGGCGAGAGAACAGCTGAAGAGATTAAGCTTCAGATTGGTTCCGCATATCCGGGCGACGCAGTTGAAAAAATGGAAATAAAGGGACGTAATCTGATTAACGGTCTTCCTGAAAACATAACCGTAACATCAGATGACATCAGGGAGGCCCTCTCTGAACCCCTTTCAAAAATCATAGAAGCAATCAAGCTTACACTTGAAAAGACTCCTCCGGAGCTTGCAGCCGATATCATCGAGCAGGGTATCACACTCTGCGGCGGCGGTGCACTTCTCAAGGGGCTTGACACACTTATAAACAGCGAAACCGGTATGCCGGTTTACATCGCTGAGTACCCGCTCGACTGTGTCGTTGAGGGCACAGGAAGGGTAATCGAAAACTACTTGAAGTATGAGGACGCAATAAGCGAATACGGTCCGAAATACTACTGATCGGAGTAAAAAATGCGTGATTTTTTCAGAAGCATTAAGTTCAGACTGATTCTGTGCCTTATTGCACTGACAATAGGAATAATGCTTTATTCCCTGGCACAGAGCGGTTATTCTGTAGGCGGATCAAAATTCGTCAACACACTGGCAAGACCATTCAGATACGCCTCAACGGCTGTATCTGAATCTCTTACTGTCGGTGCTTCCCACATCTTCAGTTCAAAGAAGTACTACAATGAAAACCTTGAACTGCAGGAGGAGATTAATCGTCTCAGAAATGAACTGGTTGACTATGAAAATACCAGAGCTGAACTTGATGAGCTCAAAAAATTTGTCGGAATAAAGGAATCCCATTCGGACTATGTACTCTCACCACCGTGCAGAGTTCTCTCCTATACTGCAAATGACCCGTTCTGTTCATTTATGATAGACAAGGGCAGCAACAGCGGAATATCCGTGGGCGATCCTGTTGTTACATCAGCCGGTCTTGTAGGCGCTGTAACTGAAATATCCGAAAAATACTGCACAGTCAGAAGTATCCTCTCACCTGAACTTTCAGTTGGTATCAAGGTTCAGAAAAAGGGTGACACAGGCATACTTGAGGGCGATATCAAATTCGCGGCAGACGGTCTGACACAGATAATCTATATAACAAAGGACAGCAGCATAAAAGCCGGTGACACAATCATAACAACCGGAACAAGCGGTATCTTCCCTGCAGGATATCTTGTAGGCACAGTAACTGAAACAGGTACTGCCGACAGCGGTATCTCATACTACGCAACTGTAAAGCCGTTTGCTGATGTCAGAAAACTTTCAAGTGTTATGGTAATAACATCATTTGAAGGAAAAGGTGAATCAGATGGCTATTAGAATGATCTCATCGAGAAGGAAACGTAAGTTTGCCATAATCAGATGGCTGGTCTTCTCGGTTATTATCTGGCTTATGTTCATCTGCATGACAACAGGAGGCTCGCTGAAGCCGAACATTCTCATTCCGCTTGCACTTTGCATATCGATGAATGAGGATCCGCTTCTCAGTGCTGTTGTAGGATTTATATGCGGATTTTTAAGCGATATCGCAACAGGCAATCTCACCGGTTCAGGTTCACTTATCCTGATTTTCGGCTGTGTCTGCACGGCGCTTCTTTTTACCCGTCTTCTGAGGCAGACGCTCCTCAACTTCACTGTAATCACGGCTGTTTACTCAGCCATTCACTTTTTCATAGAATATTTCTTCACTTACATGATATGGGGCTATGACAAGGAACAGATACTCCTGCTCAACTACACCCTTCCGGTTTTTATGCTGACACTTGTATCCATGGTTTTTGTATACCCTGCTGTAAGCCTGATAAGAAAACACCTTACCCTGAGAAAGCGCTATGAGCCGGCTGAAAATCCTGCTCTTATAAAGGACTGATCACTATGAACGCTATCACAGACAAATTCAGAGCAGCACTGTTAATCTGCGGTGTTGTGGTTATAACCGCCGGTGCCGGCGTCAAACTGATGAAAATACAGATAGTTGACAGAGAAGTCTACGCACAGGACAAGCCTTACATATACACTGAAGAACAGACGATACACGCAAACCGCGGCGAGATAAAGGACGCAAAGGGCGTACCGATTGTCGAAAACAAGCTGGGTTTCAATGTAATAATACAGAAGTCATCTTTTCCTGAGGATAACCGCAAGGCAAATGAGGTTATCCTCAGGATTGCTGATTTTCTCACCAGTGAAAACTACAGATACTATGACTCACTTCCGGTTTCAAAGCAGGCTCCGTTCTACTTTACGACTGATGACGAGGACAAGCTTGATTATCTGAAGTCGTCACTCGGACTCAATGTATATGCAACGGCTGAAAACTGCATGGACAAATTCGATGTTGACTATGAGATAGACAGCTCGTACACAAGCGAGCAGAGAAGAATCATCGCAGGAATCCGCTACGAAATGAAACGGCGCGATTTTTCACTCAGCAACTACTTTACCCTCTGCGAGGATATCGATATAGGTGCCGTTACAAAGATAAAGGAGCTCGGCCTCGAAATGCCTGGAATCGAAATTCTTGAGGACGCAATCAGAACCAACCCGGTTGTGGATGTTATACCTCACGAAATAGGCACTGTGGGACCAATCTACGCTGAGGAATACGATGAACTCCGTGACCTCGGATATTTTATGAATGACTACGTTGGAAAAAGCGGAATAGAAAAGGGCATGGAAAGTGTTCTCAGAGGGAAAAACGGAACCCGCGAAATCAAAGTTCAGAATTCTACGGTAATATCTTCTGAAATAACTGAACCTGCTGTTCCGGGAAACACCGTAAGACTTACGGTTGACTCAAAGTTCCAGCGTGACGTTCAGAAGCTTCTTGAAGACTTCATGGTATACCTCAACAACGAGGAGGAAGAGTGCCAGAATGTAAATTCGGGTGCAATTGTTGTTCTTGACGCAAGAAACAACGACGTACTCGCAATGGCAACCGCACCGACATACAGACTTGACGACTACATAGAAAACTACTCCGAGGTTCTCAGCCGCGAAGGCCATCCTCTTATCAACAGAGCAACTGACGGTCTCTACCGTCCGGGTTCAACCTTCAAGACAATTACGGCAACTGCCGGACTTAACGAAGGCGT
>JAZUIH010000104.1:0-3995 GCA_045642145.1 Oscillospiraceae bacterium | reverse complement strand
GTAACTACAGAAGAAATAAAACCTGAAAATCCTAAAATCAAAATATCAGGAGAACATTTTACAGAAATCCCACTGGATACAGAAAATCATGAAGAAACACCTGCTGATGAACTTCAGGAAAACAGCCGTAACTATGTTATTACAGATGACAGCCTCGGTGAAGGCGGACCTAAGGAGAAGTTCCACAATAATATTAACGCCATTAAAACTCTGAAACAGCTTGAATCAGAAAACAGAACAGCAGCTCAGGAAGAAAAGGACATACTTGCACAGTATGTCGGCTGGGGCGGCCTTGCAAAAGCCTTTGATAAAAACGATTCATCATGGGCAAATGAGTTTATGGAGCTGCAGGAACTCCTTACACCTGAAGAATATTCATCAGCAAGAGCTTCCACACTTGATGCGTTCTACACTTCCCCTGCTATCATAGAAGGAATATACACAGCTCTTGATAATTTCGGTTTCAAAGGCGGCAATATACTTGAACCTGCCTGCGGAACCGGTAATTTCATAGGATGTATGCCGGAGGAAATGAAAAACAATTCTCAGATATACGGCGTTGAACTTGACAGTATTTCTGCAAGAATAGCTCAGAAACTGTATGAAGACGCTGTTATTCAGAACAAAGGTTTTGAAAAGACAAAGTTTCAGGACGGAAGCTTCGATGTTGCTGTAGGTAATGTTCCTTTCGGAGATTTTAACCTTGATTATAAAAAAGAAATCCCGATGAAGATACATGATTTCTTCTTCATGCAGAGCCTTGACAAGGTTAAGGACGGTGGCATTGTCGCATTTATCACATCCACTGGTACACTCGACAAGGCAAATGAGGATATCCGAAAAGCCATTTCTGAAAAAGCTGATCTTATAGGTGCGATACGTCTTCCTTCAGGTGCTTTTAAAGCAAATGCCGGAACAGACGTAACATCCGATATTATATTTCTTCAGAAAAGATCAGAGCCGCCGCTTGAAACTCCTGAGTGGGTTCATACAGGCAGGGATGATAAAAATCTTACTGTAAACAGCTATTTTCTTGAACATCCGGAAATGATTCTGGGTTCACTTACTGTTGACCTTAACCCGTTCAGCAGCGGTACAAAGGTAGTTCCTTTTGAAAACTCTGATCTGAAAACTGACATAAAGGAAGCTGTACAGATGCTTCATGCTCAGATATCTCAGGAGCCTCCTTCCCCGGTATTTGATCTGACAAACCATTCAGATATTGAACCGCCTGCTAACCTGAGAAACTACAGTTTCTTTGTAAACAACGAAAAAATATATTTTAAAAAGGATGAAGATACCACTGAACTCAGAGCAGAAAAAACTGATTCCTCTTATAAGCGAACCATGGCATTTATTGAGCTTCGCGATACTACAAGAGAGCTTATAGCTGCACAGGAACAGAACAAAACAGATGATGTTATAACAGCGCTGCAGAGTAAGCTGAATGAAAAATATGACAGCTTCTATGAAAAGTTCGGTCTGCTTCACAGCAATACAAACAAACGCCATTTTAATGACGATGTTTCCTATAATCTTGTTGCATCACTGGAAAAATCATATTCCGGCAAGGAACTTACCGAAAAATCCGATATCTTCACCAGACGCACAATCTGTCCTCCTGCATTACCGGATCACGTTGAAACTGCACTTGAAGCTCTTATGCTGTCTGTGGCTGAACGTGCAAAGGTCGACTTCGGATACATGGAAAACCTTACAGGCATGAGCAGATCAAAGCTGTATACAGAGCTTGATAATGAAATATTCCTGGTTCCGGGCACTAAGGATACATACCAGACTGCAAGTGAATATCTTTCAGGTGATATCCGTCAGAAGCTCAATGAAGCTATAGAAGCAGCCGGCACTGATTCAAGATTTGAAAAAAATATCGCTGCACTTGAAAAAGCAATGCCTGAACCACTGAAGGCCGCTGATATTGAAGTGAAAATAGGCTCAACATGGTTTGATCCTAAGATATACGACCAGTTTATGTATGAAACCTTTGATACTCCTGATACCATGAGAAATGATAAAAAGCATCCGTTCTGGATGCGTAACGTTACAGAAATCGGAGTTGAGTACAGCGACTACACAGGCGTCTTCAATATAACCAATCCTTCAAAGGATTATTCCGTTACCGCTACTAAAACCTACGGCACAAAGGACCTTAACTCATATCAGATTATGGAAGCACTACTTAACCTGAGAGATCCTAAGGTTACAAGAAGAATCGAAAACCCTGACGGCAGCAAGCGTACTGAGATAGACTATGAAGCTACAAAGCTTGCTCAGAAAAAGGCTGAAAAGATAAAAGCGCAGTTTAAGGAATGGATTTTTAAAGATCCTGAACGCAGAAATATGTTAGTGGAGAAATACAACGAACTCTTCAACTCTATCCGTCCGCGTGAATATGACGGTTCAGCCCTTACATTTCCTAATATGAATTCATCCATTCATCTGCATGATCATCAGAAAAATGCCATTGCGCATTCATTGTTCGGCGGTAATACGCTGTTTGCTCACTCAGTTGGCGCGGGCAAGACATTTGAAATGATTGCCTCTGCCATGGAAAGCAAGCGACTCGGCCTCTGCAGCAAATCACTGTTTGTAGTTCCTAATCATCTTACGGAACAGATCGGTGATGACTTCCAGAAGCTTTATCCCGGAGCGAATGTTCTTGTTGCCACTAAAAATGACTTTAAAAAGGAAAACAGGCAGAAGCTGTTTGCAAAAATATCAACCGGAAGCTATGATGCTGTAGTTATTGGTCATTCCCAGCTGTCTATGATCCCGCTTTCACCTGAAAGACAGGAAAAGATGCTTCGTAAGCAGATTGATGAGATTACAAAAGGAATTGAAGAACTCGCTATGGAACACGGCGGCTCAGGATTCCATGTTAAGCAGATGGAAAGAACTAAAATATCACTTGAAAAAGCACTTGACAAGCTGCAGAAAAAGGATAAGGATGACATTGTTACCTTCGAGGAAATGGGCATTGACAAGCTGTTTGTTGACGAGTGTCATGAGTTCAAGAATTTGTTCACAAAAACAAAGCTTCAGAATGTTGCCGGTATATCAAATTCTTCATCCCAGAAAGCTATGGACCTGTTTATGAAGTGTCAGTATCTTGATGAGAAAACAGGCGGAAAAGGCATAGTATTTGCTACCGGTACTCCCCTTTCCAACTCTGTTACAGAGCTTCATACCATGATGAGATATCTTGAATATGATTTTCTTAAAGACCGCGGGCTTCAGAATTTTGATAACTGGGTTGCTGTATTCGGCCAGCAGAAAACAGACTATGAACTGGCTCCTGCCGGAAACAAATTCAAGCTTAGAACCCGAATTGCAAACTATACCGGACTTCCGGAGCTTATGTCAATGTTCAAGCAAGTTGCAGATGTACGAACATCTGATACTCTTAAGCTTGATGTTCCTGAATGTGAAACTCATGTAATAAATGTTGAGGCAACAGAATTTCAGAAGGAACTGGTTCAGGAGCTTGCTGACAGAGCTGATGACGTACAGGCAGGAAAGATTGATCCGACAATAGACAATATGCTGCGCATCACTTCTGACGGCCGAAAGCTCGGACTTGATCCGCGGCTTGTCGATGCTTCGTTTGAAGATAATCCGGATACAAAGCTGAATCAATGCGTAAACACAGTATTTGACATATACAAGCGTACTGAGGAAAACAAGCTTACTCAGATAATTTTCTGTGATCTGGGTGTTCCGCACGGCAGTAAGAAAACAGAAGACGGTAAGGAAAATGATGAGATTTCGGCAGCTGAAGCTGATTCTCTGGAAGAAGAATGCGATTTCTGTGTTTATGATGATATAAAAGCAAAGCTTATGGAAAAAGGCGTTGATGAAAAGGAAATTGCATTTATTCATGATGCAAAGACCGAAAAGCAGAAATCCGATTTATTTGAGAAAGTCAGAAACGGAGATGTAAGAGTACTGCTTGGTTCAACAGCGAAGATGGGTACCGG
>JAZUIH010000103.1:0-12936 GCA_045642145.1 Oscillospiraceae bacterium | reverse complement strand
TTCAAATGTGACTGTTACATATGTTGGAGTGTCAGGAGCCTGCTCTGGTGAAACGCCGAGTTCAAGGAAGCCTTCCTTGTTGTACTGTGGTTCATTTGCAGGGCTTTCGAGATCAAGACCTTCGTGTGAAAGGTGCCAGATATTCTTGTCCTTTGAGTAGTTTGTTTCACGGCTGATCTTAAGCGGAATATTGTGTGCTTCAGCATAGTCGATTTCTTCGTCTCTTGACTTGATTGTCCATTCTCTCCACGGAGCGATAACTGCCATATCAGGAGCAAATGCCTTGATAGCCATTTCGAAACGAACCTGGTCATTACCCTTACCTGTGCATCCGTGGCAGATAGCATCAGCGCCTTCCTTCTTGGCAATTTCAACGATTCTCTTTGCAATGATTGGTCTTGCAAATGAAGTACCGAGGAGGTATCTGTTTTCATAAACAGCGCCTGCCTGAAGTGTAGGGAATACGTAGTCTGTAAGGAATTCTTCTGTGATATGTTCTATGTAAAGCTTTGAAGCACCAGTCTTGATAGCCTTTTCCTCGAGACCGTCAAGTTCTGTACCCTGTCCAACGTCAGCTGAAACAGCGATTACTTCACAGTTGTTGTAGTTTTCCTTGAGCCACGGAATGATAATTGATGTATCAAGTCCGCCTGAGTATGCGAGTACGACTTTTTTAATGTCTTTCTTTGCCATAATGTTAACCTCCGTATTAGCAGAAAATTATGATATAGTAAGCGGCAGATATGTCTGCCGTTAACTGTCAGTAAAGTACAGCAGATATCCGGTTCCTCCGGAAAATCCGCCATAATTTTATTATAATCAATTAAATTCAAATGTCAAGCATACATGTATATTTATTCATTTTTGAGTAAATATTCACTGCATTTATGAATATTCAGGTTCTGCCGTAAAAGCAAAACAGCTCACATTGCTGTGAGCTGTTTTGCTGTATGTAATATATCATTATCATTTTTACCGAAAATAAAAATGTACTGATCGCTTAGTGACCTGCCTCACCAATATGGTTTCTTGACACCATAAAAATCAGTGCAGCTCCTGCCATCACAGGTGTGAGCATAGCAGTGAGTGCCAGACCTCCCATGGCTTCAGTATTGAATACAAACAAAGCACATGACATGTAAATAACAATAGCCGTCAGGATATTCCATATAGTTTTTGTCTGTCTGTTCTTATCCACATCTGCGTAAATTGAAAGGAAAAATACCAGAAATGAAAATACGAACATAAAAATCGAATCGTACAGAAATCTTCTCATGAATGTCATAATGTTAAGAAACAAAGGACAAACAAGAATCCAGGATATTTTTTTCATATACTTCACGCTCCTCAATACCATAAAAACCAATAATCATTTATATATCTTTCTTTTGTCTACAATTATAGTTTATCATACCGTATCACCACTTTCAATACGTTTCGGGTGAACGGTCGCATAATTCGGGTAAACGGTCGAAATATGGCATAACATGGTATTGTCGAAAGAAAAGCACATAAAAACAAAGAAAAGCCCCGCGTTACCACAAGACTTTTCTCTGCTTTTAATTTATTTATTTTCTTTAGTAGATATCTGCACTTAAGCAGCCGGACTGCATCCGTTCTGCATTTCCTAACCCAAAATCCAACCAGACAATCACAAAAATCAGTTGTTGAAGCCTAAAAGCTCCTTAAGTAAATCCAACCATCCAAGACTTAATAAAGATACGTTAAACATAACATAATCACCCCTTTACTAATCATACTCAAAGTTTAACACACATTCAGACAAAAATCAATACCGTTCCGGTGAACGGTAGCAAAAATCGGGTAAACGGTCGGTTTTTGGTTACTTATGGCAGAATTAAAATAAATTCAGTACATTCGGAAGAATAATTCTCACTTCGAATCTGTTTTCATCAAAGCTGTATTCTATTTCTCCCTTGTTTTTTTCGACACATCTTTTTATATTCTGTGTGCCGATTCCATGATTGAGCTTATCCTCCTTGCTTGTCTCAAACACCCCGTCCTTCATTTTTACAGGACCACCGAGACTGTTGGCAACAGTTACAATCATATTGTTTCTGAGCGTTTCTATTTTTACATTTACTGTTTTTTCATTTTCGGAAAGCACTGCGTTTTCGAAGGCATTGCTGAGAACATTTGAGAATATGGTACAGATATCAACCTTGGATATCATAAGTTCCTCAGGTATCATGCCGTTCCACTCAAGCTCCGCATCAGGAAATCTTGATGCACAGTCGCTTGCAATTGCACTTACTATTGTGTTTCCTGTCTTTATCTCAGGATTTGTGTTGATAAATGCTTCCTTAAGATTCGAGATATACTCACTGGCTTCCTGATACCTTCCTTCCTGTATCAGTGCCTCTATGCTTATAAAGTGATTGTTAACATCGTGGCGGAATTTTCTTATTTCATTTTCATGATCAAGAAGCTTTGTGTAGTAATTCTCCTGTGTTTCAAGCATTTTCTGATTGATAGTGGAAATATTAAGGTAATAGCTTCTCTGACTGAGAGCATATACCAGTACAATTTCAACTACAAGAACAATACATATCAGTATGTAAACAAACAGTTTGGACAATCCGCTTGTATTACGTATTTCGCTTGAATAGAAAAGAACTACAAACTGTGCCAGTGCCAGAATAAGCAGGTAGAAAAGATTCATGTTTCCGAGGGTAAAATCCATCCCGCGCTTTTTTCTGTTTTTCAGAAAGTAAGCCAGAATCGAAACAAGAATAATTGTAAAAGACGACTTTACTATATAATTCTCAAAGTATCGCGAAACCAGAAGGTTCAGTGTTTCATCTGCAATTCCTATGAAAAACTCCGAAATTATCGTAAACCGTATCTTTCTCGGTCCAATCATTATAAGCGCAGCGATTAAAACCGCCGTCAGCGGAAGTGTCACAACATTCATAAAGCTGAACTTGTAAAGCACTGCAACAATACCCGCCGTCACTCCTGCACATATTGCATATCTTTTTTTATCACTGTGAAATGCAAACCCGAACACACCGCTCATTACTATAATGAGCTTTATCAGTTCAATTGCCAGAGAGATAAGAAATTCCGGCAATGTACCGTACATACTCATAAAAAAATCACATCATCCTCGCATTTTCTTTAACAAATTCAAGATATGCGCTTCTGAACTCAGTTGCACTTCGCCTTGCCACAGGGAAAGGGTCTCTGAATCCGATAAGCTGAACTGTATTTTTCTCAAATGAACTTACATAGTTCATTGATATAAGATATGTCTTGTGAATTCTGAAAAAATAATTGTTCTGAAGCTTCTCTGTCCACTCCTTAAGCGAAACAGGTGACTGACAGTATCCGCCTCTGCAGTCGTATATAAACGTACCTTCGCCGGAGGACTCTATATATACGATATCTTCGATACAAAGCTCAGTTACAGTTCCTTTGTACTCGATGACTATCTTTTCCCTCTCACAGCTTTTTACTGCATTTTTATAAGCTTCGCTGAACTTTTCAGGATCAATAGGCTTTGTAAGGAAACGGAAAGCACGCACCTTAAACGCCTCATAAACAAACTCGACATGGCTGGTCAGGAAAATAATCTCCGACTCGCAGCCCTTTTCCCTGAGTTTTTCTGCAGTTTCAATGCCGCTGATACCGGGCATGTCGATATCAAGAAATATGATATCCCATCCGCCGTCGCTCTTAAGCACATCTTCACCGCATGTATATTCATCACATGTAAAATCTGTGCTGACTTTAGAGATACAGTCCTTTATCTGTCCGCGAAAGAACTGTTCATCATCACATACAGCAATTTTCATCATACCATCCTCTCAGATTTACAATATCTGTATTATACCACATCAATTTATTTTTTGCAACAAAACAGTATAAATCCATAATATATCTTTCACACAGACAAAATAAATATGATTTACAGCATTACATGTTGTTACTGTGTGCGACGCCAGCACTCAGAATATTACACGGAAACCTGTGCAGGTCAAAGCTCCTGAAGATGCTTTGCACCAAGCTGCCAGAACGCAACAGCACTTGCAGCTGCCACATTCAGTGAATCGACACCGTTGTACATAGGTATCATGACAGTATAGTCACTTTTCTGCACTGTTTCAGGGTAAAGTCCGTTTCCTTCGTTACCGAGAATTACTGCAAGCTTCTCTTCCTTCATAAGCCTGTCATTGTCAATGCTTACAGAATCCTGCTCAAGAGCCATGGCAGCTGTTCTGAAGTCCATGTCATGCAGCTCGTCAAGCCAGTTTTTCCGTGCAAATGTCCACGGAACCTGAAAAACAGTGCCCATACTCACCCTTGATGAACGCCTGTAAAGCGGATCTGAACATTCTTCAGTAAGTATGACTGCTTCCATGCCGAGTGCGGCAGCACTTCTGAACGCTGCACCGATATTCGTAGGATTGGTAACATTCTCAAGAACAGCAATTCGTTTTTTACCGCTGCAGATTTCAGAAAGTGCCGGAAGAGCCCGGCGCTTCATGGCACAGAGAGCACCCCTGACGAGTTTTATATCAACAAGTTCCTTTATCGAATCAGAATCAGACGTATAAACCGGGATACTTCCGCATTTTTCAATTACACCGGCAGCCTCGCCTTCGATATCCTTTGTTTCAAGAAGCACTGACACAGGTTCATACCCGGCATTAAGCGCCCGTTCGATAACCTTCGGACTTTCTGCGATAAACAGTCCGGAACCCGGTTCATATATATGGAGCAGCTGCGGTTCACTCAGTCGTGAATATATCTGTATTTCCTCATCTGTCATAAATGAAATGTCTTTTATATCTGGCATATTTACCTCCGGATACAGATATCTCCCGGAAATACGGTGAAAAAATCCGGTTCCGGGAGATAAATTCTGTTTATTTGTTTTCGTAAACCGCAACTATCTCTGAAGTGTACATTCTGTGGCACGGATCCTTTTCATACCACTTAAGATTTGCCTTGTCAGTAAAGCAGTCTGTGTCAATGTCCTGAGCATAGAGCTTACGGCAGACAAGAACGAGCCTTGCCTCCTCAAAAGTTACTGCGCCTTCTGTTTCCACCGGTGTAATTCCTGTTTCCTTAGCCTTGTCAGTGTCACGTCCTGACTTTGAACCGCAGAAGGAAAGCATATCCCTGTACTTTTCAGGGTCAAAGAATGAAACTGTAAAGTATTCGTTCTTCTCCATAAATTCGTATGTATATCTGTTAGGTCTTATACCGCATGTAAATACAGGCTTTCCCCACATAAAGCCTGTTGTTCCCCATGAAGCCGTCATTGTATTGTAGTCAGAAACCGATGTTCCCGGTGTTATAAGATACCAGTCGCTGCCTATAAGCTCAACCGGATTTACTTTAAAGTTTTCAAGTGATGATTTTACAAGGCTCATTTGCTACCTCTCCTTTTTTACCTGTAAATGAAACAAGCGGTCCTGCCTGTGCAAGTCCGCTTTTTATTACGTATGAGTATTCTGTTTATCCTTAAGCCTGTTCGCTGAATCCGTTTGTTACGAGATCTACAAGAGCTTCAACTGCTACCTGTTCATCTGCACCGTCAGCAATGATCTTGATTGATGTGCCGCCAACAATACCAAGTGAAAGAATACCTAAGAGGCTCTTAGCGTTTACTCTGCGTTCTTCCTTTTCAATCCAGATTGATGACTTGAATTCATTAGCCTTCTGGATAAAAAATGTTGCTGGTCTTGCGTGAAGTCCTACCTGGTTCTGTACCATTACTTCTTTTACAAACATTATTATACTCTCCTCATAAAATATTTTTTATTTATTGATAATAGAAACCGCAAAAGCATTCTCTGAACTGCTGAAGCTGTTTCAAACCTATTAACAGTAACATGTCGATTACCTTTAACCCTATTATACAGTTTATTCTTTAGATAGTCAACGCATAAAACTGTATATAATGGCTTTTGAACCGAAATTTCTATGTATTGATTATGCTTAATTTATTTATTGGTCCGCTTTTTGTCGATATTAACGAATTTTTATTAAACACTACTAACATTCAACAGAATAATATATTCAACATTACTTTTTGCGTGGCATATCATGGCTTTTTATGTAAGATTCATACATATCCGGTCTGCGTTCTCTGGTGATTTCGATACTTTTTTCAAACCTGAATGTCTCTATATTTTTATGGTGTCCGGAGAGGAGAACATCCGGAACCCTGACCCCGTGCCATTCCTCCGGCCTTGTATACTGAGGGTATTCCAGCAGGCCGTTGAAGTGGCTTTCATCCTGATAGCACAGCTCATCAGAAAGCACTCCCTCACACATTCTTGCAACTGCATCCGAGACAACAAGGGCAGGCAGTTCGCCGCCTGTGAGCACATAGTCACCTATGGAAATCTCTTCATCAACTATCTCGTCAAGAACGCGCTGGTCAACGCCCTCATAGTGGCCGCAGATTATAAGTATATTTCTGTATGAAGCAAGTTCAACTGCCCTGGCCTGGGTAAACACTCTTCCCTTCGGGGACATATATATCGTATGCGGCTTTTCACCCATTTCCTCGCAGACTGCGGAATAGCAGTTGAAAATAGGATCTGCCTGCATAACCATTCCCATACCGCCGCCGTAAGGAGTGTCGTCCACTCTTCTGTGTCTGTCAGTTGTATAGTCACGTATATTGCGGCATGAAATATCCACTGCGCCTTTTTTTCTCGCTCTTCCTATTATGCTTTCGGCAAGAACTCCCTCACACATTTCCGGGAAAAGTGTAGCTATCTCAATCTTCATCATCAAAAAGTCCCTTCAGAGGTCTGATAAGCATTGTTCTGTTTTCAATATCCGTACTTACAACAACGTCAGCTATTGCCGGTACAAGATATTCCTTTTCGTCATTTTTTACTGTGTAGACGTCATTTGCGCCGGTCTGGAATACGTCCTTTATAACTCCGTATTCAACGCCCGTGTCAGCATCAGATACCTTTATGCCGATGAGGTCCTTTATGAAGTACGTGTCCTCATCAAGCTCAACGTCCTCCCTTGAGATATAGAGCACCTTTTCCCTGAGCTTCTCAGCTTCCTCAACTGTATCAATGCCCTCAAACTTGGCTATAACCATGTTCTTAAATACACGAGCATTCTGAACCTCAAGTTCCTTTTTTCCTTCCCTGTCAAGATAAAGCCAGTCAAATTCACAAAGGAAATCAGGACCGTCACACCACGGCATTATCTTTACCTCACCTCTGAGGCCATGTACATTTACTATCTTTCCGGCTTCAAGAAAATTATCTGACATAATACCACCCGTTTCTATCAAAAAAACTGCCAGAATAACCACAAAAAATTAGTCTGGCAGTATTGTTTTCTTCTTTAAATTATCGCCCGGTTCCGAAATTATTCAATTTCGAGAAGAACCTTAGCGTTGTTTCTTGCTGCACCTGCGCGTAATACAGTTCTGATAGCTTTTGCTATTCTTCCCTGCTTACCGATAACGCGTCCCATGTCTTCCTGTGCTACGTGGAGATGGAAAACAATTACGCCTTCTTCGTTAGGAGCATCCTCTGAAATTGTAATTTCCTGTTTGTTCTCTACAAGACCTTCTACAATCGCTAAAAGCAGTTCTTTCATATTTTTTCTCCTTATAAAAAACAATAGCGTGACTTCTCACGCTACTAATAACACATGAAACGATCTGATCTTTAAGATACAGACGTTAAGTCTGTATCCGAAAGATAAATCAATCAATTAAGCCTGAGCGTTCTTGATGAGCTTCTTAACTGTTTCAGTTGGCTGTGCACCGTTCTTGATCCACTTGTCAGCCTTTTCAGTGTCTATCTTAATAACGCTTGGTGTCTTAGTTGGATCATAATATCCGATTTCTTCGATAAATCTGCCGTCTCTTGGGTATCTTGAATCAGCAACAACAACACGGTAGAAAGGAGCCTTCTTAGCACCCATTCTCTTTAATCTGATCTTTACTGCCATTTTAATTTCACCTCCGAATAAAGTTTAAGCTTGTATATTAATGCAATAATGCAAAAATATCATTTTTTAAGAAAATCTGCAGGGAGTCCTGCATCTGCCGGCATATCAGGCATCTTGTCAAGGTTCATGCCTGCTATACGCTTCTTCATGCGCTTTGCTGACATAGGGCCTTTTCCCTTGCCGAAATTACCGAACTGCTTCATAACCTTCTGCATCTGTTCAAACTGTCTGAGCAGTCTGTTTACGTCCTCAACCTTCATACCGCTTCCGGCAGCTATACGCTTCTTTCTGGAAGGATTGATAATTGAAGGCTTGGCGCGTTCTGCAGGTGTCATTGAAGTGATGATTGCATCAATTCGCTGGAACTGTCTCTCATCAACGTCCATGTCCTTAACCTTGTCTCCCATACCAGGAAGCATTGAGAGCAGGCTCTTGATTGAACCCATCTTCTGAATCTGGAGAAGATAGCTTCTGAGGTCTTCCATATCAAAGGTATTTTCAGTAAACTTCTTTGCAAGCTTTTCTGAATCCTTAAGGTCAACTGCACTCTCAGCCTTTTCGATGAGAGTAAGCACGTCGCCCATGCCCAGGATACGTGAAGCCATTCTTTCAGGATGGAACTGCTCAAAGTCATCGAGCTTCTCACCCATGCCGACAAACTTAATCGGCTTACCTGTTACAGACAGTACAGAAAGTGCCGCACCGCCTCTTGTATCTGAATCGAGCTTTGACATAAGCACACTGTCAATTCCGAGTGCATCATCAAATGACTTTGCAACATTTACAGCGTCCTGACCTGTCATAGCATCGACAACAAGCATAATTTCGCTTGGATCAGTTTCCTTTTTGATGTTTTTGAGCTCATCCATAAGCTCAGTATCTATATGAAGACGGCCGGCCGTATCAAGAATAACGATATCGTGGCCGTAATCCTTAGCATGTTTAACTGCTTCCTTTGCAATCTTTACCGGATCAGTCTGTCCCATCTCAAAGACCTTTACCTCGGCCTTTTCTCCGACAATCTTAAGCTGGTCAATAGCGGCCGGTCTGTAGATGTCGCAGGCAACTAGAAGCGGTCTGTGACCCTGTCCCTTAAAATATCTTGCAAGTTTTGCGGAATGTGTTGTTTTACCTGAACCCTGAAGTCCGCACATCATAATGACACACGGCGGTTTTGAAGGCATGTTAATCCTTGCGTTTGAGTTGCCCATAAGGCTGCAGAGCTCCTCGTTTACAATCTTAACAACCATCTGAGCAGGTGTAAGACTCTTGAGAACGTCCTCTCCGACTGCTCTCTCTGATACCTTTGCTACAAATTCCTTAACAACCTTATAGCTTACGTCCGCTTCAAGAAGAGCAAGACGTACTTCTCTCATGGCCTCTTTTACATCAGCCTCTGTAAGTTTTCCACGTGACTTCAGACGTTTGAAAACGTTATTCAGTTTATCAGATAAACCTTCAAATGCCATATTAAGAAGCCTCCTTTGTATATGATACTACTTAAAGAGTTCCTCACTCTTGTCGATAAGTTTCATTATTTTGTCGGCGTACTCAGATAAATTTTTCTGATAGCCGTATCTTGCGCTGTATTCGGCAGTGCATTCTCTTATGCTGCTGATCATATCGCGGAACAGTTTCGTTTTTCTGAAAAGACCAATCTTCTCCTCAAAATCATCAAGGTACTGTTCAGCGTGTTTTATCGCATCATGCACGCCCTGACGTGAAATATTTTCGTTTTCCGCTATCTCAGAAAGCGACAGATCTTCAAAATAGTAAAGCTGCATGATATCCCGCTGCTTTTCTGTAAGAAGGTCTCCATAAAAATCAAGAAGCATTGCATAATCGAGGTTCTTCGCCATACATATGTCTCCTGTAAGCTGCCGAATCCCTGAATCAGATCAGAATCAGCAGTAGTTTGTAAAGTTTTAAGCCTTTACAATTATAACTCTTTTACACTTACTTGTCAATAGAATACCGGTGTTTTTTTAAATAAATTACGTTAACTCAGCACACGTTCATTTGGTGATTACGCTCATTTCTGTTTGCAGGGCAAGAAAACGCCCCCGCTTTTTGAGCAGGGGCGTTTCCCAAGGAAATATGAGAAAAACACTATTTGTTTGAAAATATCATGTTAATCTGTATCAGAATTCCATTATGACCTTTGTTACGTATTGTCTCATGGTCGCCAGATCTGCGAGAGTGACTTTTCCGTCGCGTGTTACATCAGCTGATTTCTGCTGAGATTCTGATAAAGTTTTTTCTCCCAGGCATGCAAGTGAGAGTAATGATAAATCTGTAAGATCTATTATACAGTCATTATTAATATCGCCCAGACGAACTTCCTCAACCTGTAATCCGTTGCTTATCTGAGTTTCCGGAGGTTCAGGAGCTGTTATTTCCTCTGTTCCAGGATCCTTCGGCGGCTTGCCTTCTTCTCCTATCACAGGGTCTTCCGGAGCAGGCGGTTCACGCAATACTACTGCGTAACTTGATGCGTGCTCGAGATCTATTCTTAAATTACCACTGGTATCAACCACTGCAGTATCAATCTTATCCATTCTTGATTCTGCCTGATTGTAGTAGTAAAGAACAGCTGTGTTGTTTTCAAACTGCTGGCCAAGATCGTAGTCGATGCCGGCTCTGAGTCCGAAAGGACCGTCATGCTGAAGATTAAGTTCAACGACTGTGCTGTGTGAACCTGATATTGTTGAAATCATCTTCTCAGGAATAACACCCTGATCCTGTCTGATTTCAAGATTAAGATCTTCTGCTGTATTCTTTTCCGCTGTTACATCAGTACCTGCGATGTTCCAGCTGTAACCGTCAAGGTTAAGTGATATTGTAATATTCTTTCCCCTTATAGCCTCTATAGCTTCCTTAGGGAGGATTGACTCCGTCTCCATGTTGAAAGACTGTGATTCGCCGTCCTTCATATCAGCAACTGCGCAGAGAAGTGTATCAACAACTGAAACCTTACCCTGGAAATTTGCATCCATTAATTCGTATAACTCACCGTCTTCATCAGGAGCCTTCTTGATTACGCCGTAAATCTTATTGTCAATAAGACGCATACCATACAGATATCCTTCAGGACCTTCAGGGTTCTTGTAATACGGATCAACGTACTTAAGACCCTTCTTTTCAGAACCGTCCAGATTCATCTCATAAAGCTGAGTCGGTGTGTTGAAGAAAACCTTGTCGCCTGAAATTATGAGGCTGGCATATTTTCCTGCCCAGAACTGAGTGGTTTCACCCCATACATACCATTTTTCTTCACAGACGCTTACAAATGTATTTACTTCACCGGTGGATTCAACATAAGTACTGTATTCGCCGTTTTCGCTTACGAAGTACCACCTGTCGCCTCTGATGAATATTTCTGTGCCTACACCGCTCCAGAACGCGTCGTCATACTTAGTTGAAGTAGCCAGGAGGCCTTTGCTGTCCCAGGAATGATGAATTCTGGCACGCTTGTCACTTTCTGTACGGATTTCCTTGTCTGAAAGAAGGAAATACTTGTGATTTACCATACCCTGCGCATCCGGAACAGGATCATCCCATGTAGCATCAACATGATACCATTCATTGTCTACATTAACAAGGTTCCATGCATGATTCATTTCATAGCTTGTAACCATTATTGATGACATGCCCACTCTGTCAAGCAGCATGTTGTATGCCTGTGCATATCCTTCGCAGACACCGTTTCCGCAGATAAGAATGTCATACGCTGACGCACCCTTGTTTCTGTCCGGAATAGTTCCTGCTGTATCATAAACCGTATTAAGTACTATATAATCGTGAAGCTTGAGAGCCATCTGAAGCTCTGTCATTCCCGGAGTGATGTTCTCAGCTATAACTTCATCAATCTTTGCGTTAAGTTCAGCAAGAAGAGCATCGCCTTCCTCCTTGGTGTTTGTATATGTAATCTTAAGAGCCTTGGCTATCATAGTACCGTTTGGTCCGGCTACTGAAGAAACCTTAAAGCCTTTTTCATATTCAACGCCAAACAGTTCAGGAATCTTCGCTACATAAGTCAGCACATCCTTTAAACGTGCAACTCCGTCACTTGTTTTCGGATCAATTTCAAACTTGCTTATATCAATCTCTTTTTCGTAATTCAGAAGACCGTTTTTGATAACTTCACTTAAACTTTCGATGCTATCATCCGCCGCAGCCATTGCAATATTAACAGCTGGCGCTGCAAAATTTAATGCAAGGGCAGCAGAAACAAGTCCGCTGATAAATTTTGCAAATATCCTCATGTCGATTCCTCCTGTTTTATTTACTCAGTAATGTAATCGTTAAAAATAATAAAAGGCTGATACTCTGGTATCAGCCTTTTTCTTTCCAACCATAAACGTCCGTTTCAAAGGTTCGTTTAAAAATTGTGCAGCTGGCTGTCATACCCTTTTATTCGGTTTAGACCCGTTAGCTTTGCGTCCTTGCCTTTCAGCAAGTTTGCCCAATAATTAAATTTTTTACTATTATATTAATGAGTAGTGAAATGAAAGATAAATCCGCTTGAATTACGATGTGAAAAATGTGCTGAGACTGAAGAATGAAATGTTAACTAGTTGTTTAGGTCAGATAAAGATAAGTCAGTGAATCAAAGCCATAACTTATCTTATGTACACAGTATATCACCGTTAACAAGCACTGTCAATAGTTTATATAAATATTTTGGATTCATGAATCCATTTTGTATAAATGCACATTTTGAGCCACTTTCCTGTATGCAGATTACCGTCTGAAAATCTTACCTTGTATTCGAATGCCCCCTGAAATCCCTTAGCAGAACTGATACGCAAATATGCGTGCAGTTTTTTCGCAGGACCTGATTTAATCAGGTTTCACATGGCATTTTACATTAAAAATCAAATTGTTTATCAGAAAGTCTTGAATTCATCATTTAATTCGTGTATAATATTATGTATAGTGATTATTTTATACATATCACTGATTTTCAAA
>JAZUIH010000102.1:0-7146 GCA_045642145.1 Oscillospiraceae bacterium | reverse complement strand
TTCCGACCTACTGGGTCAGGGAATGGTTCGGCGTTATAGAGCAGATAATATTTAAATAAAAAGAGGCATATTCGCATCAGAGCGGATATGCCTTTTTTCATAACAAAAGCCTAGAAATACCGAAAAGAAATAAAATATATGGATATGAATTGGAAAATCTGATAATGGAATGAAACAGAACAATATGGTATAATTATAGATGTATTTCAGCGCTTTCTTAACGAAATATAGAAAATGTTTATGATATCAGGATAGTACAGGGAAAACCGATACAGAGACAGGCAGGAAAATATGTACTATACAATATATCTGAATATCAGGGAAAGAGTAACAGAATTTATACTTCCGGCGGATGATACAGCAGAATATTGCCGGGATATTTCAGCAGCGGCAGGGAAAAAGGAATGTGCTGCTGTATTCAGAAGATGCGAACACGGCTGGCGCATAGTTAATGACAGAAATATACTGGTAACCGGAAATGACATAATTGAGGACGGAATATGTACTGAGATCGAGATAAAAGGCACAGTACTGTCAGGGGCATTATTTGTATCTTCATTAAGCAGGAACGGGTCATGCTTCAGAAGATATCTGCTTCAGGAAAAGATAACAATCGGCAGTGACAGTTCATCTGATATTGTGGCATCAGGTGAATATATAAGCAGAAAACATGCTGAGATTGTAAGCAATGCAGAAGGATACGAGATAAAAAATCTCAGCGGGAACGGTATTTATATAAACGGTATTCTTAACAGAGGAACGAGACAGCTTGAGCAGTTTGATACTGTATGGATTTACGGAGTTAAGATAGTTTTTAACGGAGATGTTATTTCAGTACTCAGTGACTCAAGAGTACTGAAATGCAGGCTCGAAAGTGCAGATACATGTTACAGCAGTGAATACGGGAGAAAAAACAGATACGAACAGACTGTGATTATGCGCGGCAGACCGGCTGATGAAAATGAATTCATAACAGAAATACATCCATTTTCAGAAGAAAACACAGAAAAATCCGGACGGGGAATTACAGATATTCTGAAAACGGCAGTGCCGGCATCTGCTGTTCTTTCCGCTGCAGCTGCAGTAAGCGGTTCGTTTCCCCTTCCGGTAACAGCATCATTTTTTGCAGGCGGAACCGGTCTTATAACCGGCTCATGGCTGATTGCAAAATCGCTTGCAGAACGTACAGATCAGAAAAACTCGGAGGCTGAAAGAGAAAAATATATTTCAGTTTATGCTGATTCTATAAAAGAAAAGCAGGAAAAATACCGGAAATTCGCCTGTGAAAAATATATTAGTGCTGCAAGAGCAGTAAGCATGTACAGGGAGCACTGTCAGAAAATATCAGGACGTTCAGATGATGATTTTATGAAGCTGATGCTATGTACAGGAAATGCTGATTTCAGCAGATTTATACGTATCAGAGGTGAATGCGGTCCGGAAATAAATCAGCTTGCTGAAGAATTTCACTATGCTGACAGGATTCCTGTAACAGTAAATTTTAAGGATGAAAAGCTTTATTTCGTAAATGGCGGATATGATTCAGTCGTCTCATTTATCAGGGGAATGGCTGTAAAGATTTCTGCATTTCACAGTCCTGATGAAGTAAAGCTCTGCTTTCTTCTCGGAGAAAATGAATACAGTGAACTTGAGAGCGTAAAGTGGCTGCCACATGTATGGACGGAGGACAGAACAGTCAGATTATGCTCTCAGAACCGGAATACAGCAGAAACAGTGTGCGGATATCTCAGCGGTATGCTTCGTCTGAATATGAATGGAAATGAAAACAGGACACACTGCGTTGTTTTCTGTACGGATGAAAAATTAATTACAGACAACCTGCTCAGACATTATTACGAATCAGATGAAAAAGCAGGGATTACATTTGTAATGTGCAGTGCATCTGACAAATCAGGTCTGAGTATTACCGGAAGATACAGTCGTTTTCATGCGGAAACAGAAGAACCGGATACTGTTCCGTCTGATACGGCAGCATCGTATTTCAGGCTGAGGGCAGCTGATGCGGAGACGTCAGTGCATATGCTTCCGGTCCCTTCAGAACTTAAATTTTCCGGAATGTATGAAGATACAGAGGATACTGTACCGGTATGCCGCAGAGAAAGAGCGGCAGAGGGCATACTTGCTCTTATCGGTACCGGAGAGAACAGAAAACCCTTTTATCTTGACCTTCATGAATCAGGACACGGACCTCATGGTCTTATTGCAGGAACTACAGGTTCAGGAAAGTCTGAGCTTATTCAGACTCTTGTTCTTTCTCTTGCTCTCAGATACAGTCCGGATGAGATATCCTTTGTTCTTATAGACTACAAGGGCGGCGGAATGTCGCGGGTTTTTGAAAATCTTCCTCATGTTTCAGGAGTGCTTACCAATCTTTCTGATAACAGAAATGAAAGCGGGCGTGTTCTTGTTTCGCTTTCTGCAGAAATAAAAAGAAGACAGGTACTGTTAAGAGACAGCGGCGTGAGTCACGTTGATTCATATATGAAACTTTATTATGAAGGAAAGGTTTCGGAACCGCTGCCTCATGTAATAATCATATGTGATGAGTTTGCGGAACTCAGAAAGGAACAGCCTGAGTTTATAAGCAGGCTTGTAAGCATTTCCCGTGTGGGACGAAGCCTTGGAATGCACCTTATTCTTGCTACTCAGAGACCGTCAGGCGTGGTGGATGAGGAGATAAAAAGCAATTCCGGATTCAGAATCTGTCTGAAGGTACAGGACGGAATCGACAGTATGGAGATGCTGGGAAGAAAAGATGCTGCGGAGATAAAAGTCACCGGACGTGCCTTTGTTTTGTCGGAAGGTATGTGTGAGCAGATTCAGACAGGATATTCAGGAGCAGAATACAGCCCTGATGAAACTGAAAACAGAATATGCATGACTGACAGTACAGGTACTTTGCCTGGTAAATCCGGTAAATCCGGAAACTCTTCAGTTACCGAACTCGAATATTTTACGGAGATGATATCCGTGTTCTGCAGAGAAAACGGATTAGTAAATGTCAGAAAAATGTGGGAACCTCCGCTTCCGTGCAATATTGATATTTCTGAATTAACCGGGGAGAGAAACAGAAAAATCAGCAGCGGACTTTCAGTGCGTATCGGTTTAACGGATGATCCTGAAAACCAGAAGCAGTATCTTACTGAATTTGATTTTACGGAAACAGGAAATGTACTGGTTGCCGGTGCAGCAGGAAGCGGAAAAAGCATGCTTCTGTCATCAGTGCTGTGTTACATGTCCTGTACATACTCACCTGAGCGGTTCCGTTTTTCCGTTCTGGATTTTTCAGGAGGACTGTTTTCTGCATTAAGCAGTCTGCCTCACTGTGACAGTGTCATGAATTCTCCGGATGAACATCAGATTTCAGAGTTTTTTGAAGGAATCACTGCGGAAACCGAAAGAAGAAAGAGAAGATTCTCTGAAGTGCATGCTGCTGATTTTTCAGAATATACTGAGATGTGTGATGACATGTCCGGCATGCTTGTATGTATTGACGGCTATCAGATTTTCCGTGACATGTACCCGGTTTCAGACGAATTTTTCAGCAGACTGTCCGGAGAATGTGCGAAGTACGGAATTTACTTTGTACTGACTATTAAACAGGCTTCCGATATCAGAGTGAGAACGAGACAGAATTTCAGGAAGGTAATTGCATTTACACTCAGTGACCGGACGGAGTATACTGAGCTGCTCGGAAATCGTCCTGATACGGAGATTTCGGGCAATCCGGGCAGGGGATACATTACCTGTGACAGAAGAATTATGATCTTTCAGTCTGCTCTCTGCTGCAGCGGAAAAGGCAGGGAAAGATATGCAGGACTGACTTCATTTTCAGAAGAAATAAATGCATTTTACGGGAGTTCAGAAGGGAAACGTACAGAGCATTTCTGTGAATTTACAGATGCGGAAACGGTAAGTGACTTTATTTCTCTGGCTGAAAAATATCTTGAAAAAGGAAAGGTTCTCCTGTGGAGCAGTGACGGGGATTTTGCAGTGGACGGAGCAGAAAATTTCTGCGGAAGAGAGGGCACACTTGCTCTGCTTCTGAGACTTAAGGATATTTTTTCCCGGAGAAATACGGCCAGAAAAATATCCGGAGCTTCTGACTGTGAAAGAGTAACTGTTATTATATGCAGTATGTCATCTTTCTGCAGTATTATTTATAAGAGCGGAAATGAGAGTCAGGCGGCTGTAACGGAAAAGTTTCTGAAGGGCGGACAGGGACTTGGGGTGTATTTTGTATCAGGGGCGGAAGAAAGTAATGCTGCTGAATATGATGCTTACAGACTGTTTTCAGAAAACAGCAGAGGAGGTGCGGGATGTTAAGTTTACTGATATACAGCAGTGACAGGGAAAAAGGGCAGGCTCTTAATGAAAAATGCAGTTCGTATATAAGTAAAAACAAACGGATGATTGCTGCAGGAGAGTTTGCTGACAGTGCTGCAGTGCTTGCGGATATGGCGGCCGGACTAGATGATTCAGCTCTTTTTATGCTGAGAAAGGATGAATGTATATATCAGGTTTCAGGATTAATCAGTTCCTTTGAACAAAACAGTTATACAGTACTTGTTCTTCGCAGTGCGGATGAAATATTTGATGCTGTTTCACCTTCGCTCAGACCTGCGGGCATAGTGCTTGACAGTTTTGATGAGAACAGCACAGGTCGTGTAATTGATGAGATTTATGCTGATTACACCAGACAGCTGAATTTATCAGGGGGACCGGATTATCATTTCAAAATAAAGGGCGTAGACTACTGCGAGTCCTTTCCGAATATTTATATGATAGAGGTTCAGAGCAAGAGAATAACCTTTCATACTGAAGCACAGTCGTATGAATTTTATGATTCACTTGATGCAGTTATGAAGGAAGCACCTGAGTATTTTATACGTATTCACAGAAGCTATGTGATAAATATGAAATTTATCAGTACGATAAATTTTAAGGATAAAACAATTGTACTTAAGGATAATCAGAAAATATTCTTTTCAAGAAACTATGCTCCGGAACTGAAGAACTACTATTACAAAACTGTAAAGGAGGAGGGAATATCATGAGTATTTCTTACAGACTTAAGAAGAATGAATTTGTTCTTATGCTCGATCTTTTCGGAAATCCTGAGAGCCTTGAGCAGAAATTCGGAAATCTGTATATTGACTGCAGAGAATATGACGAGATTTCCTCCGGACTTCACCGAAAAGGCTTTGTAACTTTATCCGGAGATACAGTTGCTGCGGAAAGCGGTATGGAAGTTATGCTGAACGCAGTGTACAGCGCACCTCTTGCATTTGCAGAGGAAAATGCCGGAAGCTGGGTTTACTGCACCGGAGAATTTCTGCTGTATATTACGGCAGCGGGAATTACAGAGACTGAATATGTTCTGAGTGCTGCTGTGGATGATGAGGACCGTGCTGAACTTGCAGAAAAGCTTTCGGGAAGGATGTTCAGATATATCAGAGGCGGACATGGTGAAATATCAGGTGAAGATATTACCGGTACAGCCGGAGGCTATTCTTATGAAAAGTAAAATGATAAATGTAGATGTAATCTGTCCTCTGATTTCGGGAAAATATGATTTTGCCGTTGATATAAAAATGACTGCAGGAGACGCTGCGGAGAAAATTGCTGAACAGGTCAGAAAATACGAAAAGGCGGATTTTCTTTTTCGTGACGGAGAAAAATTTCTCTATGCAGCCGGGATAAAAAATCCGCTTAATCCTTCATCCGCACTTGAGGAATACGGCGTAGTCAGCGGAACCAGACTGATGCTTGTTTAGAGGAGGCAATTCATGGCAGGAAATATAAATAAATTTTCAGAAAGAATGGAAGAGAGACTTGCACAGCTCAGGATACTGAAAGAGGCTGTATCGGAATGCGGGGAGTCACCGTTTGCCGATGCTGCTGCTGAGAATACAGACAGAATGTACATTAAGCTTATGCAGTGCATGGAAGAACTGAATGACAGAAACGGGGAGATATGAATATGGGAAATTTAATTGTTTCTTCTGAATCACTGAAAAATGCTGCTGCTGAACTCAGAAAACGAGGCCTTATGTGGCAGGATGAAACGGACAGAATAGATTCTGAAGAATGCAGAAAGCAAATGACCGAATGCGGAAACATAATTATGGAGTATTCGGTTCTTCTTGAAAAAATAAGCAGGGAGTATGAAGAGTCGGAAAAAAGAATTTCATCTTTTTCAGGAGATATATATGAACAGTTATGAAAGATATGAACAGCTTCTGTCAGAGCTTTCAGTTATAAACGAAGAAATAAGAAAAAACTGGGTGTCTGAATCCTCCGGAATTTTCACATCATCATTTGATGACAGTATACGGTATATAGGGAAGGTTACCGGGAGATTTCGCAGCACTCTTGAAAATACAGATACTGTCTCAGATGAGGAAGCGCTTTCGGATTTTTCCTTCTGAGATATATATGAAAGGCTAATATGAATAAAATTAACTACAACAGTGAGGATATAGCAGAATGCATTACCGGTTTCAGAAGACTGGCAGAGGAGCTGCGTGAGGATATTGAATTTCTTAACAGAATGTCCGTGACAGGGGAGATTTCTCCGGACAAAACTGAAAGGCTGGGACGGCTGATTGCTTCTGTGGTATCCTCTGCGGAAAATAATGCGGATATGCTTGGAAAATTTTCTGATGAATGTGAAAAGACAGAAGAAAAAGTTCTTTCACTTGTAAGAAAATCGATTTTTGAACAGCATGGAAGCATAATTGTTGAAAAATCGAAAAAGCCCGTCAGCAGCAGTATGGTTTCAGGGAAAAGTATAATGCATGACGCATCACTTGAAGCTGTTATTTTTAAATCAAAGGCAGGAGAATTAAAATGAATATTATGGTATCAGTTTTAGCTGCCGTACTGCTTATGCTGTTAGCTCCTTCAGATATGTACAGACTGGATGGAAAAATACTTAACCATACATACAGTGATGGAGTTTATTCTGCGTATCTTAAAATTGACGGTGAGTACAGTGATGTTCCGGAAGTGATGGCTGACGGTAAAAAAACAGAGATTACCGCATTTGAAAAAGCAGGTCTGTCAGGTTCTGTATATACTACATTTCTCGCAGAGAAAAAATCACTTGAAGGTGAAGGAAAA
>JAZUIH010000101.1:0-18508 GCA_045642145.1 Oscillospiraceae bacterium | reverse complement strand
CCTGTTCGTCTACAACTTTATCTGTTGTGTTCTGAACTACTTATTATTGTACCAAAAGGGGGCTGTCAGCGTAGCTGTCGGTGTAACCGAAACAAGAGTTTCTGAGAAGAATTATGCAACACAGATTGCAAAGAAGGTAATCAGTGTTCTCAGAAGATGGTTCTGAGAGTCTGAAATCTGAAAAGAAATAAATTGAGAATGCCGCCCCGGCCGGGGCGGCATTTGTTTTTTTATTTCAGATATTTCTTCAGATACTGTCCGGTATAGGATTTTCTGCATTTTACTATTTCTTCAGGGGTGCCGGTGGCGATTACTCTGCCGCCGTTGTCGCCGCCTTCAGGGCCGATATCGATGATGTGGTCGCAGACTTTGATGAGGCCGAGGTTGTGTTCGATTACGAGGACTGTGTTTCCGCCGTCGGCGAGTCTCTGGAGGACCTCGGTGAGTTTGTGAATATCTGCGTTGTGAAGTCCTGTGGTCGGTTCGTCGAGGATGTAGATAGTCTTGCCGGTTGAGCGTTTGGAGAGCTCTGTTGCAAGCTTCACACGCTGCGCCTCACCGCCTGAAAGAGTTGTTGCAGGCTGGCCGATCTTGATATATCCGAGTCCTACCTCCTGAAGGGTTCTGAGCTTTCTTGCAATCTTAGGTATATTTGCAAAGAATTCAACGCCTTCGTCAACTGTCATCTCAAGAACATCATAGATTGACTTGTCCCTGTACTTAACCTCAAGGGTTTCCCTGTTGTATCTGTGTCCCTTGCATACCTCACACGGCACATATACGTCAGGAAGGAAATGCATCTCTATCTTGAGAATGCCGTCGCCCTCGCAGGCTTCGCAGCGTCCGCCCTTTACGTTGAATGAAAATCTGCCGGCTGTGTAGCCCTTGAGCTTTGCCTGGTTTGTCTGTGCAAAGAGCTCACGGATATCGCCGAAAACTCCGGTGTATGTGGCCGGATTTGAACGCGGTGTGCGGCCTATCGGTGACTGGTCTATGTCTATTACCTTGTCGAGATGCTCAAGTCCGGTCATCTCATCGAACTTGCCCGGAAATGTCTTTGCACGGTTGAGCTTTGCAGCAAGGTTCTTGTATATAATTTCGTTTACGAGTGAGGACTTTCCTGAACCGGATACGCCCGTTACGCAGGTGAAGGTACCGAGAGGAATGTCCACGTCAATGTTTTTGAGGTTATTCTGCGCAGCGCCCTTTACAGACAGGAAATGTCCGTTTCCCTTTCTGCGTGTTTCAGGAACAGGGATTACTTTCTTTCCGCTGAGATACTGACCCGTTACTGACTCCTCACACTTCAGAAGCTCATCAACGGTTCCGCTGAAGACAATGTTTCCTCCGTGAACGCCGGCACCCGGACCGATATCAACTATGTGGTCTGCTGCGTACATGGTGTCATCGTCATGCTCCACAACGATAAGAGTGTTGCCCAGGTCCCTGAGTTTTTTCAGTGTTCCGATGAGCTTGTCGTTGTCGCGCTGGTGAAGTCCTATGCTCGGCTCGTCAAGTATATAGAGCACGCCCACAAGTGACGAACCTATCTGCGTTGCAAGTCTTATACGCTGGCTCTCACCGCCTGAAAGAGTTCCTGCGGAACGTGAAAGTGTAAGGTATCCGAGACCAACGTTTTTAAGAAAGTTAAGACGTGACTTTATCTCCTTGATAACAGCCTTTCCTATTATAAGTTCCTTCTCGCTAAGTTCAAGATTTTCAAAAAACTCAAGTGAATCATCAACTGAAAGGTCTGAAAGCTCTGCAATATTTTTTCCGCCGACTGTTACACCGAGGCTTTCCTTCTTAAGGCGCTTTCCGAGGCATGCAGGGCACGGCTTTTCAGTCATGTAGTTTTCTATTTCTTCCTTCGCGTAGTTTGGACCGCCCTCCTTGTAACGGCGGTAAAGATTGTTTATAACACCTTCGAACGGAGCCCTGTGAACTCCGCCGCCGTATATTGAGGCACGGTTGAGTGTAAGAGGCCTGTCGCCTGTGCCGTAAAGGAAGAGGCTGAGCTGCTCCTCAGTAAGCTCGCTTACCGGCCTGTCAAGCGGAACATCGTATTCCTTTGAAATTGCCGTGTAGTACATCATAGCAAACGAGCTTGGTGTAAGTGAGTTCCATCCCGATGCATGAATTGCGCCGTCAAGAATACTCAGATCCCTGTTCGGAACAACGATGTCCGGATCTATTTTCTGAAAAACACCGAGTCCGGTACATGTTTCACATGCTCCGAAAGGATTGTTGAATGAAAACATTCTCGGAGTCAGTTCATCTATTGAAATATCGTGGTCAGGACATGAATAGTTCAGAGAGAACATTATTTCCCTGTCACCGACAACATCTGCAAGAATAAGACCTTTGGAAAGTGAATTTACAGTTTCAAGACTGTCCGCAATTCTTGAACCGATACCCTCCTTTATAACAAGACGGTCAACAACTATCTCGACATTGTGTTTTTTGTTCTTTTCAAGGTTTATCTCCTCAGAGAGGTCATACATAATGCCGTCACAGCGGACGCGGACAAATCCGGAACGCTTTGCTGCCTCAAGCTCCTTCTGGTGAGTGCCCTTTCTGCCGCGTACTATCGGAGCCATAAGCTGAATCTTAGTGCCGTTTTCAAGTGACATAAGCCTGTCAACTATCTGGTCAACTGTCTGCTGTCTTATTTCCTTATGACACACAGGACAGTGAGGTATACCGATGCGCGCAAACAGGAGTCTGTAGTAATCGTGTATTTCCGTAATGGTTCCGACTGTGGAACGCGGGTTTTTTGAAGTTGTTTTCTGGTCTATTGAAATGGCAGGAGAAAGTCCTTCTATGCTGTCCACATCCGGCTTGTTCGCCTGACCGAGAAACATACGCGCATAGGATGAAAGACTCTCCACGTATCTTCTCTGACCATCCGCATAAATAGTGTCAAATGCCAGCGAGGATTTTCCGGAGCCTGACAGTCCTGTCATTACAATGAGCTGATTTCTCTCAAGCTCAATATCTATGTTTTTCAGGTTGTGCTCTCTTGCACCCCTGATTACAATCTTATTGTTCATTTCTTTTCACCTTTCAGCTCCGCAATCCTGTCACGGAGATATGCTGCATGTTCAAATTCAAGAAGCTTTGCAGCCTCCTTCATCTGAGCAGTGAGAATTTCAATCTGTGCTGCCTTTTCCTTTGCAGAGAGCTTCGATGCGTCATCTCTGCCGTTTACCTTCTTCTTCGAAGTAATTTCAATTACGTCACGTACATCCTTAATTATAGTCTTCGGCACAATTCCGTGCTTTCTGTTGTATTCCATCTGCAGACTGCGGCGTCTTTCGGTTTCCGTTATCGCGTATTCCATTGAACGCGTTACCGAGTCAGCGTACATGATTACCTTTCCGTCAGCATTTCGTGCAGCACGGCCTATGGTCTGGATAAGTGAGGTTTCGCTTCTGAGAAATCCCTCCTTGTCTGCATCGAGGATGGCAACGAGAGACACCTCAGGTATGTCAAGACCCTCTCTGAGAAGGTTGATTCCGACAAGAACATCGAATTCACCCATTCTGAGGTCACGGATTATCTCCATACGCTCAACCGTGTCAATGTCATGGTGCAGGTAACGTACTTTGATTCCTGCATTTTCAAGATATGCAGTAAGGTCCTCAGCCATTTTCTTAGTAAGTGTGGTCACAAGCACACGCTCGGACTTTTCAGTTCTTATGTTTATCTCTGAAATGATGTCGTCAATCTGTCCGTCTATAGGCTTGACTATTATTTCAGGGTCAACCAGTCCGGTCGGCCTGATTACCTGTTCGACAATCTGTGTGGAATTGTCCTTCTCAATCTGTCCCGGTGTGGCGCTGACGTATATGGCCTGGTTTATCCTCTCCTCAAACTCATCAAAGTTCAGCGGACGGTTGTCCAGCGCACTCGGAAGTCTGAAGCCGTAGTTTATAAGGGTTTCCTTTCTCGCCCTGTCTCCGGCATGCATACCGCGCACCTGAGGAAGCGTTACATGGCTCTCGTCAACAATGAGAAGGAAGTCATCCGGAAAATAGTCAAGAAGCGTAAAAGGAGTACTGCCCGGTTCCCTTCCGGAAAGCACCCTTGAATAGTTTTCTATACCGCGGCAGAATCCCACCTCGGTAAGCATCTCCATATCATAGTGCGTACGCTCGGCAATTCGCTGCGCCTCAATAAGCCTGTGATTCTCAGTGAAATATTCTATACGTTCAGCCAGCTCCGCATCAAGTTCCTTCAGAGCGTCATTTATCTTTTCCGCAGACACCACATGGTGTGTAGCCGGGAAAAATGCAGTGTGTGAAAGCTGCGAAATGATGTTTCCTGTAACAGGATTAATCTCGCATATCCTGTCTATCTCATCGCCGAAAAATTCTATACGTACAGCCTTGTCCGAGGAGTCAGACGGAAATACTTCAACAACGTCACCGCGCACTCTGAATCTGTTACGCTGGAAGTCTATATCATTTCTCTCATAGTGTATGCCCACAAGCTCCTCAAGAATTCTGTCACGGGACTTTTCCATTCCCTCGCGTACTGAAACCGTGCGGGCACGGTATTCGTTCGGGTCACCGAGAGTATATATGCATGATACACTTGAGACTATGATTACGTCACGGCGCTCTGACAGTGCTGTAGTCGCCGAGTGGCGGAGCTTGTCTATTTCCTCATTTATTGACGAGTCCTTTTCTATAAACGTATCCGTTCCCGGAATATATGCTTCCGGCTGGTAGTAGTCATAGTATGAAACAAAGTACTCAACTGCATTTTCCGGAAAAAACTCCTTGAACTCCGAGCAGAGCTGCGCGGCAAGTGTCTTGTTGTGAGCAAGCACCAGAGTCGGACGGTTTACGTTTGCAATTATATTCGCCATGGTAAACGTCTTTCCGGAGCCGGTAACGCCCATCAGAGTCTGTATATGGTCACCTCTGTTAAGTCCTGCTGTCAGCTTCTCTATTGCCTCCGGCTGGTCACCTGAGGGTTTGTAGGACGACACAAGTTTGAATTTATCCATGTTTTATTCCTTTTTCCTTATGGCTGATTAAGCTGATTAATCAGTGTTTTTTTAATTCTTCCCTGATTATCTCAACAGCTGCATTAAACAGCTTTATCTGGTTTTTAACGAGATTTTTCTGCTTTTTTGGTATCATCGAATCGAGCAGTGTGACCTCGGCTATCATAAACACCTTAGGAACAGCCTTCATAAGCTCCATATACTCGTCTGAAAACGCATTTTCGCCCATGAGTCCGGTATCCCTGCGTGACATAACGGCTTCGAGCACGTCCATCATCGCATGGCAGTCCTTTTCCCTTACCTCCTGCGTCTCGTTCATTATGTAGCTGCTGACGTTTCTGAATATATCCGAAAGTGCTCTTGTTTTTTCTGTCTGCCTGTTAAATCTGCTTTTATCCCAGTTAAAGAAATACCTGTTTCTGCTGACCGCCGTCATTCCGCCTTCAATTCCCTCAGTATATGACGGTGAAATAGCGTGGGAAGCCACTACATCAGTGACAGCACAGTCGGTTTCGATATACACCGTACGTGAATCAGGTATTATTTTTATTCCGAGTACATTGACATAGTCGTTGTCGCCGCAGACAGAATACATCTTATATATCTGCTGTCTTATTCCTATAGGTATATAGTACGGAACCCAGGAAGGGTTTATACTGCTTATTCTTGCTATGTCCACGCTTACGCCAAGTGAACGCAGGAACTCCGGCGAAAATCCCTCGCCGTCAAACGAAATGCAGTGTGTGACGCGGTTTCTGTACGGTGACACAAGTGTTACATACTGCGACAGATTACCGCCCTTGGAATGGCCTGTAACTGTCAGGACCGTATCCGCTCCCGGATTCAGGGCTTCAATCATATGGTTAAAATATTTTTCCGCAGTTTTCTGATACTGACTGCATTCACGGGCAAGAGCGTCTCCGTTGTCATACCATCTTCCCTCTCCGGTTCCCCTGAATACAACATATACCTCAGACATATTCGCAGTTCTGAAGGTTGCCGCATATGCACCGGTGTATTCACTGCCCATATGATTTGAAAAGCCTTCCACAATCAGCCCTGAGATATCTGAATTTTCCGGTCTGTCAAGGTACTGCTTAAGGATATGGAGAGCTCCCTTCTGCGACGGGTTGAGCTTTGACCTCGTCTCACCACAGAACATCTCAGCAACAGCCTTTCCCACAGTCAGCGTCCTGCCGTTTTTTATTTCCGGACATCTGTCTGTATACATAAAAGTATTAAGCACAATAGATATCCTTGCTTCTTTTTCTATACTGTATTTTCTGAAAAAGTCTTCCATTTTTATATTTCCTGCCTTATAATGTGAAATAAGCCTGGCTGCCGTCACAGCATATCGTGATAAGTTTACCACAAACTTAACTCTTAGTCAAGATTAACGGGCCGTGACGGTTTAATAATATGGATAATTATTGTAAACGCATTAAATACATAAGCAGCTGATATATACTGTCCAAAAAGCATAAAAATGCAGGACAGTGTTTAATAATATCGTGTCATAAATTACATTGACACACCATTAACTAAATGATATAATTATTGACGGTTTAAGGATACGGGGGATGTCGCTGAACACCTTGGCACACACCTTATCGTAGTACTCGGCCACACAAACTGAAGCAGCAGCGGAAGAAACAACAGCCGCTGAAGAAACATCTGCTGAATAAAAAACAGAACCCGTAATTCGTATATATCGAAAACCCCCGGAAGCTGATTTTGCACCGCTTCCGGGGGTTACTGTTTACTTTACTGAATATACGTCCTCTTACTTAGCCGGATAAACATTCGGGTTTGAAGGTAGTCTGTATCCTGTTCCGAGGAAGAAGCTTGTATGAGGAGGCTGGTTGTATGATGTGTTCTCAGCAGCAACTGATGTTCTGTACTGAACGTCATGCATGAGTGTGAACATTCTGTACTGTGTCTCATATGGTGTAGCATAGATTCTGAGTGCTGAGCTGTCCTCTGTGTGAAGCACAAGCTCTTCTCTCCAGTCTCCGAAGAGGTCTGCTGTGAGGTTTGGTGTGTTCTTTGTACCGTTACATGCAGCCACGCCCTGCGGAGCGAGTAGTGTCTGGATTCCGTTCTGTGTGTACTTGGTAATTACAGAACCGTCAAGGAGTTCGCTCTCGAGGTCTCCGTCCCAGTTGATCACAAAGTTCACAGCAAGCTTATTTGAAGAACCGACTTCCTGACCTGCACCGTTAAATATACTGCCGTTTCTCGCGCCCCAGAATTCTGCTGTGTCATTTCCCGGAATGATATTTGCCGCGCAGCAGCGTCCTGTATCCTTGTCAGATGTGTATCTGAAAATAATTTCTCCTGTTGCTGCATCTGAAAGTGTGCATCCGTATGGTTCATGCTCGTGGCAGATCCATACCTCAAGACCAGGTCTTGACGGAATGAAGTCACTTACATGGATAGCATCACCGTGCCCGAGATTCATTGAATAGAGGCCTCTGCCGTCATGGTCTATTGTACATGAGCCGTAGATAATCTCATCGCATCCGTCACCGTCAACGTCTGCAGCTGTAATGTTGTGGTTGCCCTGTCCGCTGTAATCGCTGTTTGGCTTGCCTCTCTTGTCCTTACCGCCGTCATAGCTGTCAAAGAACCATCTCTGTGTGAGCTTGCTTCCGTTCCAGTCATATGCTGCAAGAGTTGCTCTTGTATAGTAGCCGCGGCACATAACAGCACTTGGAGTCTTGCCGTTTAAGTAAGCCACTGTTGCGAGGAATCTGTCAACACGGTTTCCGTAGTCATCGCCCCATGTCTGCTTGAGTGTGTTTCCTCTCGGCGGATTGTAGTTAATTGTATCCATAGCGGCACCTGTCTGACCGTTAAATACTGTCATATACTCAGGACCGCTGGGAATGTATCCGTTTGCGTTTCTGTAATCCTTTGATGCATCGCCGATAACCTTGCCGGTTCCGTCCTTTGTACCGTCAGCAGTCTTGCAGATCATCTCTGCCTTTCCGTCACCGTCAAAGTCATATACCATAAACTGAGTATAGTGCGCACCTGCACGGATGTTTCTTCCGAGGTCAATTCTCCAGAGTTTTTTGCCGTCAAGCCTGTAACAGTCAAGATATACATTTCCTGTGTAGCCTGACTGTGAGTTATCCTTTGCGTTTGAAGGATCCCACTTTACAATGATTTCAAGCTGTCCGTCACCGTCAACGTCGCCTGTTGAACAGTCTGAAGCTGAATAATCACAGGTTGTTCCGTCCGGCATAGTCATCGGAGACGGCTTATCAAGCTTAATCTCGAGATATTCCCCGCCGATTACAATTGCCTTTTCAGCGATATCACTGCGTGTACCATTGATATATGTTTCAAGTCTGTATGATGATGAAGGTGTTGCCGCCTTGTCAAGATACGTAGTTGCCATTCCTGCTTCTGATGTGTATACAGGGGAACCGTCTCTGTAGAGTTTGAATACAGTGTCCTGAGGGTCTGTACCAAGGCTTCTCCAGCTTACAAGCATTCCGTTTCCTGTCTTCACTGCAGAGAGCGCTCTGTCAAGATTTTCAACCTGCTTTGAACCAGGTGATACAGGAGGTGTATACGGAATAACTGAGTTGTCATTCAGTTCAGCCGCAGGCTGGTCTGTTTTTATAACCTTCAGAAGGTCAACGTTAGGACCGCCGTTTGCTGTTGTCGCAACCATCTTTATTTTGTTTTCTCCGGCCTTAAGGGAAACAACAATCTGGTTTTCCTTCCACTCAGTCCATGCTCCTGTTCCGCCGAAATTCATGAAGTAGTAGCTGTCGCTTCCGTTTACAAAGAGACTGAGAGGTCTTGCCGCTTCAGTACCGTTTGCAAATCTTACTGTCACAAGATAGTTACCCTCTTCAGGAGCGTTCACTGTCATGGTAAGAGCACTGCCTGTTACGTTGTCGTAGTTTACATATGACTGACCGAGGAATCCGCCGTTTACTGTTTCAGTAACGCCCTGGTAAATCTCACCGTCACATGCATAGTAAACTGCCTCCTTAGGCGGTTCAGGTGTAGTAACAACCGTAGTCGTGGTAGTCGCCTCAGTTGTAACCGGCTCCGTAACTGTAGTAACCGGAGCTGTTGTTGTGGCTTCCGTTACCGGTGCTTCAGTCACTGCAGGCGCGGTTTCCGAAACAGAAGGAACCTGGGCTTCCTCCATCGGAGTGCCGATAACAGTCTCCCCTTTTTCAATAACGTGGGAAATGAACTGCCTGAGAGTAGCAAGGTCAGCAAGATCACACTTACCGCCTCTGTCAAAATCCATCTGATCCTTCTGCTCATCTGTAAACTTTACATCACCTATAAGATGAAGCGATAAAATCGAAAGGTCCGTGATATCAACAATTCCGTTGTTGTTTACGTCACCGTAAATGCGCTGACCATCCGCAGACACCTGAGCTGATGCAAGTGTTCCTGCACATGCAAGCGCGGAAAGTGCAGCAATAGTCTTTTTAACTTTATTCAAAACACACAACCTCCATACTGGTTTCTTACATTGTCCGTTCTGTATGTAAACCATTACACACAGTAAATCCGTATATTTTCATTATAATTGTTTTATACAATCATGTCAAGTATAAACTATATTTGCGTAATACAATACGCAATATTTGTACAAATTCACTTTTGATGTACAGTTTTTTTATTTACTTGTACAGTACATTCCATTAGTAAAGATGCACAATAAAACATCACAAAATCCGTCATGCATTGACTTTTTCGTCTTATAGTGTTAAAATTATAATATTATGTTTTTTTACGAAAGGAAATACCGCTATGCCGATAACCAAACTGCTTGAAGAAAATGCAGCAAAGCTCAGTGACGTTACTGCGCTTGTTGAAATAAATCCTGAGATACAGGAACTAAGAAGAGTTACATGGAAAGAATATGAACTCATACAGCAGAGCGACACGGAAACATACCGCCGTGAAATCACCTGGAGTGTTTTCAACGAAAAGGCAAACAGATGTGCAAACCTCCTGCTCAGCCGCGGAATCAAAAAAGGCGACAAGGTTGCAGTTCTGCTTATGAACGGCCTCGAATGGCTTCCGGCTTACTTCGGTATCCTCAAAACAGGCGCCCTCGCTGTTCCGCTTAACTACAGATACTCCTCAGACGAAATAAAATACTGTCTTGAACTTGCTGATGCATCAGCAATTGTTTTCGGCCCTGAGTTCATCGGACGCATGGAGGAAATCTGTGAAAGCATTCCTAAGGTAAAGCTTCTGTTCTATGTAGGAGACAACTGTCCGACATTTGCCGAGAACTATCTGCACCTTGCTGCGAACCACTCAAGTACAGCACCTGATGTTGAGCTTACAGACGAAGACGATGCAGCTATCTACTTCTCCTCAGGTACAACAGGCTTCCCGAAGGCCATCCTTCATAACCATGAGAGCCTCATGCATTCCTGCAGGGTTGAGCAGAACCATCACGGTCAGGGACCTGATGATGTATTTCTCTGCATACCGCCTCTTTATCACACAGGTGCAAAAATGCACTGGTTCGGAAGCCTTATTTCCGGTTCAAAGGCAGTTCTCCTCAAGGGAGTCAAGCCAAAGAATATTATTAAAGCTGTTTCCGATGAAAAATGCACAATCGTATGGCTGCTGGTACCGTGGGCTCAGGACATTCTTGATGCAATTGACCGCGGTGAGATAAATCTTGACGACTATGAAACATCACAGTGGAGGCTCATGCACATCGGTGCCCAGCCGGTTCCGCCGAGCCTTATAAAGAGATGGAAAGCTGTATTTCCTGATCATCAGTATGATACAAACTATGGTCTCTCCGAATCAATCGGTCCGGGCTGCGTACACCTTGGAGTTGAGAACATACACAAGGTAGGCGCAATCGGTGTTCCGGGCTTCGGCTGGGAAGTCAGAATCGTTGACGAAAACAGGAACACAGTTGCAAAGGGCGAAGTCGGCGAGCTTGCCGTAAAGGGACCTGGTGTAATGAAGTGCTACTACAAGGACAAAAAGGCCACTGACGAGGTGCTCAGTGACGGATGGCTGTTCACAGGTGATATGGCGCAGGAAGACGAGGACGGCTTTATCTACCTCGTTGACAGAAAGAAGGACGTAATCATCAGCGGCGGTGAAAACATCTACCCTGTTCAGATTGAGGACTTCCTGCGTTCAAACAGCAAAATCAAGGACGCGGCAGTTATCGGTCTCCCTGACCAGAGACTTGGCGAAATCACTGCAGCGATTATAGAGATTAAGCCTGGTATGGAATGCACGGCTGAGGAAATCGAGGAATTCTGCAAGGGAATGCCGCGATACAAGAGACCTCACAGGATAATATTTGCAGATATCCCGCGTAATCCTACAGGCAAGATTGAAAAGCCAAAGCTCAGAAAAATCTACTGCGGCGAGAGTCTTGTTGCTGCACAGATTCACAGCTGATAAATCAGTACACGGGACAAAGGGCAAACCCTTTTAATCTCCATTTCCGAAAATCCGGCGCAGCCGGATTTTCTTTTTTTTAACCAGTGGTTTCTTAAAATATACAGATATTTATGAAAAAACTCCGTACATCATTTTCTGATGTACGGAGTTTACTTGTTAGTCCTAAACTAAAATTGCAGATTTTAAATCGAGACTCATATTTCCTGTTATTTTATTATAGTGCAGATTAATGTATAAACGTTATTTTTTTACAGTCAATAGTGTTTTTATAAGCTGGTTCAGATAACTGAACCAGCTTAACATATATAACGATTAATAATTACTCGCTAACGTATGGAAGTAATGCAACGTGTCTTGCTCTCTTGATAGCCTTTGTAAGTTCACGCTGATGGAATGCACATGTACCTGTTACACGTCTTGGGAGTATCTTAGCTCTGTCTGTCATGCACTTTCTGAGCTTAGCTACGTCCTTATAGTCGATAACTTCTACACGATCAACGCAGAATGAGCAAACCTTTTTACGAGGTCTCTTTGCGTTACGAGGACTTCTTTCTCTGTCCTTTTCCTTTTCCATGATTAACCCTCCTCAACACTTAAATTTAAACTTGTCGAAAAAATTATTTTTTCAGATTAGAAAGGAACGTCACCGTCACTCAGGATTTCTTCAAAGTCACCTAAGTCACCTATCTGAACTGATTCATCAGCGGCCGGTCTTGCTGCTGCAGGAGCGCTCTGCTGATATGAAGGCTGCTGGAAATTGCCTGAAGCATTGTTCTGTGAAGCAGATTTTGATTCACCGAAAGTTGCTCTGTCGGCCTGAACTTCCATAGCGTAGTGCTTAACTCCGTTAGCATCTGTATAGTCAGCGTTACGAAGTGAACCTTCAACGATAATCATCCTGCCTTTGGAGAAATACTTGCTGATAAACTCAGCCTGCTGTCTCCATGCTACGATTGAAATGAAATCAGCCTGTCTTTCGCCGCTGTTTGAAGTAAAACCTCTGTCAACTGCGATTCTGAAACGGCAAACGGATATGTTACTAGGAGTCTGTCTCAATTCTGGATCTGCAACCAGTCTTCCCATGAGAATTACCTTATTAAACATAGTTCCTCCTTAATTAATGCTTACTTAGCAACTGCAACTGTTACTAATGAACGAAGTACGTTTTCGTTGATGTTAAGTCTTCTTTCGATTTCTACTGGATAATCCGGTGTAGATTCGAAGTTGTAAAGAACATAATAACCTTCTGTTTCGTCTTCGATTTCGTAAGCAAGCTTACGCTTACCCCATTCATCAACTGAATTGAGTGTAGCATGTCTTTCGATTCTTGCCTTGAACTTTTCTACGAGTTCCTTAATTCCTTCTTCGCCAAGCTTTGTGTTGAAGATAACCATTAACTCATAAGTTTCTTTAACCTTTGCCATTATAACTGCACCTCCTTCTGGATTTCGCCCGCTTTGATACGCGAGCAAGGATAACGTATTTATTATATCACTAATCAAATGCTGTGTCAAGTGTTTTTTTACAGAATATAAAAAACGGAAACACCGGCCGTACCGGAGTTTCCGTATAATAAGCAGGCGGGACTCTGTCCCCATTACTCCGCACTGCAGAAAAATCAGCAGTGTAAGTGCATTTATAGTGAACGTCAGAATAAATTTGACATTCACTATAATAATTTTATTTATATTGCCTTGCACATCCGATGCCTTCGGCATCTCCGTGCAAATCGGCTAATAGTCAGCGACAAAATACTTTTGTCGCTGACTATAATTCGAAATGTTCAGCGATACTTACGGGTATGACAGGAACATCAGCACAAGCATGAGGATGCTGGCAAGCAGGAACTGCACGAGCATTGTACACACGATTCCGACAATGCTGATTCCGCCGCAGCTTTTTATCACTGTTCTGTATCTGAGATAGTCAGGTACGTTTTTTCTGAGCTTCCGGAGCTTTGAGAGAGTGTGTCTGAAGTAAATCTCGTTAGCCATAAGGCCGAACACAATCCTTATTGTGATATCAAGCGCCGATGTGATATTAAGTACTGAACTGCTGAAGGCATGTGCCTCGGCAAAGCTTATGAGGTTTGCATACATTGCTATACCCGAAGGAAATCCCATATCCTCCATATGGACAATACTGTCGAGGAACATCGGAATCTGTATGATAAATCTCAGGAGCATTATAACTGCTCCCTGCAGAAACATCTTTCTTCCGGCACAGTATATCTCCGGGAAGAGAAATGCAAGCAGGTTTACTGAAAACTTTACAGCTGCATTTTTCAGTCTTCTGAATGCAAGCAGATAGTAAAGCTTGTTGTTTTTCGCATAGTCAGCCATCTCACCGATGGTTATTCCTGTGCTCTCATCCATTATCTCCATAGGGTTGAAGCCGAAGTAGTCTGCGTCGGCATCAAGCTCTATACGCACAACCTTCTGGTCGGAAAGGTCAATCGTTCTGCACTCGCGGTTCACAAGGTCCCCTCCGCAGTTTCTGCACTGCTCCGCATCCTCAGGATTGATAAACGAGCAGTCCGGGCAAACCTTCTTTACGCTTAAAACCGCCTTTTTCTTCTCAAGTGATTCAGCCATCCAGCTGCCGCCTGATTCGTGAAGGGCGTGATTCACGCACTCCTTCTTCTCACTGTAGCATTCCCTGTGATAAGGCGTTCCGCACTCCGGACATGTGACAACATCATCTTCGTCCGTAAATTTTCTTTTACAAATAAAACATTCTTCACCTGTATATGATATCATATCTGCAGCTGCCGCTTTACGGCAGTCATGTTCACCCTCCTTAAACTTTTTATCTTTTTCTTATATCTCATTATTATACCACCGATTAAAACTTTTTTCAATTATTATGACATCATTTTCATTTTTCCGGAAATAATTTTTGATTTTAATTGCACTTTCTCCGTTTTTATAGTATAATATATTATGTATGAATTTCAGAAAACGACGAAAGGATATATTATAAATGCTGATTTTAGATGATCTTAAAGCGGAACTTATGAACTACAGACCACAGCTTGACGAGCTTCACGATGTGCTTGCACTTGAGGCGGCAAAGGAAAAGCTTGCAGAGCTTCAGATGATGGTTGAACAGCCTGGTTTCTGGGATGACGTTGAAAAATCACAGAAGACTATGCAGACTGTAAAGGGTCTTGAAGGCAAGATAGAAAAATTCGAAAAACTCAAAAACATGCTCGAGGACACAATCACTCTCATCGAGCTCAGTATCGAGGAAAATGATGACAGTTCAAATGACGAGATAGAAGCAGAAGCTGAAGAATTCAAGAGACTTCTTGAAGAGGAAAAGCTTGCAACACTCATGACAGGCGAATATGACAACTCAAATGCCATCATTACCTTCCATGCAGGTTCAGGCGGTACTGAGGCTCAGGACTGGGCAGAGATGCTCTACAGAATGTACAACAAGTGGGCTGACAAGCACGGCTTCAAGGTTGAGCTTCTTGACTATCTTGACGGTGATGAGGCAGGCATGAAGAGCGCCTCAATGCTCGTTGAAGGAACAAATGCCTACGGCTTCCTCAAGTCAGAGTCAGGTGTACACCGACTCGTACGTGTATCACCTTTTGATGCTGCCGGCAGAAGACACACATCATTTGCAGCTATCGAAGTTATGCCTGAAATCGACGACAGCGTTGAAGTTGAAATCCGTCCTGAAGACATCAAGATGGATGTTTTCCGTTCAAGCGGCGCCGGCGGTCAGCATATCAACAAGACATCATCTGCTGTACGTCTCACACATATTCCTACAGGTATCGTGGTTTCCTGCCAGACACAGAGAAGCCAGTTCCAGAACAAGGACTACTGTATGAAGATGCTCCGTTCAAAGCTCATCGAAATCAAGGAACGTGAACACCTCGAAAAGATTTCCGATATCAAGGGCGTTCAGAAGGAGATCTCATGGGGCGCACAGATCCGTTCGTACGTATTCATGCCTTACACACTTGTCAAGGACAACAGAACAGGCTACGAAACAGGTAACGTTGACGGTGTTATGGACGGTGACCTCGACGGATTCATCAACGAATACCTCAAGTCACTCTCACACGGCACACTTAACCTTGACAACACAGCTCAGTAATTCAATGAGATCAGTAACTTCCGGAAGCAGAGGTCAGGGAAACCTGTTTTCCTTAGCCATGCACTGATTTATAAATAAACCAGCGCTTCCTTTATCCTGATCTCAGGGACAGAAAGGAAATGATTAAATGTCAGATGCAGTAAAAAAAGGCCTGTGTGCACTTCTCTGTGCCGGTCTTGCAGTTTCTTCTGCACCGTGTTCAGTACTCAGCGACGCACACACAGATTCAAAAACAAACACAGTTTACGCAAGCTCCGATATTGCCCATGACCCTTCAAGGGACGTGCAGAAGGACGGCGTCGGAAATCCGTTCGGATACGGCGAAAGAAACACTCCTGCAGACGGAACGGACGAGGAAATCCGTGCAATCAATCACAAAATGTCCGTACAGGAAGTAAAGTACTGCATGTACAAGGAAATTGACGAGCACTGGGACCTTATTAAGGTCAGATTCGGTCAGGAAAACAGAGAAATGGTTTATGCCCTCTTCCTCGGACTTGGTTCACGTGAATCAACTCTCGGCGGAAACGGAGACGGTGCTGACCTTGAAACTGCTCATTCCGAAGGCTTCGGTGTAAGCTCCGCCCATGCCTACGGCACAATGCAGACAGCCGTAACAGCATTTCTTGACTGCGACCCTACCTTCATGAAGGAAGACGATGTCCCTGAGATGTTCCAGTACACTCTTACACACGCCAACTTCTATGATGCCGTTATATCAAACCACATGGGCATCAGAAAGCTTATGCACTTTGTACGCTCCGCTATTGTTGACTACGACCTTGAAGGCTATCAGGTAGTAAGAGCCGCTCTCAAGGCATTCAACACAGGCTGGGCTAACTATACAGGCGAAAACGACGGATACTACAAGAACTATCCGGACGAAATAGTTGCTCTCGCCCGCTGGTACTACGAAGAAGGCCACCTTTACGACAATGTGTTCACATGGACAACTGACGAAAGAGCTGACAAGTACAGACAGGGCAATCCATGGGAATGGTGGGGAGACGGCGTTCCGAGCCTTGCCGAAATTGCAGCAGCACCGCCTGAATCATCAGTAACTCCGGCAGTATCGGATGTTCCTTCAGAACCTCCGACGGACAAGCCTATAACAGTTGACCACGAAGAAACTAATCCGGGTGAAAATCCTTCAACACCGGGTCATACCCAGGCAAAGATAATCAAGGGAGACGTTAATCTGGACGGTATGGTTGACCTGTCAGATCTTTCACTCCTCTCACTCTATCTTATTCACGACACAAAGTTTGACTCAGCTCAGGAAAAAGCCGGAGACGTTGACAGCGACGGAAGAGTAGGAATGACAGACCTTGCAACAGTAAGACAGTACCTTTCAAAGATCATAACAAGCTTTGACTGATATTCAGTACAGATACAAAAAAGAATCACCCCGAAGCAACAGGACTTCGGGGTGATTCTTTTTTTATTCTCATGCCTGATTAATCAGGCTTCGTTATCCTCTGTTTCCCTCGGATTCACATGCACCGTACAGTGCTTTACATCAGGGAAGTTCTTCTCTATGGCATCATGTACCTCTTCCGCTCTCTCATGTGATTCACAGAGAGTCTTGCGTCCGTCCATAAGCACCTCAACCTCGACGTAAATTTTTGAACCGAAGAGTCTTGTTTTAAGCTCGTCTATTCCCTCTATCTCAGGAACTGAAAGGATGACCTTCTCCATATCCTCTATTACATCATCAGAGCAGGCTTTGTCAACCATCTTGTCTACTGCATCCCTGAATATATCAAATGCAGCCTTGCCGATAAACAGACAGATTACAACAGATGCAAGCGGATCAAGTACAGGAAAACCAAGTCTCGCTCCCACTATACCTGCAAATGAGCCTATGGATGAAAGTGCATCGGACCTGTGATGCCAGGCATCGGCCATAAGCGCAGACGAATTGATTTTTCTGGCTGCCGCCCTTGTATACCAGTACATGGCCTCCTTGACAATGACAGAAATTACAGCCGCGGCTGCCGCCAGCACTCCCGGTACAGACAGCTCTGCAGCATTTCCTCCGGCTATTTTTCTTATTCCGCTGAGGCCTATTCCGAGTCCGGTTATCATAAGAACAACTGCAAGAATGATTGCAGCCACGCACTCCATTCGCTCATGTCCGTACGGGTGTTCCTTGTCTGATTTTTTGCCGGACAGTGAAACACCTATCATTACCACAAAGGTACTGAAAACGTCTGATGCAGAATGTACCGCGTCAGACACCATGGCACCGGACTTTGCCGCAAGTCCGGCGACAAGCTTGACCGCAGACAGAAGTATGTTTACAGCTATGCTCACGCCGGAAACCTTCATCGCAACAGCCTTGTCACTGTCGGAAAAGGTTTCGCCGCAGCGCATATTATCGTCCATTTACTCGCCTCCCTGCATACTCTTCACAATCTTTACAACGCGGCTTGTTCCGAGTCTTGAAGCTCCCAGGGAAACGAACTTTTCCGCATCCTCAAGCGACGATATTCCGCCGGCAGCCTTTATTTTTACGCCAGGTCCCACATGCTCCGCAAATAATTTCACATCATCAAATGAGGCACCCGACTTTGAAAAGCCTGTTGATGTCTTTATATAGTCAGCACCGGATTCAGTTATGATTTCACACATTCTGATTTTTTCCTCATCAGTAAGAAGACATGTTTCGATGATAACCTTGAGAAGCTTTCCGCCGCAGGCTTTTTTTACTGCTCGGATTTCATCAAGTATGAATCCGTACTCACCTGCCTTCAGCATGCCGATATTGATAACCATATCTATCTCATCCGCACCGTTTCTCACTGCGTCCTCAGTTTCAAAAACCTTGGAGGCCGTTGTGCTGTTTCCGTTCGGAAACCCGATAACCGTGCATATCCTCATGCTTTCTCCGGTGTATTCCTTCGCCCTTTTCACGTAGCACTGCGGAATGCATACAGATGCAGT
>JAZUIH010000100.1:0-8289 GCA_045642145.1 Oscillospiraceae bacterium | reverse complement strand
GGCGTACTGGAAGATGCAATAACCAATCTTGAAGAGTGGTGTAAAAATCTCTTCACAAACGGTATAAAATCTCAGTTTGACGGTATTTCAGATTTAATTACAAATACCTTTACGATGACAACAGCTGATACCAACGGACTTATAAAGACTTTTCTTACTGGTCATCCGGCTAACTTCACAGGTAATCCAGGCGGAGGCGGTGTAAAAGTATGGAGCACAATTGAAACTCTGTGCAACAATGCTGTAGTTCCGATTGGAGGCTTTGTGCTTACGGTAATTTTGATGATTGATCTGATATCAACCGTTATGCGAGGGAATAATTTCAAGGATTTTGATGATTCAATAATTATAAAATGGATGATTAAGGCACTGTGCGGAGTTCTGCTTATTTCAAAAGTATACTACATAGCATCCGGATTATTTTCATTTGGTACCAGTGTATGTGGAAGAGCACTGACATCCCTTATGGGAACCGGACCGGTTAAACCGACAGCGCTGACACTTGATAAAACGGCTCTGGACAAACTGGAGCTTGGAGAACTGATGACAGTGTGGTTTTTCTCGCTGATTGTTCATCTGGGGATAATGCTTATGATCGTAGCTATAGTCATAGTTCTTGCATCAAGAATCATTGAAGTATTTATGTATCTTGGTGTTTCCCCTATTCCAATGGCAACAATGATGGACAGCGGTGAGTTCGGCTCTGTCGGAAAGAACTGGATCAAACAGCTTCTTGCTCTGTCGTTCCAGGGCTTTTTCATTATCGTGGCACTCGCAATATTTAAAACACTTTTTGAAAATGTCATAACCACGCTTAATACGAGTACAGACGGAATTATCATGCAGATGGCTCTGCTTCTGGGTTATACGGCAGCGCTTATATTTACAGTTCTGAGAACAGGAAATATAAGTCGCTCAGTGTTCAACACCCACTGATAAAAGTGTCCCCACTGGGGACAGATAAATTCCGTAATATAAATTCATTCCTGTCCCCACTGGGGACGTATATATTCAGGTACTGCACACTGTCCCCACTGGGGACAGAATAAAAAAGTACAGTGTCCCCACCGGGGACAGTACGGAAAGGAGAAGATATGCCACAGTCGCACTATGTACAGATTCCAAAGGATTTTAATGAAATCAGGCAGAAATTTATGTTTAACCTTACAAAGCGTCAGGTAGTATCATTCGGCATCGGTGCTGTTACAGGCATGCCGGTGTTTTTTCTGATAAAAATGAAGGCAGATCTGTCACTGGCAGTTACCGGTATGGGTATTGCGGCGGCACCTGCAGTTTTCTGCGGAATATATAAGAAAAACGGTCTGTATTTTGAGCAGGTCGTCCGTAATATGGTTAATTTCTTTAAATCACCGCGAAAACGTGTATACAGGTCACTGAATATCTTCAAATCAGTTGATATGCAGATTGAAAGCTTCAGACTGCAGAGACTGCTTATTAAATCGGAAGGAGGAAAAAAACGTTGACATTATTTAAGAAAAAGAAAAAATCCATTACCAGTCTGGAAGCACAGGCAAAGATAATCAGCCGTAAAAAGCCCGACCAGCTTACAGCGGCTGACAGAAAAATAATTGCTGCACGTATTTCACAGATAAAAAGGCATAACAGGGACAGGAAAACCGTTCAGAATACTATTGAGTATATGGAAATGTTCAAAGACGGCATTTGTCAGATATCTGAAAACCAGTATTCAAAGACTATCCAGTTTTTTGACGCTGATTATCAGCTGGCTGACTTTGATGAACAGAACTTTATTTTCTCAAAATACTGCGATATTCTCAATTCCTTTGACAACACCACAAAGTTTCAGCTTACGTTTGAGAACCAGTGCAGAAGTCAGAAGAAAATTCTGAAAAGCATCAGCATTCAGAAAGTAAAGGACAGCTTTGACGATATCAGGCAGGAATACTCAGATATGCTGTGTGACAAGCTTCAGTCCGGTGTAAACGGTCAAAGCGCCAGAAAATTTCTTACGTTTACCATTACAGCTGAATCTTATCAGACAGCAAAAAGGATTCTGACAGGTATTCAGAACGATATTGTCAAGCTTTTCAAGGAGATAAATGTTGATGCTGTACCGCTTAACGGCAGTGAAAGACTTGAAACCATGTACTATTCGCTTAATCCATACAGAGACCAGCCGTTTGTTTTCGACTGGAGCATGATGAAAAAAGCAGGAATGGATACAAAGGACTTTATCTCTCCCCCGTCTCTCAAATTCAATAAAGCTAATTTTGAAATTGGCGGTGCTTACGGATGTGTATCCAATATGAGTATACTTGCCGGTGAACTGCCGGATTCAATTCTCAGAGACTTCATTTCACTGCAGCATCTGTTCTGTATCAATATTCACTGTGAACCTATGGATCATCTGACTGCGCTGAAATTTATAAGGCAGAAGCTTGTTGCAGTTGAGTCAACGAAGGTTGATGAACAGAAGAAAGCGTCCGCTGCCGGATATGATCCGGATATTCTTCCGGCGTCTCTGAAAATGTATATTACTGATCTTGAGAAAACACTCGATGACCTTAACAGTAAAAATGAGCGACTTTTTCATATTTCACTTGTAATCCGTAATTACGCTACCACCCGCAAAAATCTGAAGCTGCAGCTTGATATGCTTAAGCGTATCTGTATAAAAAACAACTGTATGATGAGCGTGTGTGATTTTCTGCAGGAGGACGGACTGAATACAACGCTGCCTCTGGGTGTGAACAAATCCCAGATATCAAGAGAAATGCATACGTCAGGCATTGCAATATTCATGCCGTTCACAACCATGGAACTTTTCCAGGAGCACGGCTGTTACTACGGCCTTAATTCAGTTTCCGGAAATATGATTATGGCTGACAGAACACTTCTGAAAAATCCTAACGGTATAGTCTTTGGTGTTCCGGGTTCAGGTAAGACATTCTCTGTCAAAAGAGAAATATTTGACTGTTTTCTTAAAACCAGTGATGACTTTATGATAGTTGATCCTGAAGGCGAATACTACACAATGGTTCAGAAGCTGAACGGTCAGGTAGTAAGGATATCTTCAACGAGCCGGAGCTATATTAATCCGATGGACATTAACTTTGAAGGTTCAATGGAGGAAAATCCGGTTGCAGTAAAGTCAAACTTCCTTATCTCCCTGTGTGAAATAGCTGTCGGTGACAGATACGGACTTGAGGGCGAAGAGAAATCAGTAATAGACAAATGCGTAAGATCTGTATATACGAGATTCCTTAACAACAACCCTTCATATGAAACCATGCCTACACTGTCAGATCTGCAGGAAGAGCTTAAGAAACACGGTGATGTGGCAAGAAGAGTGGCTAACTCCCTTGATATGTATGTCACCGGTACTCAGAATCTGTTTAACCACAGAACCAATATTGACCTTAACAACCGTATTGTCTGCTTTGATATCAAGGAACTCAGCAATCAGCTGAAAAAGATAGGTATGCTTATCGTTCAGGATATGGTCTGGAACAGAGTTTCAGCAAACAGAGCTGAGAAAAGGTCTACCCGCTACTATATTGACGAATTTCACCTGCTGCTCAGAGAGCCTCAGACTGCAAACTACTCCGTAGAAATGTGGAAGCGCTTCCGTAAATGGGGCGGTATTCCGACAGGTATCACACAGAACGTAAAGGATTTTCTTGCTTCTCCGGAAATTGAAAATATCTTTGACAACTCTGACTTCGTATATCTGCTTTCGCAGGCTGCCGGTGACCGCGATATTATAGCTCAGAAGCTTCATATTTCACCGGAACAGACAAAGTACATAACAAACTCAGGTCCGGGTGAAGGCCTTATAAAATACGGTAAAACCATTCTTCCGTTTACTGACCAGTTCCCTGCTGATACTGAGATGTACAGGTTAATGACCTCAAAGTTATCGGAGCAGATTAATGGCTAGGATGCACAACAGGCAGAATAATGCCATGCACAACACGGAAAGACTTTCGCGCAGCGGAAAACAGTTTAAGATACGGTTTACCAGAGAAATCAGTTCATCCGGAAAATACAAAACCCGCTTTAAACTTGTCCGTGAAGAAAGATCAACTCCTGTGGAAAGAGGAATTTTACACAGGATTAATAATCTGAAATACCGTTTTACCGGTGATGTTCCGTCAGTATCGAAAGCCATTGACAGTATGCACAGCGGTCCGCTGAAGATAACACTGAAAGTTGCTGACAAAGCTGTAAGACTTCCGGCCGGAACTGTTATGAAAGCAGGAATGGCTGCTGAAACAGCTGTAATGAGAACGGCTGAAAATGCGGAACAGGAAATAAGATACAAGCTGAAAAGCAAATACAGGCAGCATGCCGTGGATGACGGTAACAGAGCTGTTGTGTTTACTGCTGAAACTGTATCAGATGCAGCAAGAGGGCTGATGCGGCACCACCGGCAGAAGGCAAACTACAGGATTGAAGCAGGTAAGCTGAAGGAACTTAAACTTGACAGAAAACTTTACAGCAGGGACAGGATTAAGAATCTTAAATCCCGTAAAAAAGAGCTTAGGCTCAGTAAAAAGAAGTTCAGGGAAATCAAAAAGGATTTCCGTGCTGTATCCAGAAGCTCCTCTTCATACAGCCTCAGAAAAAATCTTGTCAGGGAAAGAAAAGTTCAGTACAGAATAAAGCTCAAAGAGCAGAAATCCGAAGTAAAGAAGCTTAAGACTGAAATCAAAGGCAGTAAAGCAAAGCTTAAAAACCAGAAAAAAATAACCCGGCATTCCAAACCCGGAGTGCTGGCACTTAAACCTGCTGCATATGCCGGCCGTCAGATAAAACAAAGCGCATGGCAGAAAGCAGCTTATGAAGATGATACTAATGATGCACTCAGAGTTGCTGACACTGTAAAGCGTCACGGAACTGACAGAGCTGTCCGGAATCTTAACCATTCATCAAAGCTTCACAGGCAGAACAGGAAACGCAGCAGGCTTGAGGCAAAAGAATCCAGAAGCGGAAACAGGCTTCAGAAGCAGGATAACAGACTCAGTAACAGAAAAACCAAAAATAAAAACAAGTATAAAACCCGAAGCCGAAACAGGCAGATGTCTGCAGGACAGAAGGTTCAGGCTGAATTTAAAAAACTGCTTAATACGTCTGTTACGGCAGCAAAGAGTGATGCTGCTTTCCTGATGAAGTTTCTTCCGGTCGTTCTGCTGATACTGCTAATATTTATGCTGATACTTTCTGTTTTCAATTCCATACTCACAGGTTCCGGATTCACACTGGCTACATACTGTGCCCAGGATTATGCTCTTTCTGAATCGGAAGAATACTACACTTCACTTGCATGGGAAATGAACAGAAAAATCAGAAAGATTTCAGACGGAAACTGGAAAGACGGTCTGAAAGAGCTTGGGATTGATACCAAAGATATGAAGGATAAGCCGGATAATCTGATCTGGGGTAAAAGTTCAGAGCTGAATTATGATCCGGATTATGATTTCGACAGATACAAGCTCTGGAGCTTTCTGTGTGCTTATTACTATGATTTTTCAGTACCGAACAAGGATATAAAGTACTGGAAATACGGTAATGACACTAAGGATTTAATTAAGGAAATTTTTGAAAAACAGTATAAGTTTGAATATCGTTACGTTAATTATTCACGATGGGAAGAACTTGACAGATATGATTTTGAGGGCGGAATCAACGGTACATACTGGGTTGCTGACAGCAACGGAGTATACAGAGACAGCTTCAGAGTAAAATCATGTCCGGGAGAAATAAACGGATTTACTGACGGCAGCGGATATCTTCATTTTAACGGCAGTCTTGAAATACTTAATGCCAGAGATGAATATAAACAGACCGGCTGGTTTCTTCAGGATCAGAGATATATCGTTTCAGACAGAAGCGGTCAGACGAGCAATCCTTTCTATGGATGGTATAACGGTACAGAGTTTGGTCACACTTACGGCAGTCAGTATTATCCGCGTGCACGATGGGGCTGGGATGATTTCCAGATTTATTTCATGGTTTCTCCACAGGACACAAAGCACTGGAATTCAGGTCTGGATGACAGCTGCCTTATTAGCTTCTACAGGAAAAACATCTGGAAAAATGACTGTACTCTTTATTACAGCGTGAAAAAAGAAAAAACACTTGATCAGGTTATTGAGGATAAACTGAAGTCCATGTCAGATGCTGATGAAAGATACGCATATTACAGGTTGCTTGCCGGATTTGAAAGCGTACAGGTGTACGGAAATCACCAGACACTGAGCAATCCGCTGGACGGTGGTTCGCTTAAAGCCTATCCCCTCTTAAATTCATTTGGATACGATATGCAGGATTGGAATCAGCAGCACTGCGGTATTGATTCACTTCATGAAGGTATAGATGTTGTCTGCAGTAACGGTGCTGATATTTGTGCACCGGTTAAATGCACTGTAAAGTCATACGATGCCGGAAAAGGAACTGTGGTTCTGAGAAGAAATGATCTCAGATACTGGTATGACGGTCATGGTGGCAAAAGCCGTGACACTGAGATTTATATCAGCAATATTACCCTTAACTCCGGTATAAAGGAAGGCGACACACTGGATAAACTTCAGGTATTTGCAAAGGTAAATGAAAACAGGAAATGTGATGGTTCAGACTACGGCATTTCACAGAATTACATTCATATCAAGGTAAAGGTGGACACTGATGGTTTTGGATGGGATTTCATCGATCCTCTTCTGGTATTTTACTGATAAAGAAAGGAAAAGGTCCATGTCAAGAATTGAAAAAAATCTTGCAGCTTCGGAAAAACGTATTTCGGAGCTTGAAAATAAAATCAAAGAAGACACTAAAACTCTGAGCAGACTGAAAATGGAGCATGAAAAACTCCAGGCCAAACAGATTGCTGAGTTTACAAAGAGCCAGAACATTGAGATTTCTGATAATTTCTTTGAGATGATGGCACTTGTAAATCAGATGAAAAGTGAAGGTATAACTCCCGGTGAGCTTTCTGCGCTTATCGGAAGTAAAAATAATATTTCAAAGGAGAATACTTTAAATGAAACAAAAATTTAATATCAGCAGACATATTGCATCCGCACTGGTATTATCTGCAATGGCTTGTACGATAGGTACATACAGCGTAAGTGCAGATGAAGCCGCCACTTCTGATGAGCCGGCAGTTACTTCGGTGGAAGAAAATGATTCAGATAATCCTGTTACTACAGTCAGTGGTGACGAAACCGTATCAGATGGTGAAGTTACCGCAGCTACGACTTCTGTGGTAAATCAGTTTCTTGATAACAAACCAAACAACGATAATCCGTACTATCAGGATGAAGATGTTGATACTGACGGCAATGCGACTCTCATAAAGAAGGAGCAGATTATTTACAACAGTGAGGAAATGCAGTTTATCGCAGTTACTACCAAAGACGGTTCGGTATTTTATGTGCTGATAAACTATGCAGCTGCCGGTGAGGAAGACAACGTATATTTTCTCAATAAAGTAGATGACTATGACCTGTACGCACTTCTTTACACCGGAAACGATGAAAACGAAGTGCCTCCGGATGAAGCTGCCGCAAATGCAGCTGAAAAGGCTGAGCAGGTCGTTAATCCTGACAGTGCTGAACCTGTAGTTACAGAACAGACAGAACCGGATGTTCCGTCAAAGCCTTCATCAGGGATTCCGTTTAATCTTATTCTCATAATCGGTATTACCGTCCTTGTTCTTGCAGCAGTCGGTGTAATTCTCTTCAAATTTGTTTTTGCGAAGAAACCTGATAAATCAAAGGCCCCTCTTGATTTTGATGAGGATGACGATGATTTTGATTTTCGCGATGAGGATGAATAATACGCTTTCAGAGCAAAGAAAAAGCACAGCCGCTTTGTGCTGTGCTTTAATTCCTATATGCAACCTATGCTATCAATAAATTGTGCAAGTGCTCTTGCACAATTATTCACAATCATATTTTTTTAACACTCTCGTCTCAATATCTTTAACTGAAGGCAATGTTTTTTGAAATTCAGCAGGCAGAACATCCATTAATTTATACTCTGATACACCTATAGGTTTCGTCATATCTTTTAATGCATATTCAGCTACTACCTTATTTTTATCTTTGCACAAAATTAAACCGATTGATGGATTATCGACTTCACTTTTTAACTTGTCATCAATTACTGACAGATAGAAATTCATTTTACCTGCATACTCAGGAACAAACTTACCTGTCTTCAAACCAACAGCCACAAAGCAATGCAATATAAAATTATAGAACAACAGATCTATATAAAATTCGTTATCTTCCACTTTCAGTAAAT
>JAZUIH010000099.1:0-30820 GCA_045642145.1 Oscillospiraceae bacterium | reverse complement strand
CTGTGACGGTTCTGATGTTCATAATAAAACCTGTCGAATCCTGACAGAGTCTCCTCTGAAGAACCTGATGCCTTCAGGTCATCTGCTGTGAGGGTGCTGTCATCTGCTTCGTCTGACCTGCCGGAAACGTATTTAAGATATTCTGTGTTTTCCTCTGCTTTTGAAAACAGGGCAGCGGCATTTTTGCCCGCCTCGTCGGTAAGCACCGGTTCATTTCCGGCGTCACTGCAGTCGCATACACTGTCATAGCGTGTCAGCTCAGGTATGTGAGTCAGGCAGTATATATGGTGAAGGTGTTTTGACTTTCCGGACATGAGTCAGTCCTCTCAGTGCTTCTGAGCCCTGAAAAGTGTACCTACAGGTACATCCTCGAAGAGTTCGTAAAGAAGCTCAGGATTTTTGCCGTTCATGATAACCATATCGATGCCGGCCTGTGTTGCAATCTTTGCAGCATTAATCTTGGTAGCCATACCGCCGGTACCGAGGGATGAGCCTGCACCGCCTGCAATCTGCTCGATGCTGTTGTCAATCTTTTCAACAACAGGTATAAGCTTTGCTGTTTTGTCAGTTCTCGGATCAGAGCTGAAGAGACCGTCTATATCCGAGAGGATGATAAGTAAGTCAGCCTTTGCGAGATTTGCAACCATTGCGGAAAGAGAGTCGTTTTCGCCGATCTCAAGCTCCAGCTCGTCAATGGCAACGGTGTCATTTTCGTTTACAATAGGGATAACGCCCATTGAGATGAGCTTTTCAAATGTGTTTACAACATTGTTCTTTTCAAGTATGCTCTTTGTGAGGAGAATCTGGGCAACTGTGATGCCGTACTCGTCAAAGAGGTTGTCATACATATACATAAGCTCACACTGTCCTACTGCGGCGCATGCCTGCTTTGACGGTGTGTCTGAAGGACGTGACTTCAGTCCGAGCTTTCCGACACCAAGGCCGATGGCACCTGATGATACTATTACGAGTTCCTTTCCTGAGTTCTGCAGGTCTGCAAGTACTCTTACGAGGGAATTCATTTTTCTTATATTGAGCTTGCCTGTGCTGTGGGCAAGAGTTGATGTACCGAGTTTAATAACTATACGCTGCTTCTGCGAAAGGCGTATCATTGGAAATCATTCCTTTCATGGATTAACGACATTTTCAGGTGTGCCGTTTAAAAATGCTCTGATATTGCTGTTTACAATACCGATAAGTCTTCTTCTTGTTTCAAGAGGCGCCCAGGCCACGTGCGGTGTGATGATGCAGTTTTTCGCACCGATGAGAGGACAGTCACTGCGCATAGGTTCGTACTCAAGTACATCAAGACCTGCGCCGGCGATTCTGCCTTCGTTAAGTGCATCTGCCAGCGCCTGTTCATCGGCAACCGGACCTCTTGAAGTATTTATGATAAATGCACTCTTTTTCATAAGTGCAAGCCGTTCGCGGCTTATAAAGCCCTTTGTCTTTTCGGTAAGCGGGCAGTGAAATGAGATGATATCAGCTCTGCTGAATGCCTCATCTGCTGTTACTGTTTCGAACCGGCAGCTTTCAGGCTTCGTTCTTGTGCAGACAATAACCTTCATGCCGAATGCTTCCGCAATCTTTGCCACGGCCTTTCCGATGCTGCCGAAACCGACAACTGCAAGTGTTTTGCCTGCAAGCTCGTATGTCGGGTAAGGAAATGCTGAAAATGAAGGGGATGAAATCCATCCTCCGTCTGCTGTGAATTTACAGTAGTCGTTTATCCTGCTCATAAGCTGAAGTATCAGTGCAAATGTGTGCTGGGCTACGGCGTCAGTTGAGTACGAGCCTGCGTTGCATACAGTGATTCCGTGTCTCTTTGCGGCCTCAGTGTCAATGTTGTTGTAGCCTGTGGCGAAGAGTCCTATATACCGGATATCAGGACACGCGTTCATAATTTCTTCAGTGATGACTACCTTGTTGCAGAGTACAATCTCACTTTTTCCGATATGTTCTGCTGTCTGTTCAGGACGCGTAAGTCCGTGGAAAACTGTCTCTCCGGAAGAGAAAATTTCTTCCTTTGCTATATCACCTGATGAGACTGTATCCCAGTCAAGTACTGCTGTTCTGTAGTTCATAAAGGATTCTCCGTATCAGGCTCTGCTGTCGTCAGAAGCTGCTTCTGACACTGCTGCTGCCTGGAGTTTTTCAGCCTTTTTCTTTTCTATTGTCATTACTGTGAATATGGCTGCGATGAGAACAAGCTCGAATATACCGACAGCGTATCTCCATGCAGTTGATTCATTTACGTAGAGCAGAAGTGTGGCTGCTATTGCAAATGCTGTCATTATCTGATATTTGAAGCCCTGTCTGAAAAACTGGAACATAAAGAAAACGAATCCTATCACACAGAATATTATGTGCTTGTCCATTGCGAGCGGAAAAGTGTTCATGTTTTTTACCTCACAAATTATAATAATAAATGCCGTCTTACGGAAAACCAGTCTGTATTACTGTTCTTCAGCTGAGAAAACAGCCTGCGGCAATCAGCAATTCCGGTATTTCCGACGTTCCCTATAATTATATCATAGTGCGGATAAATTTACAATAATGATTTTACAGAAACACATGCATATGGTTCAGGTACGGATGTGTTTGTGCAAACTCACGGTAATTTTGCCTGAAGCAGCACAAAAAATGTTTAAATGTTCTTGTTTTATCGGCTGTATTGTGGTATACTATGTAATGATATATTGTCAGTGAAACTCAGAGCTGTTCTGATGTTCACTGTATTCAGGATTATGAACCACATGGGTTCTGTGATTTAAGAGGTGCAGAGTTTTATGAAATTGAACAAGTATGGCACCGGCATTCTCGTTGCTGCGTTCGGAGCGGCTGCGATTGCCGTTGGCATGGTGGTGCAGAGCCGCAGCTTCAGCGGGGAACATGAGAAAACTGTTCCTGATAAGACGGCTTCTGAGACGGCTTCTGAGAGCCTGTCTTCAGGGCATGCTGACAGCCCGTACAGCGATACTGATGACGATACGGTTATTTTCCCGCTTGGTGATGTCAGCGATGACGGTGTGGTAAACACGGCTGACTATATACTCCTTCTTCAGTATCTGTGCGGAGGATACGGTGCTTCAATAAACGAGGTGAATTCAGATGTGAACCGTGACGGTTCGGTTGATATGAAGGACGTTGAGACACTTCGCAGACTATGGTAACGGAGGGACAGTATTGGATAGTCTGATTTACAGTCTGAACGCAACTATACCTGTTTTTCTGGTTATAGCTGCCGGATACTTTTTAAACCGCAGGGGAATGTTCAATGACGGATTCATTTCCGCGGCAAACAGATTTACCTTTAAGGTATGTCTGCCGCTGATGATATTTGCGGACATGGCGAAGTCAGATCTGACTTCTGCATTTGACGGGGACCTGGTTGTTTTTTCAGCATGCATCACTGTGGTGATGTTCGTGCTTATCTGGGCAGGTGCCCGTATTTTTCTGAAGGACAGGTCACTTACGGGTGCTTTTGTACAGGCGTCGTTCCGGAGCTCCGTTGCCGTTATGGGATTTGCATTTATGATGAATATCTACGGCAGGACGGGACTTATGCCTATGATTATAATAGGGTGCGTTCCGCTGTACAATATCTTTGCAGTTACGGTGCTGACCTTTGAGGCACCTGATGCGCAGAATGACACGAACAGGGCGCGGAAGCTGAAGAAGGCTGCAGCCGGGATTATTACCAATCCCATTATCATCGGAATATTTGCCGGATGCCTTGGCTCGCTGATACATATCTGTGACTATATGCCTCAGATGATAGCAAAGACTGTGGAGAATATAAGTGCGGTTACAACCCCGCTGTCGCTTATAGTAATCGGTGCCTCCTTTGAGGGAAAGGAAGCGATTGCGAAGATAAAGCCTACGGTGGCAAGCTGTATAATCAAGCTTGTGGTTCTTCCGGCTGTTTTCCTTACGGCAGCTGTTCTTTTCGGATTCAGGGGCGAGGCGCTTCTGGCGCTTGTTATAATGCTCGGTTCGCCAGCAACGCCTTCGTGCTATATAATGGCGAAAAATATGAACAATGACGGTGTTCTCACATCAAGTGTCATAGCGGCGACCACTCTTGTATCGTCGGTTACGCTGACGTTCTGGATATTTATAATGAGATATATGAATCTTATCTCCTGAGTTCAGGAAACAAGATTAAACCTGAAATCCTCAGGCAGAATGTGCGGCAGGTCGAAGACGTGATTTAATCAGTGTTTCCTTAAAGTTCAGGGGAATAATGAATAAGAAAAGGCTTTCAGAATCATTACGGTTCTGAAAGCCTTTTTTACAGTTTACTGTTTTTCAAATGCGCGGTCAGTAAATCTTTCCTTCATGAGGATAAGATCAAGTATATTTGTTCTGCCGTCCTCGTTTACGTCAGACTGATAATTACCTGTTTCCGTACCATGGAGAATCTTTATCATGAGAACAAGGTCAGCTGCGTCAACCTTTCCGTCCCTGTTGATATCGTAGGTATCCTGTTCAAGAGGAGTAACCGGGGACGGTTCAGCAGTTACCGGACCGGTTACTGCTTCCGTTACTGCTCTGGTTGTAACAGGCGCTGTAACAGGCTCCGTTACCGGTGCTGTGACCGGAGCGGTCTGCGCAGTGGTAACTGCAGGTGAAGGTTTTACATCAGTAACCGGTACTGTTCCTTCAGTAACCTTGGCTGTGGTAACAGCAGCTGTTACAGCAGGTGTTGTTACAGGCTCAGTTACAGACGGCTGAATATCATCAGGATCTTCAGGGCCGGTTCCGGTGAGTTTGTCAGGTGATGAGGCAAGAGCCTTTACACAGGTGTTGCCGAGAACTACTGAACGTAGGTTCTTAAGCGCAGCCGAAGGACTGAGATAGCTCAGATAGCTGAATGAATATCTCTTTCCGGTTGTGACATACCAGGTGCTGCCGTCAAGGCTTATATAGCTCGGGTCTGTTTCCTGGTTTGCATACTGGTGGAACAGGTAGGTTCTTGTTGAGAAGAAGCCGCTTGACACTGTAGCTGAAGAGGCTTCCATAGGTATAACGTACGGTGAGTTGTGATTTGTAAGCTTTACAACAACCGAGAACACGTCACCCTTCTTTACATCAACAGGGTTTTCGAGTCTTATCGTGTGGTATCCGGCGTATTTCTCGCTGCCTGAAGCTTCTGAAACAAGTGTTCCGTTTACCGGTGACGGTTTGCTGCTGCTTATCTTAACGTTTTTATATACTGAAATCTCGTACTCTGCATCGTCTTCTGTTGTATAGAAGGAAACAGCAGTTACCGGGTCATCATTTTCTGCTGTAAATACATTTGACATGTATCCGGAGAGTTTCTTCTGATTCGCGTCAGCGGAAATTGATACAGCCCAGCCTGTTTCGTCGTACTGATAGTTTGTTGAGTAGGTGTCACCCGGTACCGTGAAGAAGCAGCCTGCCTCACAGAGGGAAGCGTCCTCATATGAAATCCAGAAGTAACCGCTGTCACCCCAGTCATCGCCCCAGCTGTTCTTTGCAAGCCATGCACCGTTGCCTTTCGGACGCCGTCCGCTTCTGAAGTTTGATGCAGGGTAGTTATCGTCCCATCCGAGGAGAATAACTGCGTGATTGATGCCTATTGTGCTGTCGCTGCAGTACTGTGCGTATGTTTTTTCATTGTAGAAATCACTTGCGCTGTAGTACGATGCTGCAACTGCGTTCTGGCTGTAGATGAGATCCTTCAGAAATTCGGTTGAGTGTTTCTGATGACTCGACATAAGCGCATGAAGATTGTACACGTCAGTCAGCTTGTAGTCCGCCTGGTTCTGAAGTGAGCTGCTTACTGTGTCGGATGAGTTGTACGGAACTGTTTCCTCACGTACAAATCCGTGCCAGCGCGCCAGTGCTGCAGTGGCAATTGTGTTAGTGCCGCCGCTGTTGAGTACGTTTGTCTCAGCGGACATAAACGGCTTGTCGCCTTTGTATGCAAAGTATGCAAAGTGCCATTCTGAAAGGTCCGGATTCTCTTCGTAGCCGTTCCTTATAATCTGTGTTTCAGCTGAGTCAGTTGCTGCAATGGCCCAGCAGGTTCCGTAGTCTCCCTGTTCCTTTATACGGGTGATTATTCCGTAGTCCCTCAGGTCAAAGGTTTCAGGAAAACTGTTTGTGTCCGGTTCCGCTTCGTTTGAAGCCCATGCTATATCTGCCGCATCCAGAAATGAAAGTGCAGGCAGCTCTTCTTCACTTTCCCTTACTGAGATGAGGTTCGTAAACGGTACATCCCTGTCAGCTGAAAATCCTGCAGCAAAAGCTGTCAGAAGACAGGTCAGTGCAATTAATTTTTTCAGAAAAATCCCTCCCGAACTATACTGTAGGTAAAAGGTCGAAATCCCTTAAACTTATGTTCCTTAAGTATATTATATACTTTTTTCAGATTTATTCAATAGGAAAATTGTGAAAATTTCATGTTTTATTCAAATATATCATGCAGTTTTACAAGTAACGTTTTATAGACATAATATATAATGAAATGGGTTCTGAAGTCATTTTATCGGGCTGATATTTGTTTAAAATATATAAAATATACTGATAATGAAAGTTTGGATTGAACAGATGTACTCTCTGTGGTATAATAAGATAATGATACATAAGAGAAATCTGGTTTCCGGAAGGCACTGACACGGATATATACTCAGTGCGGGGGATTACAGGGGATTTACAGATACCGGGGGGACAGAGAGTATGAAATCAGACAAGAGGATATTCTGGCTTCTGCCTTTACTGATACTTTTGTTTGCAGTGTTTTTTATATTTTTCAGAGACGTCAACAAGTATGTGTTTGCCGGCGTGGTTGTCGCGTTTGCACTGTATATTATGCATCTGGTTATGTCACTCAGAAGCAAAAACATCAGGATGACTGAGAAAAACCTGGAGCTGGCGCGTGAACACCAGCTCGAACAGGACCGTATCGCCCAGATGGACGATATTCTGAAGGTCCTTGCAGAGGAGTACTCGGCGCTGTACAGAACCGAGATGAAATCAGGCAGAACCGTTGCGTACAGTATGGATGACTTCGCAAGGGAAACCTACGGAAAACTGCTTGCTGAAGGAGTCAGCTTTTTCAGCGTGCTCAGTGATGAATACATCGTAAAATACGTTCATCCGGATGACGTGCACATAATGCAGACAAGATGCATGCAGGAAAACCTGTACCGTGAACTTGCAAAGCAGAAGAGCTACTCAGTGTACTTCAGGGTAAAAAGACAAACCGAGGACTATCACAACTACAAGCTTCATTTTCTGAAAATAGGTCCGGCTGATTCGGAACCTGAAAATCTGCTTGTAGGCTTTATAAACCGTGACCAGCAGGTGAGACTTGAGGAGGAGCTTAAGCTCGCCGGAGAACGCGAGGCAAGGCTTGAGGCTGATATGTGCACCGATACGCTCACCGGACTTTTTAACAGGCGCGCCTACGAGGAGGACTGGAAGAGATATTCTGAAAATCCGCCTGAGTCGGATTATGTATACGGAGCACTTGACGTAAACGGATTAAAAAACATAAACGATACCCTTGGACATGAGGCCGGAGATGAGCTTATTGCTGCAGCTGCTGCATGCATGAAGGATGTTTTCCAGCCGTACGGAAGGATATACAGAACAGGCGGAGATGAATTTGCTGTCATGGTGTTTACCGGAAGGGAACACTTCGGAGTTCTTAAGGAGGACTTTGAGGAGAAGCTGAGAGACTGGCATGGTAAGTACATAAGCTGTATATCAGTTTCGGCCGGATATGTTTTCCGGGATGAGATTGATACTGCGCACATTTCTGATATGGCACGCATTGCGGATAACAGAATGTATCAGGACAAGTCAAGGTACTATGCGAGAAACGGTATTGACAGACGCGGAAACCAGGATGCCTTCAGGGCGCTCAGCGATACATACCGCAAGATTATAAAGGCGGATATTCTCAATGACACATGCTCGGTTATCAGAATCGAGGACGATGAGAAAAATCTTATCAGGGAAAAAATATCAGAATGGAATGCTGACTTTGTGGCCGGAGGCGTGATTGCCGAAGAGGACAGAGAGAAGTTCAGGACGCTTACTGATATGGATTATATGCGTAACTATTTCAGGCACAGCAGTGTTATAACCATTCACTACCGGAGAATGATACGCGGTGAGATGAGAAATGTCCTTATGGAAATAATCAGATCCAAGGACTACTCCGAGGAGAATCAGACAGTATATTTTTACGTAAAGGTAATTTCATAAAAAAGGGCGTTCTGAAACGTTCCTTAAAAAGCGGCACATCAGAGCCATGCGGCACGCAGCTCTGATGTGCTCAGATTTTTTTCAGGAGATTAAAAACTGTATTTATTCTGTAACCTTTTACTGTGCTGTTTCGTGTTATAATTGTGTTTGCACACTAAACGAACAGATGAAAGAAAAAAGAAAGGAAAAAAGTATGACGGAAAAGAAAACAGGTTATGTCAGGCCGCTGCTTACAATCGCAGTGCCTATAATACTCAGCGAGATTATTTCGCAGGTTCAGATGCTCATAGACCGTGCATTTCTGGGCCACGTTGACAAGATGTACATGAGTGCACTTTCAAATGTTTCAAATCCGGTGTGGACCACCATGTCGTTCTGCTTTGCGCTGTCGACCGGTGCGTCCATCATGATAAGCCAGAGAGTCGGCGCAGGGGAGAGAGACAAGGTTCATAAGTATGCCGCTGCTCTTCTCAAGTGGGGAAACGTAATACCGTTTCTTCTTTTTATATTCTGGCTCTTCTTCCCGGATACAGTCTTCAGACTGATGAATGTATCAGATTCGATAAGACCGATGTGTCTTGAGTACGTAAGGTGGATTTCACCGATATTTCTTATAGTCGGACTTGAGGCATCGAGCATGGTTGTCATGCAGACCTCCGGATACACGAAGCCGCTTGTGTGGTACGGTGTTACCAGAGCGGGACTCAATCTTATTCTGGACTGGGTGCTTATCTTCGGACACTTCGGCCTGCCTCCGATGGGCATAAAGGGTGCGGCTGTTGCAACGCTCATAGCCGAGTATGCCGGATTTGCCTACTCATGGTACATATTTATGACCAGTAAGAAGCTCCATACAAGACCGCCGTTCAGCGAAGTGCTAAAGGCCAAAGCCGCACCGTTTGTCAGGTCGGCAAGGCTCGGACTCAACGCGGCTCTTGAGGACTTTGCGTGGAATATAGGAAACCTTGTTCTCATAAGAATTCTCAATTCGATTGACGACATGGCGGCTGGAATATACACGATTGTATTCAGTATCGAACTGCTTGTGGTAGTTGTTGTAGGTGCTCTCGGACAGGGAACGCTTACCCTCTCCAGTGAAGCAGTTGGACGCAGGGACAGAAAGGCATATGCCGGCGTATGCATAACCGCCTACGCATTTTCAGCTTCCCTTGCGGTGCTGATTCTTGCGGTATGCGCAGCTGCTCCGAGGGCCATAGTCAGCATATTTACAAACGACAACGAAATTATCGCGGTGTGTGCTGCCTACATAATTCTCATGTGTCTTAACCTCTTCGGAAAGTTTGCAAACATCATTGTCGGCAACGGTATCCGCGGTACAGGAAACACGCTGTGGATGCTTCTCACACAGATCTTCGGAACAGTATTTATCATCACAGCTGCGTATGTATTTGTAAATGTGTTTAACATGGGTATCACAGGTGTATTCCTTGCGGTAATCATGGACGAGCTTGTAAGAGCAGTGATAAATATCAGCAAGTTTGTGAGAATAAATATAAAAATGAAAAAAGATGAGATTACATTATCTTGACAACTCATTTGATTTGTAATATAATGTTTTTATATAGAAATATATACAAAATACAAAGAGCAAATTATTGATGAAAATTCAGGAGGAAAACACAATGAAAGAAAAATTACCTGCAGGCCTTCTCGGCATATTTCTCGGAAGTCTTGGTATCCACAAGTTCTATCTCGGATACACTAAGGAAGCAGTTATCATGCTTCTCGTTTCATTACTCACATGCGGTATCGGCGCGTCAGTAATGGGCATCATCGGACTTGTTGAAGGTATTCTTTACCTCACAAAGTCAGACGAAGAATTCCAGGCAACATATGTTTCCGGTCATAAAGGCTGGTTCTGATATTATTCAGACTGCATAATTTTAAGAGAAATATCCTTCGAAGGAGCCCGTAGAAATTCGGGCTCCTTTTTTGTATACAGAACCCCCCGGCTTAGCCGGGGGATGCTTATTTGCCGTGTTTTCAGCAAGTCAGCTCGTTTTGATGTTTAGAAAAAGCCGTTATGTGCCGATATGTATAGCATAGTAAAACGTACTAAGGGGAGGTATGGGATATGAAAAAAATAATATGTATTGCAGCAGCGGCGGCTGTGTGTATTTCACCGGTATATGCAGCGGAAGACACTCATATGAGGGACTCAGGTATAAACTACACTGAGCTTGCAGAAACGCTGGACAATCCGGGAGCAGGGTATACCTCGCCGGTCTGGTACGAGTGCAGGCCGGGTGATACTCCTGTAAAGAATCCGTCCGGAAGCCTGGTGGTTCTGTTTGTTGATATCGGTGCCTTTTCATCCGGTGTCAACGGGGTGAAGGATGAGGCAACCGGTGAGTATACTGAGGGCACCGACTATGATCTGGACGAAAGCTTTTTCCGCGGACTCAGGGGGACACTTGAAAACTGCCGGAAAAACGGCTCCGCTGTTGGTCTTCGCTTCAGATATGATGCGCTCGGAAAAAGCAATCCGGAGCCGGCGTCATTTGACAGGGTGCTCTCGCATATAAGGCAGATAGACGAGGACGGAGTGCTTACGGACTATGAGGATATTCTCATCTACGTCGAGAGCGGATTTGCGGGAGCATGGGGAGAGCAGCACAGCGGAAAATACACTTCAGTGGAATACAAGGCGCAGCTGCTTGATGCGGTACTGAAGATTGTACCTGAAAGCGTGTGCGTTTCAGTCAGGACACCTGACACCTTCTGCAGATGGGCAGGGATAAAGACGGATGAGCTTGCGGACTACAGGGCCGAGCCGGGGAGCCAGGCTGCCAGGGTAGGTATCTACAACGACGGCTACATGGGTTCGGATTCGGACCTTGGCACATTTGGAAATCCTTCGCGTGAAAGCGCGGTAAAGTGGATGGAGAATCATATGCTCGGAACTGTTTACGGAGGTGAATTTTCCGGGAACACTGATTTTGCCATGAAGTATAAAACATATCTTCCGGAAAATGCGGTTCCGGAGATGTACAGGACTCATCTGAGCTATATAAACTCAAATATATGGGGACTGTATAAGGATATGGAATTCGGTGAATACTGCGACGTTAAAGGGACTGACAATTCCGCCTACTACGGAAAGTCCGTCTACAGCTTTATCAGGGATCATATAGGTTACAGGTTTGTTCTCAGGGACAGCAGAATCTCGGCGGAGGCGGAGCAGGGCGGAAACTTTGAGGTTCATATAAAGGTTGAAAACACAGGATTTGCCCGCAGTTTAAAAAAGCACAGGGCGCAGATTATTCTTGAGAAGGACGGGGAATACCTGATTACTGACTCGGATGCGGATGATATGGACTGGCTGCCTCAGTCGGTTTCTGAGGAGAAGTTTGAGATAAAGCTTCCGGGAAATATTCCTGAGGGAAAATGGAATGTGTATCTGAGGCTTTCACTTGCCAGTGATGATATGAGAAACGCGGGACACAGAACTGTTAAGTTTGCAAACGAAGGAGTTTACAGCAGTTCTCTCGGCGCCAGTCTCATCGGCAGTATCGATATTTCAGCCACAGACAGCGAGGTGCTGAAAAGTGATACCACCTTCAGTGAAAAGGGTGCGGACAATGTATCTGACGGTACAGTTTACTCATACAGGGGACTTGTGACTGCAGACGGATACACCGGCCAGTACGAGTGGCCGGATGAGACTGTTCTTGCGGAAAATGAAAACTGCAGACTGAATGTCTCGTCGGACAGTGAATATATGTACGTGAGGGTCAGCGTCCCGGATACTGCATCGGCACCTGTTTATAACCTTCAGCTAAAGGGGGCTGAAGGCAGCAGGGAATACTGGATATACTATGCCAGCAACGGTTTTGTATATTTCAACGGCGGAAGCTATGACGGAATTACCTGCGGGTTCAGAAACGGAGTCGCTGAGTGGAAAATTCCGCTTGACGGAACCATGGAGCTTGAACCGGGCAGGGAGCTGTCGTACATAAGGGCATTTGTTCAGGACAGTGCGGACGGATGGAAGGTCACAGGTGACCTGAAGACCGGCAGCTATACTCCGGGAACTGCATTTTCAAAAGGCGACGTAAACGGAGACGGAGTGATAAACACCGCTGACTTCACTACGCTGTGCAGGTATCTTCTGGGCGGCGGGGAGGCTGTTAATACGGTAAACTCCGATATGAACGAAGACGGAAGTACCGGAGTGGCAGATCTGATTCTGCTGAAAAATATGCTGACGAAGTGAGGTAGTGTTTGGTGTATATACACTAATGAGCGAAGTGCAATTTGTAATATTACACAAAGTTGATTTGCAAAGCCAACTATCTGCATATCAGAAAAGTTATACTAATGAAAAGCTCATAAAAAATGCGACAAAGAGAAATGCATTTTCCGGAGGCTGAAACAGCCGTTCCGGATGAAGAAGAGCTTCAGAGATACAGAAAAACAAATAATTCAGACGAAAAAAATGTCCCGGGAACAGGGATAAATTCAGAGAAAAGGAAAGTGAAAAAAAGTATGAAAAAAAGAAAAACAGCGGCACTTGTATCAGCAGTTATGCTTGCGGCTTCTTCGGCTATATGTGCGCCTGCAGGCGGAGTGTCACGTGTATCTGCTGAAAAAGCAGAGGGATATGTGGCAGGTTCTGTAAGTATTGAATCAGGATATCTGGAAATACGTGAAAACGGTGTTTCACGTCCGTGGACAACAGCTTTGAAAATTGATTTCGGCACGTCTGAGGACTGTGTGATTTCCTCTGATCTCAGTGATTACGGCAGTGTTACGAACAGTGATTACAGCAGCAGACCAGCTGAGCGTCTGTATGTGGTCGGAGGCGGTGCTGTCAGTTCACTCAGCGCCAGAAACATGATAGTGTCCGACGGAATCTATGAAGTTGATGATGATGCACTTTCAGATGCACCTAATCTGGAATCAGTTGCTTTCGGAGACAGTGTCGTAAAGATAGGAACTCAGCATCTGTCTCCGAAACTTATTGTCAGAGGACATTCCGGAACTCTTGCGGAAAAATATGCGCAGTCAAACAATTATGCTTTTGAATATATCGGTGATGTCAACGGCGATGATGAAATCAGTGCGGCTGATATGCTGAAAATGACTCTGTACATGACCGGAGAATACGAACTGGATGAATCAGAAAGACTGAGGTCTGATGAAAACATGGACGGGAAAGTCAGTATTGCTGACTACATCATGCTGAAAAGTGAAATCATTAATCCGAGAAATTCAGCAATCGGTGCTTCGACTGCAGGCGCACTTGCAGCTCCTGATATGAAAAAATACAGCAGAACCAAAGAAGCGCCGGCAGCGGACGGATTTTTTGATTTTTCCGCAAAGTCAGCTGATGATATTCTCCTTGAAACAACTGACCAGAAGGGTGAGGAGAATACAGTTTACTCGCCTCTGAGTGTGTATATGGCGCTGTCCATGGCAGCGGAATGCGCAGACGGAACCACACGTGATGAGATTCTTTCCGCACTTTCAGCAGCGGATACTGAATCCCTTCAGAAAGAAAACGCCGCACTCTTCAGTTCTCTCTGCTTTGATGACTACAACACCTACTGTAAAATAGCGAATTCGCTCTGGCTCAATAACAAGTGGAGCTTCAGACAGGATACACTTGATACGATTGCAGACAAATACTATGCTGTTTCCTTCGGAAGAAACTTTGCTGATCCTGGAGTTCCTTCGGAGATTTCCGAATGGATTTATAAAAATACATCCGGAAAATTCAGACCGGATATAAAGATTGACTATCCGGAAGCTGAGATTATGAAAATTATAAATACAGTAACCTTCAAGGAAAAATGGATGTCTGAATTCGGCATGCCTACAGATGATGTCTTCCACCTCAGAGACGGCAGTGATCTTGTATGTGACTTCCTTCACAGAGGAAACAGATACAGTAAGGTTGATATCGGATTTGCTGATAACTACATGAAGTATGCAGTTAAAATGAAGGACAACTACCAGATGAATTTCATTCTTCCGGATGAAGGAACAGATGTTAACGACATTGTATCAGACCCTCAGACAATGCTTGATATATACACTGACAGTATTGAATATCAGCAGAGACCGATTGAATTTGCTCTTCCTGTTTTTGATGTAAGTTCAAAGTTTGACCTCATTTCCGCGTCGAAAAAACTCGGAATCAGTGAAGCATTTGACATAGTAAACGGAAACTTCAGAAATGTTATTGACTACAGTGAGAATGAACTCGGCAGCGTATATATCAGCGAGATAACCCATGAAGCAACAGTAAAAATCGACCGGAAGGGATGCGAAGCTGCTGCCTATACACTTATATCCATGGCTTCAGGAAGTGCAGCTCCGGGAGCCTCTGAAGAACCTGTAGTGTTCAGACTTGACAGACCGTTCTTCTGGTATATCTCAGATAACCACGGCACTCCTCTGTTCTCAGGAATAATCAACAATCCTCACGCAAAATAACAGAAAATCCGGCTGCACCTGATTTTCAGGAGCGGGATTTGTTTACTGTAAACTGAATTTTTCTTATACCGGATGTATCTCCGGGACATATTTACTTACTCCATAATGACCCGCCGCCCTGCAGAATGCGTAAACTCAGCTGCAGGGCGGCGGCGTGTTTGTCCGCTTTGTGAATAAAGGCGAAATCAGGAAGCGAAAACTGTGAATATATCCAAACTTGATTTCACACTCCAACTATTCAGGACTTTGAGAAGTTATATATATGAAAGCTTTCATAATGAAAACACCGTGCGGATGCGGCAGAATCCGCAGGTGCTTTCGGGAAAAAAGAGGAGGAAAGCGCCGGGGGAAACGGCGCGGAAATTTTGATGAAAAAGAAACGGCAGCCTGTTTGTGAGTAACGGAGAGAAAAATAAAGAATGAAAAAACAGATGCCGCAGATACTGTAGAACAAATTAACCATATAGCCGGAATATCATTTTTCAATTGAATCATGCAGTAAATGCATTTTTTTGATGCGTTTGCAGTAATGTCATTTTCAGAATTCAGGATAAAATGCTTTCAGCCGGAAATAAGCCGGAGGGGATAATGTAAATGAAAACAGTTTTTCGTTTACATTGGCTACATTTTCACATTAAATTTATTTATTTATACAAAGTTTAGTCTGAGTACTAACCTTTTCCGACTGTAAGATGATATAATATATCCATATGAATTCGATGAGGTGATAGTTATCAGTACAGATGAACTTGACGATTTAATCCGGCGTACAGGGCAGGGCGACAGGGAGGCACTCGGACTTCTATACAGCGAACTAAAGGACAGCGTCTTCGGTCTGGCTCTGATGTACACAAAATCGTACAGTGATTCAGATGACATAGTACATGACACGTTTATATCCGTCTGGAACAGTGCCGGCCGCTACAGGGCCGGCAGTCCGAAGGCGTGGGTAATGAAGATTGCCAGAAACGCGTCGCTTACGTACATAAAAAAGCAGAACCGCATCACTGAGCTCGATGAGAATATCCCGGAGGGGGATTTCAGCGAGAGGACAGGTGATTCGGTTATGCTGAAAAGCATGCTGAATCATTTAAACGAAAAAGAACGTGAGATAGTTATGATGCGCGCGCACGGATATACCTTTGAGGAGATTTCAAAAATCACAGGTATAATTACCGGTACTGCAAAATGGAAGTACAGCGCGGCTATAAAAAAACTTTCAAAACTGGCCGGAGGTGAGTGTTAATATGCAGGAAAAAGATATACTGGATCAGATCAGACAGGAATGCAGTTCCGTTTCAAAGAATGATTTCAGCAGCATTCTCGAAAGCATTGACAACATGAGCCCTTCTGCAGGGACGGAGACAGTCCGTACAGGCAGCGGCAGGAAAAACATTTTTGTAAAATATGCTGCAATAGCAGCTGCGTGTATCCTTCCTGTATCACTTGCGGTATGGGTGCACAGGAACACGGCATTTACCGGCGGAAACGGAACCGGCGGTGAAATCGATGCGGGTGTGGTTACGGAAATAACTTATGAAACAGATGCGGCAGACAGTCAGTCAGCACAGTCCGGTACATCAGGCGCCGGTGAGGCGGTTACTGAGTCACCGGTTCAGAATGCTCCGGGCTCAGCTTCACCGGATACCGTTTACACAGTAACAGCTCAGGTGACTGACACAGCTCAGTCTGAGTCACCTTCAGTTACACAGAAGGAAAGTACGGAACAGACGGGCAGACCTTCATCCACAGAGCAGGCAAAGCCTGAACAGACTGTCAGACCTTCAGCTTCTGAACAGGTAAAACCGGAGCAGACCGTAAAGCCTGCAGTTACAGAGCAGATAAAGCCTTTGCAGACAGACAGACCGGCTGTTACGGAACCGGGAAGTCCTGCTGTAACAATGCCTTCTGAACAGATAAAGCCTTCTCCTGATGATAAGGAGGAGGGCGGTGAACCGGCAGAACCTGAGACAGTGCCGACACGCTCACCGGACAAAGACCCCGGCAATAACAGCGGCTGGTATCCGCCTACGGTTAAACCGACGCAGTCTCCGATAATGGTGCCGACAACTTCTCCTATAGAAGATCCGGGTTTTTCAGAACCGTCGGAAGGCGGAAATGCGACAGGTTCTCCGAACGGCGGAAATACATCAGGATCACCGAACGGATGGCCGGGCGGAATGCCGAATCACGGTACATTTGCACCGCCTCCGTCATCCTCGAACGACAATTCTCCGACGGTGTCCGAGCCGGGTAATATAACCGTACCTGACAGACCGGTCGGGGCTCCGTCAACAGGAACTGATTCAGAATTTGCAGGACCGTTAAAGGCAGTTCCCGGATATCCGTATCAGCTTCTCTACAGAGTAAAGAAGGTAACTCCGAAGTACAGGTCAGATGAAATTTTTGAGGACAGCAGCGGAAGCTGGCTTGTTGAGGATACGGATTCATACCGTATATGCCTGTACAGTATACACACAGGAAGTGGCTATAATCCGGATAACGTATCGGATGACCGCACATATACCATATATGTATCAGAGGAATACACCATAGCGCAGATTCTAAGTGACAGCGAACTCAGGATTACACTTCGCGGCCTTATTGAAGCCGGAGTCCGCGGTACGTCTGCAGACTAAAAAATAAAGCCGGAATCTTTGCCGGGGTGATAAATCAGTTTAGTCAGTAAGTTTTCAGTATATTCCGGAACAGCCGTTCTGCACTGCCGTTTTACACGGCGTGCGGGACGGCTGTTTTTCTGCGTTTTCTCCTGCTTTTTTCATTGACAAAATACTGTAACTGTGATAAAATTTTACTTGTGTCTGCGTAAGAGGCAGACGGTAAGGAAAAAGATTTTTTCAGGTGATGAAAATGATTCATGGAATTAAAATAAAAAAGACCGCGGCGCTGCTTCTGGCTGCGGCATTTGCACTGACATCGGCCGGGTGCGGGCCGGAAAAACAGGATGTACAGGTAGCTCCGGATTCTGCACCGGAAGTGGTTCAGAAGGAAGCGGAAGTAACGGAAGCGGCCCCTGCTGTAACTGAACCGGCTGAGGAAAAGACGTCAGATGAGGAGGATGACCTCATTCCTCCCGGGGAAACATACTATAAGGTTTCCGACGAGCTCACCCTTAAGAGGAAGGTTATATCCACGATGTACGTTATTTCACAGGGGGACCTTCTCACCGGATGCGAGGCTACAGGACTTACAACGGCTCTTAACTGGTACGGCTACGATGTTGACAAGTTCACCCTTGCAGACAGCTATATGCCTCAGGCTGAGCTCCGCTGGGAGGATTCGGACAGTGATTTCTGGGACGGAAGAGACTGCGATGAGGCCGACTACTGGGGCGGATTTACCGTTGGGATGGACTTCAGAACAACATTTATAGGTTATCCGTACAGGGAGGAAGGCTCCTACGGATGCTATGCTCCGTGTCTGGTGAGAACTGCAAACAACTACTTCAGGGACGTGGGCAGCAGCTTCAGGGGCAGGGATATTTCCGGTATGGAGCTTCGTGATCTGTTCAGATATGTTCAGGCAGGGATACCGGTTGTGCTCATTATGACTCCGTATCTTGAAGAGCCGAAGCCGGGTGACTCGTGGTATGCCGAGGATACTGATGAAATGGTTCACTGGCAGAAGGGACACCACTGCATGGTTCTCATCGGCTATGATATAAATGACAACTACGTATACACGGCAGATCCGTCCGACGGATGCCTTATGATATATGACCTTGCGACTTTTGAGTGGATATATGAGCTCAAGGGAAGAAGTGCGATGTACATAGACACCGGCGCGGTAAAGCTTCCGGAGAGAATGTTCAGAGTCGGGGACTATGTAAGGTTTGCCGGACGTACATACAGGGACTGCGACGGAACCGAGGAGCAGGACTATACATATCTGAGCGAGGGAAAGTTTAAGGTGGACGAGATAAATCCGGACAGGACAAAGCCGTACAGGGTTCACCTTGAGGATCTTGGCTGGGTTGGCGAAGAGGTTCTGAGGGAAAACATCCCGTACTACGGAAACGGTGACAGCAACACTGCTGCCTTTGAAAACGGCATGTCATATGCGGTGAGAAACGTTCACAGCACAAACTATCTTACATCTGAGGGACGCAGTATCGTTCATCTTCCGTTTGAAAAAACAGGAATGCCTGAGTACAGGATTCAGTTTAACGGTGATGAGGAAAATTCATTTAAGATATATGTAAATGACAGTGAATGTATCTCGGCATCGCCGGTGAAGGACAGCAGACTTCAGATAACATCTGCTGATGAGGCGTCTGACTGGGTGCTCTACAGGGCTATGGAGAATGACAACAAGTATGTCATAGTTCTCAGGGAAGACCACTCCATGGCTGTTACGGCAGATGACTACGATGACTCAGAGGACCAGACAAGGGTGTTTATGACAAAGTACACGGGTGCTCCTGAGCAGATGTGGTACTTTGAAAAATAAAAATGCAGTCAGGAAATATATCGAATAATAAAATTCAGCGCAGCAGAGTTACGTGATTATGTAACTCTGCTGCGCTGTTATTTTTTTGTGTTTATGCTCTGACCGCCCATCTGAGCTTTGTAGAGTGTGCTCTTGAGTTGCGGAAGCATTCTTCCTTTGAAGGGCGTACAGGGTCGTCGCAGATTTCACTGTAGATGCCCTCACGTTTAAACTGCTTGAATGCCTTCTTTACGATTCTGTCCTCACCTGAGTGGAATGTAAGTATGGCTATTCTTCCGCCGCTGTTTACAACTGAAGGGAGTTTTTCAAGGAACTCGTACAGTACCTCAAACTCGCTGTTTACGTCAATACGGAGAGCCTGGAATGTTCTCTGGCATGACTTTTTTATCTCATCCTTTCTCGTTGCTGCCGGCAGGAAGGAGAGGGCGTTTTCAATAACTGCTGCAAGCTGCTTTGTTGTTTCAAGCGGCTGCTTTTTTTTGTAGCATGACATTATTGCGCGGGCAATCTGCTCGGCATGCGGTTCGTCGGAGTTTTCCTCGAGCATGCCGGCTATCTCGTCCTTGGAGAGTTCCTTAAGTCTTTCTGATGCGGGTATACCTGATGTAGGGTCCAGCCTCAGGTCAAGAGGTCCGTCATGCTTGAACGTGAAGCCGCGTTCAGGATTGTCAATCTGCATCGATGAAACACCGAGGTCGGCAAGAACAAAGTCAAACTTCTGTTCAGGCGCAACCTTGTCTATGTTGCAGAAGTTGGTTCTGCAGACAGTGAGAATTTCTTCGCCGAAGCCTTTTTCAGCGAGTCTCGCCTTCGTTTTTTCGCTTTCAATCGGGTCAATGTCAGTGGCGTATATATGGCCTCTGCCATCAAGCTTTTCGAGCATTTTTCCGGTGTGTCCGCCGTAGCCGAGGGTTGCGTCAAATCCTGTTTCACCAGGCTGGATTTTCAGAACATCAAGTATCTCATCCACCATAATCGGTATGTGAGTGCCTGCAGGGGTTCTGCCGTTCTGTATTATTTTTTCAACGTCGTCCCTGTATTTTTCCGGATTAAGCTCCTTGTACTTGTGTTTGTAGCTGCGGGGATGGGTACCCTTGTAGCGTTCTCTTCTTTTGTGCTGCTGTGTTTCTTCCATTGTGATTCACTTCCCGGTACATATTTGTAGTCATTTTTGCCGCTGACTGTAACTGCTTTCCTAAGTATATCATCCGGAGAAATTTTAGTCAAGACAAGGGGAAATTTTTCATTGACACTTAGATGTAATTGTGATATAATTTTTATTGTCTGCGCATGATGGTTTTATGGCCGTAAACGACGCAGATTCAACGTTTGAGACAAGTACAAAAAGTGCACAATTATGCGTGTTACAACTATATTTTTAGGGGGATTCGGATGCTTCAGAAAGAAAAACTGATTAAGCGTCTGCTGCCGTGCGCAGCCGCAGCTGTTCTGGCTGCTGCTGCCGGCCTTAAATTACACAGTATAAACGCTGACAGAATGTCAGATGATATGATAAAGGTTCTGCCGGATACTTCTTCATTCTCAACAGTCTCACCTGACAGGGAAAAGGCTGCTGATGAAGAGGAAAAGCCGGAGAACACCGCGGCGAAGGAAAAGCCTGCTGACAGGCCGGTTCCGGAAACTGCGTACAGGGTTGCCGATAAGCTTACACTCAGAAGAAAAGTAATATCTGATATGGATGTTATTTATCAGGGTGATCTTCTCACAGGCTGTGAGGCTACAGGCCTTACAATAATGCTCAACTGGTACGGATATGACGTTGACAAGTTCACCATTGCCGATGAGTATCTTCCGCAGAGCGAGCTCCGCTGGGAAAGTGCGTGGGACGGCTACTGGGATGACAAGGACACGTCGGATTTCGGATGGTACTGGGACTATGCGCCTGTTGCACCTGACTACATGACAACATTTATAGGATATCCGTACAGGGAGGAACACTCATACGGATGCTATGCGCCGTGTCTTGTGCGTACTGCTGACAGATATTTTGAAGCTGTAGGAAGCAGCTACAGGGGGCGTGACCTGTCGGGTACTGAACTCAGGGATCTGTTCAGATACGTTGAGGCGGGAATTCCTGTTGCCGTAATCATGACTCCGTTTCTTGAACCGCCTGAAAACGGTGACTCGTGGTATGCCGAGGATACAGGAAAAATTGTTCACTGGCAGAAGGGCCATCACTGCATGGTTCTCATCGGATACGACCTTGACTATAACTGTGTGTACACTGCTGACCCGGCCAACGGCTGTCTTATGATTTACGACATGGATACCTTTGAGTATATCTACAACGTAAAGGGACAGAGTGCCATGTACATCGATACAGGTGCTGTACAGGTTCCGCAGAGAATGTACACAGTCGGTGACTATATCAGCTATGCCGGACGCACATACACTGACAGCGACGGCACAGAGGAGCTTGAATACACATACCTCAGCTGGAGCAGCTACAGGGTTGACATGATAGATTCTGATGTTACAAAGCCTTACAGAGTGCATCTTGAGGGCATGGGCTGGGTAAGCATTGATGCTCTTAACGAGAACCTTCCCTACTACGGAGACGGAAAGTCCAATCTCGCGGCTCCGGCGGGAGGAACAGAGTATTCACTCAGAAACGTTCACAGCGCTGATTACCTCAGTGCTGACAAAACTTCGGTAATCCAGATTTCAGATGAGGACAGGGATGCCCAGAAGTTTATTCTGGCCTTTAACAATGACAAGTCAGGGTCTGTAAAGATTACAGACAAAAACGGCTATATACTCTCAGCAGAAAAGAAAAATTTCGGAAACGCTGTACTGAAAAATGTAAACGACGGTATCTGTACTGACTGGGTACTTAAAAAAGTCAGTGAGGATGACAACCGTTACGTAATAGCTCTTAAGGAAAATCCTTATCTTGTTCTTTCGGTTAATGACTTTGCTGAAAGCGATGAAGACGAGGATGAGGATGAAGACGACTGGTATACGGACGATGACTCAGATGATGAGGATGACACCGGTGAGGACGAAGCTTCAGAAGAGGCCGCAGGTGATTCAGCACCTGATGATTCTTCAAAGGTATTTATAAGCCGCTACACAGGTTCTCCGGAACAGATGTGGTGCTTTGATTTCTGATATAAACGCAGATAAAAAAAGGCACAGCCAGGCTGCATGGGAATGCAGTCTGCTGTGCCTCTTTTTTATACTGTCAGTTTTCGTAAAACTCACTTATAAGTCTGTCTGCTTCGCTGAACGGGTCGTTTTTCATATCGAGCCAGCAAATGTCGGTTCTTTTTCTGAACCAGGTCATCTGTTCCTTGGCAAGGTGCCTTATTTCCATGAAAAGCTTGTCATAGAAGTCCTGAAAGCTTCCGAATTCACCGCGAAGATACATGAGTATGTATCTGTATTCAAGCCCGAGTCTGTAGAGAAAGTCGTCTGTTGCGCCGTTCTCCCTGAGCTTTGCGACCTCGTCAGTCATTCCGGCATCGAGACGCATGTCGAGTCTGAGACGTATGCGTTCATACAGTTCATCTCTCGGCCAGTCTGTTCCGAGAACAAGTGTTTCGTACCGCGGACAGTTCACCGGTTCGTCAGCTGTGCCGAGCAGGATTCGCTCGGTGGCTCTCTCAAGACGCCTTTTGTTCCTGAGATCAAGCTTCTCAAGAAGTTCAGGCTTTTTTTCATTTATAAATGAAATTAACTCCTCAGTACTCATGGCGGCCACCCTGTCCCTTGTTTCCGGGTCAGTCTGCTTCGCAGCCATGCAGTATCCGTCGGTAACTGCATTTACATACAGCCCTGTCCCTCCGACCATAAATGCCTTTACGCCGCGGGAGTGGATATCGTCTATGCAGCGGTACGCCATTTCCTGAAAATTCATTACTGAAAAATAATCATTCGGTTCCGCAACGTCAAGAAGGTAGTGGGGAACTCCCTGTGTTTCCTCCGGAGTAACCTTTCCTGATCCGATGTCCAGTCCTCTGAAAACCTGTCTCGAGTCAGCGGAAATTATTTCAGCCCCGTACTTCAGGGCAAGGTCTATGCCAAGGCCGCTTTTGCCTGAGGCAGTAGGGCCTGTTATAACTACAAGTTTGTTCATAGGTTATTCTTCCTTAAAATTTCATATTGAAATATTATACACTGATAAACAGCATTTGTCAACTTCAGGAGAGCTGGTTTGTATTGCTCACTGTTCGTTCACATTTTGTTCACTCATTTTCTATAATTATATGATATAATTACAAATTATAAAGATGCAAGATTGTCGAGTGCCTTTACGGCAGCGGAAGAACCAATTTTTGGGGCGTATCCATCAGGAAGGTTACCTCAACCCAGCCCGTCAGCTAATTTCGTCAGGCAGAGGAATTGCAGAAAAGTATCATGCCATTCTTGTTTGCCATCCTTTATGGGTGGCATTTTGCGTCTTTTCAGTTATTTTATTACATCTTATTAAGGAGGACGCATTTATGAAAAAAGCGGTTATTGCAGAATTTGCAGAAAAAAAGTGTGAGGTTTGCATTGCAAACGACACGATTGATGAGGAGTTATTCAGAAAGTACGGAGTCAACAGGGGGCTCAGGGACCTTAACGGAAAGGGCGTTCTTACCGGACTTACCAATATCTCTAAGATTAAGGCATTCAGCGAGGCAGACGGAGTCAAGACTCCGGTTGACGGCGAGCTCTGGTACAGGGGCTACCGTGTAAATTCGCTGATTAACGAGATTGAACCGGGAAAATCAGGATTTGAGCGTATTGCCTACCTGCTGCTTTTCGGAAAGAAGCCGACTGATGAGGAGTTTGATGAGTTCTACAGGATACTCGGAGAAAACAGAACTCTTCCGACAAATTTCACAAGAGACGTAATTATGAAGGCTCCGTCAAAGGACATAATGAACTCAATGACCAGGGGTATACTTACGCTGGCATCATACGACAAAAACGTTTCATCTCCGGAGCTGAGCGACTCGGTAAGACAGTGCCTGCTTCTTATTGCACAGTTTCCTATGCTTGCCGTTTATGCATATCACGCATACAACCACTACGAAAAAAACAGAAGCATGTACATTCACCGTCCTGATCCGGAACGTTCAACTGCTGAAAACATCCTCATGATGCTCAGACCGGACCAGAAGTATACAGAGCTTGAGGCGAAGATTCTCGACATTGCTCTCATTCTTCATATGGAGCACGGCGGCGGAAACAACTCCACATTTACAACAAGGGTTGTAACATCAGCGGGTACTGACACATATTCAGCCATTGCTGCGGCTATGTCATCACTTAAGGGACCGAGACACGGCGGTGCCAATATCAAGGTAATGGAGATGATGGCTGATATAAAGAAAAATATCAGGGATACCGGTGACCGCGAGGAGGTACGTGCATATCTTAAGAAGATACTTGAGAAGGATGCATTTGACCGCAAGGGACTTATCTACGGCCTCGGCCATGCCATCTATTCACTTTCAGACCCGAGAGAGGTTATTTTCAAGGGTTATGTTGAAGAGCTTGCCATCAACAAGGGCAGGGAAAAGGAAATGAACCTCTACAGGATGATTGAGGAGGAGGGCATTGACCTTATCTGCAAATCAAGGAAGATTTACAAGGGTGTCTGCCCGAATGTTGACTTCTACAGCGGCTTTGTTTACAGCATGCTCGATATTCCGACCGAGCTCTACACACCTCTCTTTGCAATCGCAAGAATTGTCGGCTGGAGTGCACACAGAATAGAGGAGCTCATCTGCATGAACAAGATCATAAGACCGGCATATATGAGCGTAATGGAACAGCTTGAAGACTGACGGATAATTCCCGGCGTAATTCATACAGTAAACACTCAGAATAAAAAAGCACACTGCAGTAAATGCCTTACTGCAGTGTGCTTTTTTTATCGGGAATTGCTGATATCAGTGCCGGGGTAAAAGGGGCGAACCTCACTGCTGAAAACAGTAAGATATGATTACCGTATTTTCAGTGTACTGAGATATGCCTTGTGTTCATCGCTTACGCGGAAGCTTTCCCGTGCCTTCTGTATGGACTTGTTGTGGGTCCATTTGTCAAGGAGGCGGTTTTCGAAAACGGCTATGGTGTCATCGTACTGCTTTGCCAGCGCCGTTGCAAAATACCAGGCTCTCATCATATTGATATAGTATTCGTCACTGACGATATTAACTGCAAGCTCATGCTGTCCGGGTGTGTATTTTTCATCAAGAAAATATGCCATCAGCATGCCGAGTCCGAAACGGACAGTATAGGTGTGGCATGACTGAACCCACAGTTCTATTCTGCTGTACACGTCGTCAGTGTGTTTTCTGAAAATTTTCGGCCTGAGCTGGTCGCAGGTTGCCCAGTTGTCAATGCAGGGAAGAAATCTCTCAAGCTCTTCCGTGAGCCGGTCATAATCCTTCATTTCCGAAAAAATGAAGGCATGTATCTGATTTTCCTCAAAGTACCTGTGCGGAAGCTCTGCAGTAAATGCGTCAGCCTCTCCGGATTTGACAAGTTCCTTGGCAATTTTCCTGAGTTCCGGTGTCCGGACTCCGAGCATATAATCCTCCGTAAGTCCCGGAGTAAGCTTAAGCTGAAAATCACGGTAGCCTGTGTCCTGTACTTCAAGAAGCCGGTTAAGTATGTTCATTGGCGGTTACCTCGTTTCAGGTGTTTTCAGGGTTAAGAATGCAGTTTTTCAAAATTAAAATCCCCCTGTTGCTGTGATTTGTGCGGATGTGCTTATGGACTAATTATTATACCGGTCTGCTTTGTTTTTCCTTCAGCTATCTTTTAATCTTGAATCCGGTGAAATAAGGAAAAGTGTAAAACTGACCGTTAAAACCGATATCAGTCCGGTATGATATTTATTGTATCACAAAAATACGAAGAAATAAAGTATATCGGTTAATTATAAACGGCGGTGAAAAAAGTTGTTTCACCGCCGTATTTTTATGTATTTATGTTTTTTCGTAAATTACTGTGTTTTGCGAAAAAATCAGAAGGAGAACTCAAGGAGATTTATTGCTTTGATTTTCTGTTCGAAGGAAGAGTGAACGTATCGGTTAAGTGTTGTTTCGATACTGCTGTGGCCGAGGATTTCAGATAATGTCTTTACATCCATTCCGTGCTGTATGCATGCTGTGGCAAACATATGCCGCAGAGAATGAAAGTGAACTGACGGCAGTTCTGCGTTATCAAGGATTCTTCTGAATCTGTACTGGAGTGTACGCGGTTCAACAGGACTGCAGGTACCTGACAGAAGATAGGAATTATCACTGCTCTTAAACTTTTCAATAACGGAAACGACACAGTCAGGGAGAGGGATTACTCTTATGGATGAATCTGTTTTAGGCGTAGTGATTACAAGTCTGGTTTTTCTGACGGTATCCCTGCTTTTTATACGCTGTATGGTTTTGCTGACGGTAATTACACGTTTTGCCAGATCTATATCCTTCCACTGAAGTGCGCACAGCTCACCGATGCGAAGACCGGTTGCCATTGCAAGAGCAATAGCTGCTGAAGTACCGGTTTCTTCAGCAGCTATTGTCTTCTGTAAATGTATATACTGGTCAGAGTCCAGAAGTTTAACTTCTCTGTTTCTGGGGACGGATATCTTAAGTCCGTCAATAGGATTTCTGTGATGATATTTTCTGCTTCCGTACTTAAAAACAGATTTTATAAGTACTATAATATCAGCGATATATCTGTCAGACAGATTTTCCTTTCGCTTCTGTTCTATAAAATCAATAACACGGTCATGATCTATTTCCGCACATGGGAAGTCACCGAAAAAGGGAATCAGATGTTTTTCAGCCTTCATCTGATAATTGCATGCGGTTGACTCTTTAATAGTAAGCGAAACCGAACGGAACCATTCACTGTACAGTTTTCTGAATTTTATAACTGAATCAGTCAATGATTGTTTATCCATAAATTCAGATATTTTTGATTTCACTTCTTTTTCAGAGTATCCGTAAAAATAACGGAGTTTTTTCTCACCATTTTCAAATATATGGCATCTTCCTTCATATCTTCCGTCTTTTCTTTTATAAATACTGCTCAATGTTGTCCTCTCCATTCATAATAGTGTTGTAAGATGTTATTAAATTGTGCTAATCACTAAATTTACATTATATATTGTGTTGACTTTATTGGTGTTGCGTGGTAAAATTTAAGTATGTGTAAATAAGGTGATAATATATTATCTTAACACATTTTTTTAAGATTGCATTTTTTCGCAAAACACAGTATTTTACGAAACGGGCACTGAAGGCATGCAGTTCGGATATGGGAGGATGATGGTAATGGCTCTGGAATTATTCCCGCATAACCTTGAAGCGTACAAAGCTTCTGTGACTATGCTCAGAGAAAAAGGCAAGGCTGCCGTTATTCATCCTACAGGTACCGGAAAGTCGTTCATAGCGTTTAAGCTCTGTGACGATAACCGTGACAAAACCGTCTGCTGGTTAAGTCCCTCTGAGTACATCTTCAGAACACAGCTTGAAAATCTGAAGGAAGTATCAGAGGACTGCTGCACAGAAAACATCAGGTTCTGTACCTACGCGAAGCTTATGAATCTCAGTACTGAAGAGATAGCGGAAATCGCTCCGGATTATATAATCCTGGATGAGTTCCACCGCTGCGGTGCTCAGATGTGGGGCGCAGGTGTTGAACGTCTTCTTAAACAGTACACTGATGTACCGGTTCTCGGAACTTCTGCAACGTCTGTACGTTATCTGGATAACCAGCGTGATATGGCTGACGAACTTTTTGACGGCAATATCGCGTCACAGATGACCCTCGGTGAAGCAATCGTCCGCGGAATACTTAATTCCCCTAAGTATATTTTATCAGTTTTTTCGTATAAAGAAAACCTTGAAAAATATCAGGAAAAGATTCGCAGGACAAGAAACTCCGCTGCCAGGGATGAGTCAGAAAAAATTTTTGAAGCACTCCGCCGTGCACTTGATATGGCAGAAGGCCTTGACGTTATTTTTGACCGTCATATGGAGGACAGAACAGGTAAGTATATTGTGTTTACTGCAAGCTATGAAGCTATGCAGGATGCAGTCTTTAATGTATCCGAATGGTTCGGAAGGGTTGACAAAAAACCAAGGATTTATACCGTTTACTCTGATGATCCTTCTTCAGCGCAGAGTTTTCAGGACTTCAGAAATGATAATGACGACAGCCACCTCAGACTGCTGTTCTGCATAGACGCTCTTAATGAAGGTGTTCATGTTGAGAATATCTCAGGAGTTATCCTTCTGAGGCCAACAGTCTCACCTGTTATTTACAAGCAGCAGATAGGACGTGCTCTTTCAGCCTCAAAGAACAAGGTGCCGGTTATTTTCGATATCGTAAACAATATTGAAAATCTCTGGAGCATTGATTCCATAAAGGAGGAAATGCAGGCGGCGATTACCTATTATCACTATACCGGTGAGAATAAGCTTATCGTAAACGATACGTTTACAGTTACCGACGAAGCTGCAGACTGCAGGCTCCTGTTTGAACAGCTTGAAGGTATTCTGTCAGCCGGATGGGATATTATGTTTGAGAAGGCAAGGGAGTACAGAGAGCAGCACGGGAATCTTATGATTCCTGTCAGGTACATAACCGATGACGGCTATGCATTAGGCAACTGGCTCAGCACTCAGAGAAAATGCTATTTCGGCAGAGGAAGCAGAAAGCTTACCCAGACTGAGACAGACAAACTTGAAAGCATCGGAATCGTCTGGGACAGCCATCTTGACTATGTCTGGGAACAGTATTTCAGCGAAGCTGAGAAATACTCTGAAAAGTACGGAAATCTTAAGATTCCTGCGGACTATGTTGCAGAGAACGGACTGAAGCTCGGAGTATGGATTCAGCGAATGCGTTCAGCAAAATCAGATCAGCGTACTGGCATTTTGTCTGAAGAAAAAGTCAGAAGACTTGAAGGCATAGGTATGGTCTGGAGTGCAGTAAGTACCCAGTGGGAGGAAAACTACCTCGAAGCCGCAAGGTATTATGAACGTCACGGCAACCTGGATGTTCCGTCAAAGTATGTTACTGAAAACGGTGTGAAACTCGGAAACTGGATTGTTCATCTGCGTCAGAAGAAAAACGGAACAGGGCGTGGTATTCCGCTTGACGATGAGCAGATAAACAGACTGGACAGGATAGGTATGATCTGGGATACAGACCAGTACAGGTTTGATGTCGGATACGAACATGCGGAAAAGTATTATAAGGAAAACGGCAATCTGAGAGTAGCGGCAAAGTATGTCTGTGAGGACGGCTACACTCTCGGGCTGTGGATAAATTTAAAAAGAAGGCAGTATAAGAAGCAGAATCTTTCGGCGGACAATGTTCAGAAGCTTGAAGGTATAGGTATGTGCTGGAGCGTTCAGAAAAGAGATGCGGAGGCAAGCTGAGGCTTTGTGTATTGCTTTTTATATAAAAACTAATCACTAAAAGGGAGTAACCTGGGAAATGTTTAAAGCAGAAAAAGATATTAAACGTTTTGAAAACAAAATATGGCTTTCATCACCAACAATGCACGGCGATGAAATCAGATATGTTACGGAGGCATACGAAACAAACTGGATGTCAACGGTAGGAAAGAATATCAATGAAGTTGAGAGACTTTCCGCTGAGTATGTCGGCTGCAGGTATGCGGTAGCTTTATCAGCAGGTACAGCTGCACTTCACCTCTGTACAAAACTTGCCGGAGAAAAACTTTACGGTATGCCTAAGGCAAACGAAGGCACTCTTAAAGGCAGAAAGGTTTTCTGTTCTGATGTAACTTTTGATGCGACAGTAAATCCGGTTGCATATGAAGACGGCGAGGCAGTATTTATTGACACAGAACGTGACACATGGAACATGGACCCGGCTGCTCTTGAAAAAGCATTTGAAATATATCCGGATGTAAAGCTTGTGGTACTTGTACATCTTTACGGTACTCCTGCAAAGATAGATGAAATTAAGGCCATTTGTGACAGGCACGGTGCTCTTATCATTGAAGATGCTGCTGAGTCATTCGGCGCATCCTACAAAGGAAAGCAGACCGGTACATTCGGCAATTACAACGCAATAAGCTTTAACGGAAACAAAATTATCACCGGTTCTTCAGGCGGTATGTTCTTTACAGACAGCAGGGAAGATGCTGAAAAGGTAAGAAAGTGGTCCACCCAGAGCCGTGAAGCAGCTCCGTGGTATCAGCACGAAGAAATTGGTTACAACTACAGAATGAGCAACGTTATTGCCGGTGTAGTTCGTGGTCAGATGCCTTATCTTGATGAACATATTGCTCAGAAAAAGGCTGTCTATATGAGATATAAAGAAGCTTTTAAAGATCTTCCTGTTCAGATGAATCCGTATGATGAAAAGAACAGCGAACCTAATTTCTGGCTCAGCTGTATGATTATTAATCCTGAAGCAATGTGCAAACAGGTAAGAGGCGAGCAGGATGTTGCTTATATCAGCGAGCCTGGCAAGACATGTCCTACTGAAATCCTTGAAAAGCTTGCAGAATACAATGCAGAAGGCAGACCGGTATGGAAGCCGATGCATGCACAGCCTATTTACAGAATGAACGCATTTGTTACTGCTCAGGGTAATGGCAGGGCAAAGACCAATGCATACATTGAAGGCGGATGTGAAGACG
>JAZUIH010000098.1:0-5276 GCA_045642145.1 Oscillospiraceae bacterium | reverse complement strand
GCTTGTTATATGCATCAATAAGGCTGATTTCCTGTTCGAAGTCTCCCTGACGTTCCTTGTTGTTGTAAACTTCAAAGAGATTGATCATGCCGAACTCGTTCACAGCCTCCTCAATGGTGCTGTCAAGACCGAAGGAAGCGTTTATTCTGAATGACCACTTTGCTGTGTCTGTAATTACAGTGCAGTCATATCCTGTAATCTGCTGACTTGTGAGGTCTCTTACCGGATAGTAATAACATGCAGCCACCGGCTTGAATGTTACATTGTTCTCATATACAACAAAAGCGTCACGCGGGTCAACCGTCGCAAGCTTCAGCATTGCTTTTCCGTCCTCATCCTCACCGATGTATCCGAGCTCATAGGCAAGACCGAATATAGACTGGTCTGTTGCAAGGTCCATATCCTGTGTCGAAACTTCTGCGTCTTCAATCCATGCGTTAAGTTCTTCAAGGTCTGCGTTCGACTTGCTCTGATATGTCAGAGGCGAACTGCACATGTAACCGGCAGAAATGAGGCTGATGTATTTTGCATGATTAATTACGATTTTATTGTTAGCAAGATTTTTCTTCTTGACTCTGTCAAGAATGCTGTGTCTTCCTTCGTAATAATCATAAAGCACATTAAGCTTTACAGCGTAAGAATTATGTATTTTAATATAACCACACATAAGCTCAGGTGTGATTTCTGTTTCCCTTGATACTGTAAACACTTGTACATCTCCTTTCAGACTATATTTATCTTCCCGGTTCTAACCTTCTTGTTACCAGGAATATCTTCTTCAACACCGTATCTCATTGCATCCATCAGATGATTGAAGTCATCAATAGGAACGTTCAGCTTCTTGCCGAACCTGTCTGTATCCCATGTGTAATTTGAAATCTCGGTGATGAAATTGACACACCGCGGATGGATTATAATCTGCAAATCCTGTATCCACTGTATGCCGTTATTTATACTGTCTTTGCCTTTGTGCGCTCCTTTAACTCTGAGGCCGAAGCCTTTGAGCTCGTCTATCGACTTAGGTTCTGCACAGTCGGCAGTGAATCTTTCTTTGGAATATCCCATCTTTGCAAGCTCGTCATATATTTTCCGGTTTGAAAGTCCTGTCTTATACAGCTCGTCCCATATGAACAGCTGCTTCTTTTCGGTATCAAGGAACATAATCGGAGCGGCTGTCGGATCATTGGTGTAACCGAAGTCAAGTCCGCATCTCGTCTTAAGCTTCGGATGTTCCTTCTGAAACTCGTCAGACTTAATATCGAAGCTTTCCTCTCTCCAGTTCTCAAATACAAGACCTTCAACGATACCCCAGTCACCAAGACCGGCAACTTTATAACGTCGGGGATTTTCTTTCTTCATACGTTCGAACACTTTGTGATCGGCGGCATCAAGAAACTCGTTGCAGAGATAATTCGTAGTGATGGCAAGAATCTGACCGTCTTCTGATATCGGTGTTTTTCTTGCCTTGTATATTGGTTTGCCTTCAGAATCAGTTCCGGTCATGTCATCAAAGAACCTTCTCTTAATCCAGTGCTTTTCATTCCATGGATTAAGCGTGATGGTTATCTGCTTCCATAGCTCCGGAGGACATTCGCCTCGGATTGATTCGTCAAGCATATCGAAATCTTCTTCTGAAAGTATCTCATAGGCTTCTTCAAGCCACATCCAGCAGAGAACACCTTTTTCAACTGCAATAGATGTAATTTTGAGCGGGTCGTCAAGTCCTCGGAAGTATATCTTCTGACCTGTCGGCTTGTACGTCGCCATAAGAGGAGAGTGCTTGAACTCCCACAGGTCTTCAACCCCGAGTTTGTTTGTCGCCCATTTCAGATCTGTCCAGCATGAGTCCTGAAGTGTTCTGAACGTCTTTCTGACAACAAGCAGATTTGATTCAGGATACTTCATCATGTTGTAAATGTAATTAATCGCTGTTGTTTTGGATTTCTTGGAAGCACGGGAGCCTTTGACAACTCTGTAACGTCCTCTGAACTCCCAGAAGGTTTTGTATCCTCTTCCGATGATAGCAGGCAGATGATATTGCTTAGTCTTCAAGCTGATCCTCACCGCCGAATACAGGAATGATAACTTCATTCTGTACCTTGTCAGTAAATGCGCCGTATCTCTTGCCTATAAGCTCAGCAGCTTTAAGGCGTTCCTTCTCGTCCGGCTGTTTCATTACCGCTCTGGCCTGTGAAATTCCTTCACCGCAACCTTCCACTACAACAACAGAAGCCTGAGACTCGCCACGCATTACTGAAGTCAGGTATTTCATGACTTCTGCAACGTCAGCAATCTTGCTGTCTTCGATTTTCTGAAGCTGTTCGTCGATATATGATTTGATGTCAGGTTTTGACAGGTTTTCTGCTCCTATCTGTCTGGCAACTTTCTTCGAATATCCTGCTCTTATTGCCGCTTGTGCAGCGTTACAGTCAATCAGATATTCGTCACAAAATCTTTTCTGTTTCGGTGTCATGAAATCACTTCCTTCCTGTACTCCTTTTACGCACGAAAAAAGACCACTCTGAATATCAGCATACTCAGATGGCCTTTTCACAAATTATTTAACGAAAGGAGATTACCAAATGTCTAGTCTAAGGTAAAGCGCAGAACCATAAAACCCCGGATATAATCCGAGGAAAACAGCTGGGAGGAACTCCCCCGGTTCTGCTCTGTTTTTCTACCATAATCATATCATAGATGAATAGTGCAATACAATGCAATTGAGTGCAAAAGAGTGCAAACTTTATGAAATTTTTAATTCATCCAGTGCCAGAACGTGCTTGTACTTGATTGCTCTGACTGAGTATTTCATGTCTTCGGCTGTTTCTTCCCACGACATGAAGTTCAGATAATGATTTATAAGAACTGTTCTCAGTTCTGTGTTCTTTATGTCGTTTATGGCAGTTTCAACTTCCTTGTGAACGTCATGCAGCTCTTTCTTTGCATCCTCAATCTTCTCTTCGACCTCAGCGAGATTAATAAACTTGATTTCCGTTCCATTCTTCCCTCCGCCGTTCTGGGTTCCATCGTTCTCATAGTTAATTCCACATGCTATCGCCATAGCTTTCTTCTGAAGCTTCAGACGTTCAAGCGCCGTTAATGCATTCTTGGTGTACTTGGCACGGTTCAGCCATTCAATCTTCTTGTTCTGTTCTTCAGTCATCCTCATTCCTCCTTGTTCATACTAAATCATACTTAATCATATTTAATCCTGGTCTCAGAAAAAGTCGCCAGTGATAAGTTCTGAATAAGGAAGTGATTCAATCCACTCCATAAATCCTATGCGCCATTCATCTAACTTGTGATGTTTTCTTTCGCTGTGGTATATCGTCCTCAGTACCTGGTAATTCATCTGCACCGTTGCACGCTGATTATATGACTGCGGCAGTAACTGTATCATCTGCCACCACCACAGCTTATCTTTGGTTTCAAGGTATTTGTCACGGCACTCATTCAATACATCGATTGTAAGCTCCAGCATTGACTTTGGTATATAGTTTTTAACTGGGTAATAGCATAAATGCTCATCACTGAAATCATCAAACGTAAATTCCTTGCTGTGTATCTTATGCATTGTTGAGCAGCTGTTTCTGACGGTTCCTACTTTGTAGGTATCAAATTCAGTCCACCAGTAGCGAGGAGCTGTGATGTCAACTGTAACGTTAATCATGCGCATGAACTTGCTGTGATCCGTGCCGCCTCTGATGAGCTTTTTCATCAGATTAAGGTCGTTTTCACCTATGGTGAACTTACCCACAACATAATCATATTCATCATTCCAGAAGCTGTCTGACTTATCCCATGAATTCATTGGATTCCTCATACCTCTGATAGCTGACTGCCATCCGAATACTTCGGTGTTTTCAAATGTAATCATTTTTCCTGCTTCCTTTCAAATAATTTCTTGATTTTATCAAGGCAATCATCGCATATGTACCGAGTCTCGAACCCGATTCTCACCGGGTTCTTAGGCTCAGTCATGTTATCGCACATGTTGCACTCAACTAAATTTCTCGAGTAAATAGGTCTCATACCATTCCGCCTTCTTAATGTCTTCTTCGCCGTTCTTGGCGTTCGCTCTGAATCTGTACTTGAAAGCATTGCACTTGCAGAACGCTTTGACAGCTTCATCGCCGAACATTGCTCTCATTACGTCAATACATTCGTTCTTACCCTGATAATGTGCCGGATGGTCAACGGCGCTGCTTTTCGGCAGCGGATTATTATTTTCCATTGTTACGTTCCTTTCATAACAGCTGTTGTGGTTTTCCATATGATTAATGCTGCACTGCTTGCAGATTTCATCATTCTCCTCGTAATTCCTGCATCTCGATTCCATAAGTCTTGTATAGTTCCTCCCTGCATTCTTCAAGCGCTTCGTCGATAACTTTCTTGGTTCTGACTCTTCGGTGTGTTTCAAACCATTTCTTCTTGAATGCGTCTTTCGCGTCAAGATATCTGTATTCTCCCCAGTCACCTTCCTTGTACTTCTCGAAGGTATAGATGAGACTCAGCAGGTCGTAAGCCAACCCGCTGATTTCTCTGTCCTCAAGAGGATTTTTGATAGGATTTTCACGCCATTGCCATCCGAACATATCGTCCAGCAAATCATAAGCCTTGTATTCGTAGCAGCTCATTACTTAACCCCCGAGCTTCCAAATCCGCCTCTGTCTTCATTGCCGAGAGTATCCACAGGATTGAATGTCACCGGCTCAGAGTTTCTGACGATACGGAACTGAGCTATGCGGTCACCCTTACGAATAACAAACGGTCTGCCGCTTCCGAGACATAAAACGGGAAAACGCCATATGTCATTATCTCCGCAGTAAGAGTTATCGATTATCCCGATTGAATTAGCCATAATGATACCGAAGTTCTTGAATGTGCTTGAACGTGGTACCAGCTGTGCATGATATCCTTCCGGAAGCTGCATCGACACGCCTAAACTGATCAGCTTATATTCACCGTTCTGAAGTGTCACTTCTTCAGCGGCACGTAAATCTATCCAGTCGCCTTTGTCGAATTTTTCTAAAGGCCATTTTTCCATTCCGTTGTGATATTTGATTTTAATTTCCATTGTTTATTACCTCCAATAATTCTGGGTTATCGTATACATTTCCTACTACGACGCATTCATTGAAATATCCAAGAAACGCTTGACCGTTGTCAGCTAAAAATCTTGAACTTTCATCATCATAAAATACTTTGTAAAGCTTACCTTCGTATTTTACAATATCACCTTCAAAAATATAATTTCCGCACTTATCTCTTGTGCT
>JAZUIH010000097.1:0-8999 GCA_045642145.1 Oscillospiraceae bacterium | reverse complement strand
TTTCTATATTTGTCATATGAAAAATTTTTACCTCACAGGTAATATTATTACTTGTTTTATAAATAATATGTACATCTTCGTTGAAAATGTTTATAATAGTAAAAGAATACGTTTTGAATCCCGAAATATAAATACAGAAAGGATTAAACTGAAATGAAAAAAATATCTCTGAAAGCAGCCGCGTTTACCGCTGCGATATCATTTGTTGCCGGAACTTTATTATCTGTTACTGATACAATCGGTGCTCTTAATATAAAAGGAGATGTAAACGGTGACGGACTGGTAAATGTTATGGACTTTATCGAACTGAAAGCAATTCTTCTCGGTGAAGACAGCGGCAACCGCTCAGAAACCGGTAAAACTGAAACTTTAAACGAAACACCGGAAGTTTCAGTTACACTGTCAGACCCTGACTATTTCCCTGACACCCCGGACAGGGAACAGCTTATTACTTCCGCTGACGAGTATGAGACATACCTTAATGAAATTAATATCAACGAATTAGTAATACCTCTTTTACTCAAAGATGCACCTGATTTTAAGAATAATGTACTGTTCTTTATCACAAGAAAAACGAAAAATCATATTTTTTCCCAATCCTCATGCACTATCGATTCAACTACTGTAGATGTCACTCTGTCATCCAGAGAAGGTCCTGCATGCGAACATCTGATTACTGTGACAGTACCTAAGAGTATATACACTAACCAGTCGATAAAATGCACCAGAACATCTGATGTAGAACCGAATATTTTCACTCAAGATCCGGAAGATATACACATAGTTTATAAGCCGGTAATCTATCTGTATCCGGAAGAAACAACTGATATAAACGTAAAGCTTACCCTTGACGGTGACTTAGTATGTACCTATCCTGAATATCCTGAAAACGGCTGGAATGTTACTGCAGAACCTGATTCACTTCTCTGCGACAGTGACGGAAACGAATATTCATATCTGTTCTGGGAAGGCGATTCAGATTATAACTGGGATATGTCAGAAGGCTTTGTGGTAAAGGGTGAGGACACAGTTTCATTCCTTAAGGAAAAGCTTTCATATCTCGGTCTTACACCGAAGGAATACAACGATTTCATTGTTTTCTGGCTTCCTAAAATGCAGAACAACAAATACAACCTTATATCTTTCCAGACAGAACTGTACGAACAGTACGCAAAGCTTGATATCACACCTGAGCCTGACTGCATACAGCGTGTGTTCATGGCATACAAGGCTCTTGACGAATACTGTGAAATACCGGAACAGAACCTTGAATCATTTGAAAGACACGGATACTCTGTAATAGAATGGGGCGGAACAGAGATTAAATAATCAGCCCCCGGACACAATGATATAAAAAACTGTGTTAAATCCCCTGTACAAATAAATCAGCACATCAAAGTTACGTAAATTTACTTTGATGTGCTGATTATTTTATTATTAAGGAGATTAAACTTCCCTGTGGTGTTATATTCCCGGCTTCAGAAGCTCATCCACGAGGCTTACTGCTTTTTCAAATCTCTCCACATAGTCACCGCTTATAACGTGGAAGCTGAAACCGCTGCTGCGGTAAAAATCCTTTATCTGATTGCTGAACCTGGTTCTGTCGGCTGCAATGACTTCACTTCTGTCACCGTCCTGAACCCATGTAACGTCGGGTTCAAGGAACAGAATCAGATCATAGCTGTTAAGCGCTGCAACTGCCTCTGCAAGCCTTGCGTTCCGTTCAATTCCGGGATCGCTGAGAAAGCTCATATAGAATCTGGTAACAAGACAGTCGGTATCCTCGAAAAATACCCTGTTGCTTTTTTCGATAAGTCTGAGCTCCTTTGCCTTGTGCTCAAGAAGGATTTTCGTAAAATCTTCCGAAAGCATATATATATCAGTTCCGGAAAGTTCGGAAAGCTCTCTTCCCACCTCTTCAAGGTAAACAGTGTTGTAATAATTCGCGAGATTTACCGTCAGTGTTGACTTCCCTGAGCTTTCTCCTCCTATAAGAAGAACCTTTTTTACAAAATGGGATCTTACCACCTGCGGCATCCAGTCCCAGTGTCCGTAGATATCGCTGCGGATATCAGTTGAATTGTATTTGTTTCTCGGGAATACATAAAATTCGCTTTCAGGATAGCAGACATTCCAGAAGCTGTTTTCATCGTAGTCAGAGCCGCAGAAAACTATGTCAGGATTCCCGCCGATCTGTTCAATGACATATCTGCAGTCAGCTGACCACTTATCCTCACTGTAGTCGCTCTTCTTTTCTGTACTGTCCTTCAGCGGAATAATACGGACATTTCCGATGTGCTTTGTCAGCTGGTATACCCAGCGTATTTTTATTTTAAGGTCATCATCACTGTCTTCCTTGTATGAGATAACTATAAAAAGCTTCTCACACATTGCTGCAGCTTTTATTATACATTCAAGATGTCCGAGATGAAGCGGATTAAATGAACCGCCGTACATTCCTGTTCTGTATTTTTTTCCGTGAATCATGACTTTACCTCTTCGTTCTGAACACTGCGGGACTCCTTCATCCACTTTACAAACATGATAACTGCATTTCCAAGATATACTGACCACATAAGGAGAACTGCGATACTTGCGCCCTCTGTGAAAAGTGCGGCAACCCACATTATTACTGATACTATATCAACAGCAATCCACACAACCCACTGCTCAGCAAATCTTTTAATCATCAGAATCTGGGCAATTACTGAAAATACTGTACTCATGCTGTCAACAAGCGGGAGATTTCCGCCGAGCATCTTCAGCAGACAGCTGTAGCCGAATACTGCAGCAACGCTTACTGTGCCGACTATAATATCCTGCTTAACAGTCATTCTCTTCTTTACAACCGTATTGTTTTCGGTTCCGAGATTTTTCTCCCACAGCACCCAGCCTATGATATTTGTAGGAAAATAATAGAGAACATTAAGCATAACATCCCCGTAGTACTTTGCCTTGTAGGCAACAATGGCATAAAGAATTACATTTACGGTTCCGAACAGATAGTTGGATACTTTTCCGAGTCCGCAAAGTATTACGCAGACAACACCTGTAAGAGAAGCTGCAATTCCAAGTGCGGTGTCCCCCTGATAAACTGATACTCCTGCAATAACCGCGTTGGCAATAATCATCCACGCTGCCTGCCATGGCTTCCACCCTGAAAGCTCTCTCCTGATAACTGCTTTAAGTCGTTCCATTTTTTCATTCCCCCTGAACTTAATGCCCTGCACATCCGCTGACAGCAGCAGACTGCGCTACTCCGTGCAGGGCAATAAAAATAATTTTATTATAGTGAACGTAAAAATCTTTTTTGATTTCACTATAATTATATTGTATTTTGCGCCAAAGAAAATGTCAACAGTATTTATGAAGATACAGAGCAGTCCGGAACCGTCTTGTATCGCCATAGTAATTGTCAATCTATATTTTGAGTTTATAGATGACAATTCCCGAAAGAGTGTTCTCTGACAGGAATATAAGAAAAAACAGCAAAACACTGATCAGGAAAACGATATGATGAACGCCGGAGAAGATAATCACCGGACTGATGGAAAAACTGCAGAACCTAAACTTTCGAGCCATTAAGCACGGCGTTGATAATATTGCCGGCAGCAGTACGAAGCGCCTTCCGGCTGACAGTTCCTTTACGGAGTCCGGCACGGATGCTGCGCTTGTCGAAGCCTGAGCCCGGCATTATCAGGTCATTTCCCGCTGCAATTGCACCTGCGGCACTTCCCTGACTTTTTCCGGTGGCAAACCAGTCGGTCATAACAACGCCTTCAAACCCCCATTCACATCTGAGGACAGATGTACACAGGTCATAACTGTCAGGCGTGTAAACTCCGTTCAGAAGATTATAGCTTGTCATTACACTTGCAGGCTTCGCTTCCTTTACTGCTATCTCAAAACCCCGGAGGTAAATCTCACGAAGAGCCCTTTCATGAATTATACTGTCTGAATGAGTACGCTGCTCTTCTGCGTTATTGCAGGCAAGGTGCTTGACAGTCGCGTAGTTGCCGGGTATGCTCTGAACACCTCTGGTAATTGCAGCTGCGATTTTTCCTGTAAGCAGCGGGTCCTCGGACAGGTATTCAAAATTTCGTCCGCACAGAGGATTTTTATGAATATTCATAGCCGGTCCAAGCCAGTATGTAATTCCGTATTCGGACATTTCCCTGCTCACAGCTCTTCCCACCTCCTCACAGAGTGCAGTGTTCCAGCTCTGCGCAAGAGCAGTTCCTACAGGAAATGCAGTTGTGTACTGATAGAGAACACGGCTCTTCTCCCTGTCTGCAGTGAAAAATCTCATTATCCAGTCCGGCATCAGATTCATGGCACTGAGCATGTAATTTCCCCTGATAAAACGAAGCTTTCCCCCTGCAGTCAGAGCTGATTCCCTCAGAAGACGAAGTCCGGCCGGACCGTCAGCAAGATTGGCATTCATAAGGCCTCTGCCTGCAAATTTTCCTGTAGTACGGCCAACTGTACCCGGTGCATACACAAGACTTGAATCAATCATCCCCAGGACTCCGGTACCGACAACTATATCCGTCATCTCACCAGGAGTCAGGCTGTCAAGAAGTTCAGTGGTACGGCCGCTCCACTGCGGTTCCGGTACTTCATAGTTTACATTAGTGCACGGAATGCTGTTTCTGTCGCATACTATAACAGGACACCCTGACAAATCAGAACTGTTTTCCTTTACTTCAGGCTTTATCTCCTCAAATTCTTCCGTAACAGGACATACAGACCTGACCTTTTCAGTTATTGCGTCTTCTTCAAGTCTGATAACTGCAGCCGGTTCTGTATCAGCCGAGTCGGCTCCGAGTCTGAGGATATAGTCACCTTTCTCAAGAAGCCAGCAAGAGCTGTGTTCATCGAAGCTTGCTAGTTCCCTCATGCTGAAACTCATGGTAAACTGCTCAACGGCATCAGGAGCAAGCTCCTCTGTCTTTGCAAAGGCAGCAAGTCTCTGGTATTCCTTTTTCAGTTTTCCGTCAGGACATGAAGCATAAAGCTGTACCACCTCGCGGCCGCGGAATCTTCCGGTATTTTTTACTGATACCGTTACGGTGCATTTTTCTCCGGAAAGCTCTGTTTTAACCGGCTTGATTTCAAACTCAGTATATGAAAGTCCGTATCCGAAGTGGTATCTCACAGGGACGTTATATGTGTCATAATACCTGTATCCAAGGTAAATTCCCTCCCTGTACACCTGCTTTCTTACGTCACTGTTCCTGTAGCTGTATTCGTCACCAAAAGGCACATCGCTGTAGCTCATAGCCCATGTATCAGTAAGTTTTCCTGAAGGTGAAACCCTGCCGCTGAAAATATCAGCAAATGCCCTTCCTCCTTCCATACCCTGCTGGCAGAGAAATATCACTGCATTTACTTCATTTTCAAGTCCGTTCAGATTCATGTATGACCCTGAATTTATAACCAGAACAGTGTTTTTATAATGCCTGTTCAGCAGCCTGACAGATTCGGTTTCCTCAGGTGTCAGGTCAAATTCTCCGTTTTCAGGCTTTTTGTCCTTACCCTCGCCGGCCTGTCTGGCAACCACATATACAGCAGTATCGCAGACAGCTTCTGCGATGTCTGATTCTGAAACCGACCTGCCTGCAGGAAGCTGAAACGAGCCGCTCATATAGTTTATCATATCAAGTCCGGGTCTGAATCCGCGCTTCCACTCATCATAGCTTTTCTGATAATCCCTGAGGTAGTCGTCTATCCAGCCTCTGCTGACAATTTCATATCCTGCATTCTCCATTCCCTCAAGAACTGATACAGAATGGCGTTCATTTACCTCTCCGGAACCTGTACCGCCCTTGACCGTAACAGGAACACCGGCGCCGAAAAGAGCTATTCTGCCCGGTGCAGCAGGCAGTGCCCCGTCATTTTTCAGAAGTACAATTCCCTCAAGAGCAGACTGATATGCTGTTTCCCTGTTCTTCAGTTCTCTTTCAGAAACAGCTTCATCCCCTGCAGCAAATATTTTCTGAAATTTCATAAAAAACTCCTTATATGGTTCAACAGGGAGCCCGGAAACGGACTCCCTGTTATTTTATTAATGTAAGTACATATTTACCGGATTCGTATGCAGCTGTCGGGTAAGCAGTGCAGTATAATTACTTTTCAATTACATTTGCCACAGCATAGCATACATTATGGGTACAGTCACGGAGTGCCCATGAAATGCCGACAGGATCCTTTTTATAAGCTTTCTTCAGCTTGCTTACAGACTGCTGAAGTCCCATTTCGAGCATAAGGTCATTACCGTTTCTGCATGCAGCCTCAGCCTGCATCCATCCGCCCAGACATGCGTCAGTAGTTACATAGCCTCTGAATCCCCATTCATCACGGAGAAGATCATTGAGAAGCTCGCTGCTGCCGCCGCACCACTTTGCACCAAGACGGCTGAATGAACTCATCGCACCTGCAGCTCCGCCTTCCTTGACTGTAATCTCAAAAGGTCTGAGATAAATCTCACGAAGTGCCTGCTGGTCTGCCCATACTGTTACGTTTGAACGGGCGTTGAGTTCAACGTCATTGCATACGAAATGCTTCATTACTGCAGTAACATTCTTCGACTGAACTGCCTTTGATGTTTCTGCTGCAAGAATACCGGAAAGAAGCGGATCCTCTGAGTAGTACTCATTGTTTCTGCCGCCTACTGATGTTCTGTGGATATTCATTGCCGGAGCATACCAGCTGTTAATACCGTACGCATTGCATTCGTCACCGATTGCTTCGCCGAGCCTGTATGCCATATCTGTATTCCATGATGAACTGATTACAGTTTCCATCGGATAAGCAACTGCATCAAGTGACATCATCATTGAGTTAATACCTGAAGGACCGTCAAGCATAGTAGTGCCCGGAACTCCGAGACGTTCAACCGCAGTTGTATGCCAGCCGCCGTTTGCCTGCATATTTATCATTTCATCAATTGTAAACTGATCGAGGAACTTTTCCCATGCAGGGTCACTGTAGTCAAGACCCTTAAGATCAGACAGCTTAATGCCGTTGTCAGCACCTGTAACAGCTTCAGCGTCTGCTGCTGAATGATCAGACTCAAATTTTTCATATTTCTTTAATTCGTCTTTAAATGTATCAGATGCTGTAAAACTATCCTGCTTTACAGGGAATGTTCCGTTTTTGTCAGTGCGTGACATATAAACTATATTTTCACTGTCGCCCTGTGCATAGTCAAAGAGACTGCGGATCTGAACTCCTGTTTTATCGTCTTCCGTATATCTGACTTCTGACGGAATCTTACAGATTACATTCTGGCTTCCGGTAACTGCATCGTGAACGTTTTTGCCTATAGCAATTCTGTAGTCGCCTGCATCAAGCACGTAGCACGCCTCTGACTTTGAGTATGAAGCCATATCTCTCAGGCTGAAGCTTATTTCAAGAGTTTCTGATTTGCCAGGTTCAAGCTCAGATGTCTTTGCAAATCCGCCAAGCTCGATTACTGACTTTTCAATTCCGCTTTCACTGTTCCACGGTGCAGAGAAGTAAAGCTGTACGACATCCTTGCCTGCCATGCTGCCGGTATTTGTTACCTTGACCTTTGCTGTTACAGTGTCATTCTTTATATCTGCACCAAGAAGCTCCTGGTTAAATGTTGTATATGAAAGACCGTGTCCGAACGGATATACTACATTGTTCCAGTAAGCATTTTCATCGCCCTCAAACCATGTTTCGTAGTAACGGTATCCGACATAAATGCCTTCATTGTATGTAAATACGTGAAGCGTGTCTTTTATATTGCTGTATGTGTTGTCGCCGTATGTAATGTAAGCCGGCTCATTTTCAATGGAAACAGGCCATGTGTCTACTGTATGTCCTGAAGGATTTACCTCACCCTTAAGCACACGCATTATTTCATAACAGCCAAGTGAACCAGGTGAACCTACCCAGAGAGCAGCGTCAACTGAAGGATATTCTTCCATGAACCCGAGTTCCATCGCATTACCTGAGTTTACAATAACAATTACATGATCAAAGTTTTCACATACCTTCCTGATCATGGCTGCCTTGTTACTCTCACCCTTTGCAGGCTGGAGGAGACTGAGACTTACTTCGGCGCCCTCTACTTCCATTGATGAAAGCACAATCAGTGCCGTATCAGAATATGACTTTGCACCGCTGATAACATCGTCAGTCAGTACATGCCAGTCGCCGTCTTCAAGCCGGCCGGTAACATAGTTTTCAACCATGCCCGAAATATCACTGTCTGCGCCTTCCCCTGTAAGTCCGAGACCGCGGTAAATGCTGTCAATTTCAGGATTGAATGAAAGTCCGGCCTGAGTCATAGCATCAAGAAAACCAGTGGCGCCACTCTGGTCCGCACCGGCTGAACCGGATCCTCCAAATACGAAGTTGTAAGCATCATCACCAAAAACATTAAGCTTAGTGCTGCTGTTAAGAGGAAGCATGCCGTCATCATTTTTCAGAAGAACAAATCCTTCGTCACAGATTTCAGCACTCAGCTTGTATCCGGCTGCTCTTGCAGCATCAACTTCAGAACCGCTCAGTGTATATTTCTGACTTGCATACATGCTCATAAACATGGAAACAACAGGACCAGCCGCCATTACTCCGGCTGCCGCAAGAGCAGCAACTGCTGTCCATGTAATTACAGCAGACTTTCTTCTGAGACGTTTCCTGTATGCTTTATACGCCTTTTTCTGACTCTTTTTCTCTGATTTATCAAGAGTTTTGAGCGATGCTCTCCACTCCTTTATCTGACGCTTCTGTTCAGCCTTAAGAGCTTTTCTTTCCTCGTTCTTAAGTGAACGTTTCTTTTTCAGATATTCGACTGCTTTTGATTTAGCTTCATTTTTCCAGGCTTTTGTATTATCGGCCATATATAATCTCCCTTTGTTATATTCATACTGAGTATTGAAATCATAAGGTATCCGTAAATACTGACTTATGAATAAACAAGCAGTATCTTATATATTTTAACATAATTTCAAAGTTGAGTCAAT
>JAZUIH010000096.1:0-3139 GCA_045642145.1 Oscillospiraceae bacterium | reverse complement strand
TTGAACTTAACAATCCGGTCACAGAGTCTGACGGAAAAACATCCGTATCTCTTTCAGCATCAGTAAATCCGGGAATAACAAACGGCGTAATTACCGTTAACTACGACTCCGCAAAGCTTAAATACACCGGATTTGAAACCGCTGAACTGTTTAAAAACGCATACTGTGATGCAAATGAAACAGAACCGGGAACTGTAATGTTCGCCTTTGCCTCTGCAGACCTCATCAGCAGTACAGGAGAGCTTATAAAGCTTAACTTCACTGCTTCGGAAAGCTGTACTTCAAAGATGAAAGTTACAGTAAATGAAATGTTCAACACACTTCCGGACGGATATCCTGTTTATCTTGGAAAGGATTATTCCGTGGAATATGATATTAAGGCAGAAATACCGGGAAGCAGCACTGGTCCCCAGACACCGCCTGCTGTCAGTCCTGCTGCTAAAATGTGCGACGTAAACGATGACGGTATCGTTTCAACTGCCGACCTCATAGGAATTGTCAGAATGCTTGCAGGACTTGATGAAATCACTCTTGCGGGTGACGTAAACGGCAGCGGAAACACAGATCTTTCAGATCTTCTGGATCTTTTATATGTAATCCGTTCATAACAACAGAACCCTTAACCGGAAACATTTACAGCGGGCGGCAGAACAGTAACTGCCGCCCGCTGCTGTATTGTTCTGAGGGAACGGAGATACAGTCAGCAGTAAAAATATTCTGACGTTCACTATAATAAAATACTACTAAAAACAAGATGATTTTGATATAATAATTTATTAAATCAGTATATAATAATACTATGGTAAAACTGCCGTGAGAAAACGGCTTAAAAACAGTCCCTGAATATACAGACATGGAGGACAATACAATGAACAGAAAAAAACTTTTGGCACTTACGCTCTGCAGTGCTCTCGCACTCGGCATGCTTTCAGGCTGCAGCAAAAATGAAGAATCATCAGCAGCACCTGAAAAGGACAGTACTTCATCAGAAACAGCAGAGACACAGGCTGCAGCTGAGGAAGAAGATTTTACAGAAGAAAACACTGAAATCACAGTACCGGAAGGCTATAATCTTCTCTGGAACGACGAATTCAGCGGAAGCGAACTTGACAGAACAATCTGGACCTACGATCCGCATGAGCCTGGCTGGACAAACTCAGAACTTCAGGAATACACAACATCAGAGGAAAATGTATTTACAAAGAACGGAAACCTCGTTCTCAAGGCCATAAAGACAAAGGATGAAAACGGCAATGCCTACTACACATCCGGCAAGATAAAGGGCCAGAATCTTAAGGACTTTATGTACGGCAAGGTTTCTGTAAGAGCAAAGGTACCGGAAGGTCAGGGTCTCTGGCCTGCAATCTGGATGATGCCTACAGATGAGGAGCACTACGGCCAGTGGCCTAAGTGCGGCGAAATAGATATTATGGAAGTACTCGGTCACCAGACTGACACGGCATACGGCACACTCCACTACGGTGAACCTCACGGTGAACAGCAGGGCACATACAAGCTCGAAGGCGGAGATACATTTGCATCTGACTTCCATGAGTATTCAGTTGAATGGGAACCGGGCGAATTCCGCTGGTATATCGACGGAAACCTCTACCACACTGTAAACGACTGGTTCACAGCAGTTGAGGGTGAAGACGACAAGCCGTATCCGGCGCCGTTTGACCAGACATTCTTCGTACAGCTTAACCTTGCAGTTGGCGGTACATGGCCTGGCAACCCTGATGCATCAACAGACTTCGACAAGGCAGAATTCCTTATCGACTACGTAAGAGTATTCCAGAAGCCTGAATACGATACAAACGTAACAAAGCCTCAGCCGAACTTCAGAGAACCTCTTGAAGACGGTAACTTCATTTACAACGGTGACTTCTCAGAGACTGAAAATCTTGATGACGAGGACAACTGGAGATTCCTTCTCTTCAACGACGGCGAAGGTACAGCTGAAATAAAAGACGGTGCACTCTGCATCAATCCGCAGAAGAAGGGTACTGAAGAGTACTCGGTACAGATTGTTCAGGCTGAGCTTCCTATGTACAAGGGCAGCAAGTACAGAGTATCATTTGACGCTATGGCTGCATCACCGAGAGTTATGAAGGTATGTATTTCAGCTCCTACAAGCGGCTGGGTACGCTACCTGCAGGATACACCGGTTCGTCTTACAGAGGACTGGCAGACATTTAAGTACGAATTTGACATGAAGAAGAAGACTGACCACAACGGCCGTCTCGAATTCAACATGGGTAAGTACTTACCGCTCGCAGAAATCCAGATTAAAAACGTTCGTGTTGAAATCATCGATGAGTTCAGCGATGATGCGGTACTTGTTGAACAGTAAAAGACATTTTCATAATAATCATACATTCACTAATCAAAAAAACAGAAGCGGAATCCGGCAACGGATTCCGCCTTTGTTTTTATTACTGAATATTTCAGATTCCCGGTGCTGAAAAAGTGCAGACGGACCTGAGGTTTAATCAGTGTTTCCTTAAAGCTCCGCCAGATGTTCAAGAATTGAGCTGCGGGTGGCGAGGCCTTCGGAGAAGGTTGTGGCGCCGCCTGCGGCAGTTCCGAGTCTGAGGGCATAGTCGTAGCCGCCTGTTTCAAGTCCGGCGAGGAACCCTGCCAGCATGGAGTCTCCGGCTCCGACGGAGTTTTTAATCGTTCCCCTGCACACTCCGATGGTGTGGAACTTTCCGTTTTCGTCAAGAAGCACTGCTCCCTCCTCCGCCATGGATACGAGGACATTTACCGCACCCATATCCTTAAGCTTCTGAGCATACTTCTCAATGTCCGCGTGAGTTTTCAGACTGACTCCGAACATCTCACCGAGTTCAAAGTTGTTAGGCTTGATAAGAAAAGGTCTGTACTTCAGAACATTGAGCAGGAGGTCCTTTGTTGCGTCAACAACTGTCCTTATTTTTCTGTCTGAAAGTCTGCAGAGTATTTTCTCGTAAATGTCGGACGGAAGTGCTGCCGGTATGCTGCCTGCAAGCACAAGGGTGTCTCCGTCCTGAAGGCAGTCAAGCTTTGCATACAGCTCCTCAAGAGCGCTCTCAGGAATATCCGGTCCCTGTCCGTTAAGCTCGGTTTCCGCGTCCGACTTTATCTTGACGTTGATTCG
>JAZUIH010000095.1:0-26974 GCA_045642145.1 Oscillospiraceae bacterium | reverse complement strand
AGCTGATGCACCTACGTACTGTCCGACAAGTGTATCCCTTGACGCACATACTGTATGTCCGGAGCTGAGAATTCCGTGCTTGTATAAAATACGGCCTATGAGCCGGGCTATTTCTGTTTTGCCGACACCCGGATTTCCCTGAATAATAAAGTTCGGAACCCTGTAGTCTATGGTGTTTCCGGCAAGGCTCTCAAATCTTTCAAGGGTATATATGCCGTCAGGTCTGTCTGCGGTTTCCGGTGAACTGTATTTTACAAATGTTTCATACTCTTCAGTGTTTCTTTTTATAACATCACAGGCACTTTCCCATCCGCTGTCTCTCCGGCTCTCAAGAAATTCCTCCGGGTCAGCGGATGAATAGCTTACATCCTTCCTGCTGTATATCCGGTTTACTGTCTGAGCTGAAAAAGGAATTCTGTCCTCCTCACGCTCACGCATCCAGACCTCAACTCTGTCACGAAGCGTGTTAAGTCCGTTTTCTGCTTCATGGCAGTAAAAAAGCAAGGCATTTACGATGCTGTCAGCATCATTCCAGTCAAACTCAAGCTTTTTCACTCCTGAACCGGTGCTGCATCCGCGTATCGCCCAGTACCTGAGAAGATTTTTTAGTTCATCATTTCCCGGCTTGTTTACTATAATGCATGTGTCAGAATTGAACTTTCTCTTTCCCTCATGGTCTTCAGAAATGAACAGTGATGACAGTGACAGCTCACTGTTGTTTGACAGCATCTGCTGTATTTCCTTTGTGCCGAGTCCTCTTGAAAGAAAAACACATATATTTCTGTTGTCAGCCGGCATTGACTTCCAGCTCTCAAACAGACGGTTATAGTTTCTTCTGCTGACAGAATCCGTACGGTTCACAAAATCATCAAAGCTTGTGAACACAATTGCTGTTCTCTTTTTTCTGCTGTTCATAAGTGCTTCAGCCTTGTGAATAAAGTCAGCGTCGTTTTCCATCGGATAGCGCATACGGACATTTTCAGCAGGCTGTTTTCTTTTCACTTCAGGTGCAGCCTGCTTTTCCTGTATGCCGAAAACATTGAATATATCGTTCTCGTCCTCAGCAGGGGCAGGAACTGACACTTCCTCAGTTCTGCTGTCGATGCAGGCGGCGTAGGCTTCCGCGCTTTCCCTGTCGCGGAAATAGAGTCCTGCTCCGCCTCCTGAATAAAACACAATACATTCATAGCCTGTCTTTTTCAGGTAGCCGCAGAGATATTTTTCAAAGCTCATTATCTGAAGGTCAGGAGTGCAGAAGGAGTCGGTTATATTTCCGGATATACTGAATATACGCTGGGATGAATATTCAAAAATTGATTTTTCCAAAATGCCTTCACCTCTGAACTCTTTGTACAGGCTGAGGATTTTCAATCGCGGTTGTCATTCCCGCTTCGGAAGCATCCATATTTCTTGTTTCCCCGCTGCACTTTATACTTACACTGTCGATGTTTCTGCATGAACGCTTCAGTGTTTCAGTTATATCCCTTCTGTACTGTTCCCTGCTCTCCTCGGTGCTTTCACTGCTCAGAAGAACAAGGTCAGTTTTAATCTCGCTGTTTTCATCGGTGTACGGAATCAGCGATACTGTCAGCTCCTCACCGGTAAGTGCACACGAATAAGTACGTTCGCCGGCTTTTGACGGATCACCGTCAGTATACCTTGTGCCGGTAAGCGTAAAGCCTTTTTCCTTAAGAATGCTGTAGATTGACTTTTCCACTTCAACACGGTTAAGACTGTAGTTCATAAAGTAAAAGGCATCCGCAGCCGCTTCATTTACTGCAGCTGTAAGCTCAGTGAGCTCCTCAGTCTTTTTTCTGAGTTCCGGTACAGTGCGGCTGCTGCATGAGGCAATAAATCTTTCGGTCTCCTCATACTTTCTGCAGAACTCCTCATATTCACACTTCATGAACTGCGTAAGATCGGCTGTCATAATCCTGTCTGAGTCAGCACTCTGTTTAAAGTCAACAGACTTAAAGGAATCAAGCGTTTCCTTTAACGCTGCACACAGATAAACTATGCTGCCGGTGTAGTATTCCTTTTCCCTTTCCACGGCATCAGACCTGTACATATCCATGTAAATCTGGGTGACAGCCGAAGCAGCAAGGCTTATTGCAGACTGATAATTTCCCTTTTCAATGTCCTCCTCAGCCTGGGCGATATACCTGTCTCCTGAGTCTGAACCGAGTGATGAAGCAAGCTCACGGGCATCCTCAAGCAGGGACGCAGCCCTTGCATATGCGCGCATATCCCTGTCTGCTATATCAGCCTCTATATCAGCAATTCCGGAGACTGTATTTTCCTTAAGTCTGGTCAGTGTCTGCAATATCTCCGAATTGCTCTGGTTTATGGCTTCACTGTAGTTCTTTCTGAACTGTGCGTGGATTCTCTCTATCCCGTCAAGTGTGTTCTTCTGCGTATCCCTCAGAAGCTTTCTGAAGGCCTCTCCGTCAGATGCATCAATATCTCCGGCAGTAATTTTCTGTGCTTCGGATATACTCTTCATCATCTGCTCAACGCTGGTATACACAGCCTCTCTCTGTGACTTAAGCGTTTCGTTTACCTCACTGTCAAGCTTCTGCATATCGTCGCTGAGTTTTTTAAGCTTCCTTTCCTCCTGCTTCTGACTGTATCTGTGAACTGCTATCGGAGCTGCAAAAGCAATTCTTCCGGCGGTCTTCACCATGTTTTCAAGTGTGTTCTCCACTGAAAGAAGCATAACGACAGGTGTAAAAAAAACTGATCCCCTGCTTATTCCGCTCATTTTTACTTCACCGTCCTTCTGACTGAAAGTTCTTTTCTTCTTTTCTCATCTGCCCTTGTTTTAATTGACTCTATTGCCACGGCTGAATCTGAAAACTCCGCACTGCAGTTACTCTCGGAAATAACCGCCGCACTGCCTGTCATTGTCTTCAGTCCCCTTAAAAAATTCTCTTCGGTTGTTCTGAGGTTTTCCACAGTTCCTGAACCGCTGTGTTCAAAGTACACTCCGACGGAATTAACCACTGTCATCCTGTCAGGACACACAGGAAAGATAACAACAGTAATTTTCTTTCCTGGTTCCTCAGCCACAACCGTATATTCCTTTCTTATATCATCGTCACGGAAACCCTTTGAAATTATTCTGCCGCACCTGTCTCCGGAAATCCATGAGACTATTTTTTTAGACAGAACTGCCGCCCTCTCAAACGATGATACAAAACCTGTATGGATGTTTATTCTCATACTGCAGATATTTTTATGCAGCTGAGTAACCTCGTCTATCCTCGCTGCCAGGTCTTCAAACGAAACAGGCTCTCCGCTTTTTCTGCGGATTTTGAGAAATGAGGTTATCTTTTCCGCCCTTGTGTTTCCCGCGGACCTGCTTATCTGCTCTGTGAATTCAGCGTATCTGCGTGCCTCAGCTGCAGCCTCCGAATAATGTCCCTCCGACCAGAAGTCAAACGTATCGGCTTCCCGCACGGAGCTGACAGAAAGCTTCTTTTCAAAGCTTTCCCGCTTTATAACCGTAAAGTCATCTGAAACAATAAAATCATTTACCAGTGATGTGTATGACTCAAGCTGGCTGAAAAACCTTTCCCACTGATCAAGATTATTCTTCATCCTGTCCTCAAGGAGTGCTATCTGAAAGCCTGCGGATGATGAACCGGCCATGCACGCCTCATAGAAGCCCGAACGGAAGTCAGCCTTTACTGACTCCATCTGCATAAGAAGAGCATCAGCTGCGTTCGGTTCAAAATACTCATGCGGAAATCTTTCGGAAAAGCTCTGGAACTCGTCGTAAACCTTTTCCATCCTGAGCCTGGCTTCATTTTTCATGTTTTCCTCACGTGTGCCAAGCCTTTCGGAAATACCGCCAAGCTCATCTGAAAGCTCCTTTTCCGTTTTTTTCATCACGGCACGCATCTCATCATTTTCCGCCTTAAGCTTAGCATACTCTGAGCTTATCTCATCTATTTTTCTGTCAAGCTCCTCACTCATGGATGCTGTGTACTTTTCAAGCTCCTTTTCGAATTCGGAACGAAGTGACTCATCGTGCTCAGAAAGTTTTTCCTGCATCTCGCTGCGCATCTCATCAAGCTTCTGCGAAAGCGACTTTTCATATCCGCTCCTTATTTCATCCATGGCCTGAATATTGCTGCGGTACTGTGCGCGCATTTTTTCAAGCTTTCTGTTCAGGAGAACTGTCTGCGCACTCATTTATTCTTCCTCCGAACGCTTCTGAGCAAGTGCTGAAATGCCCTCCTCAGCCATGCGGAGCTCTTCAAGAATCCTGTCAAGCTTCTCACTTACAGTGATATATCCTTCATCATCCCTGTAGTAACTGAGAATCTCCTCATATCCTTCAAGCTGTTTTCTCAGCTTTGTAACTCTCTCTGTGCTGCAGTCCATTTCCTCATAGTTTTTTCTGAGCACTTCATTTTTCTCTTCAAGCCCGGCAAGCTCTCTCATAGCCGATTCTGTTTTTTCATTTTCGGCACGAAGCATATCTATCCGTGCTGCAGTGTCGTGCTTTTTCAGCTCAAGCTCTGCAGTACGGGAATTCTCCTCAAGGAGCTGGTTTTCAAGCTGAGCTATGTCATTTTCAAGTGACTGGTTTTCGTTTTTTATTTCGCTGACAGCCGCAGCAATCTCATCCTCTCTGCTGTCACCGCCGCACTCAAAAACAAGCTCAAGCTTACCTTCCTCAGATGAAGGTGATATTCTCAGAGACGATACCGTACAGTCACCTTCAAACACAGTTTCGTTCTGACAGCGTACCTCTGCATGAGTGTCCGCAGGTCTGTCAAGAACAAATGAAGCGTACTCAAACTCAAGTGAAACTGCAGGTCTGTACATCACGGAAAGCTTTACCTTTGCAGTACCGTCTGAAACAGAAGGACTGATGCACTGAATAACCGCGTTGTTTCTTGTAAAGCTGTTCTCAGTAAATCCGGAAGCCGCTGACTTCTGTATTATTTCCGTCCTGACAGATCCTGATATAATATCCGTCGCTGCCTCCCCGTTCAGTATAATAATGCTTTCATAATCTATAAGCATACGCTTCACCTCCAGCCTGCGGCAGTACTCCTGCCGTTTTTTTCACCTGAAGCAGACAGCTCACTGAAAACAACCTTCAGTTCTCCCTGCTCACTGTTTATCTCTATTCCGGTAACCGGTGTTTCCGGTGCTGCAGCTGCTGCAAGTCCCACCGGAATGATGTGGTCTCCGTACACACTTGAGGGATTTGATATATGTGCATAGTCCCTGTGGCGCTTTGAAACAGCTATAACAAATTCGCCGTTCTGTGACGAAGGAACTGAATAGCTCTCTGTCTTTCCGGTGTAAAAAAGAAGCGGTCTGAATTCTATTCGTCCTGATCTTTTGTTGTTCACTATTATTCCGTAGTCATAGTCCGGCTCCACAGCATATCTGCCGGTGATCTGCTGAATCTGCTCATTATTCTGAACAGCACACACTGACTCTGCCTCCGTACTCTCCCCGGCTTCGCATACTGCCTCCGGAACCGGTTCCGTGATATCTGCTTCGGCTGAGTTTTCATATTCTGCAAGCATTTTCAGAGCGCCGGAAATATCAGCTCTGTGTTTTCTGTCAAGAACAGTCATTTTTTTCAGAATATCAGCAAGCGCGCTGTATTCCTCCGGAATAAAAATCCCATCAATAACTGAACTTTCAGAATCAGGGTCGGCCATCATAAAAAACTCATCCTCAGGAACACCGGCCGCTTCAAAGTATTCCTTTCCGGCTATGCTTCTGAAAATGTACATAGCATACGAATATACATCCGATGCCTCAGTTCTGGCATCACCGAACATGAACTCCTGAGGATCCCTGTAATTAAGCGGAACCTCACCGCTCAGTATTTTTTCAGTGAATTTCTCCTTCATATTCTCCCCCTATATCTCAAAGCTTACCTCTATGCTTCTGCTGTTGTCATTAAGATCGGATGCACTTACTGTAAGCACGCCTTTCCTGTCAAATCTGAATACAGTCTCTATTTTCTGCTTTCCGGTATCCATCGGCGTAATGTCGTTGAACACAAACTCACCGGCTTTTCTGTAACTCAGGTTATCAAAGTCCTCCGGGTCACCGCTGTACTCGTAAACCTCAAATCTCATCTCCGTCTCGAAACGTCCGTTGTTGGTGTAGATATGACGTTCCTCAAACCCTGCATCTATCTCAGTTCCTGCTGAAATGACCGGATCCATATACTTTCCGTTTTTACCTCTGCATATGAGTCCGAGTGAATTGAGAAGCTTGTTTACTATGTGTATGTTTTCATCACAGGCTCTTACTGCGGCACCTCTTGCAATAACGGTAAGATATGAATCTCCTTCGCACACATCACCGGCAAAAACAACGCTGCTCCTGTCAAATGATGATTCGATGTACTGCCTCAGATACGGGTCAGCACTCATGCCTCCGGCAAATATAACGTGATTAATCTCCCTGCCGGTCAGTGCGTCAGAGGAAATAAGCTCCTTCAGCTTTTCATATATATCATCAGCTGCGGAGAGATATTCGTCATACGAAATCTCAGCTCTGAACTTTCCGCCGCAGCTGCAGCTTTCTTTCTTTTCGCATATATCGCAGACGCCTGCAGGCTCCATGACGGCATTTTCCCCGGGCGATTTAAAAAGCTGCTTCTTCAGCTCCTCTGCGGTTTCTTCAATTATTCTTCTCACTTTTTTCCTTGCTGCTCCCCAGGTCACAGCTTCATCAGTAAGATTCTGGCCTGAGCATTCTCTCAGCTGTTCGAGCAGCAGACCGGTTATAACTCCGTCAAGGTCTCTTCCGCCGAGATGACGGTTACCGTCCGCTTCCGTAACAGTAAAGCCGGTTACTCCGTCTGTTCCTGTGAGACTTACAACAGCCGCATCAACCGTGCCGCCGCCGAAGTCTATAACACAGACGGTGTCACCTGGTCTGAAACTGTCATCATTAAATGCAAGAACAGCCGCAACCGGCTCTTTAATTATTTCTATTAGACCAATGCCTGCCCTTTTGAGAGCAGACGCAGTACGGCGTATCTGGTCCTCACCGAACTTGGCAGGAACAGTTACAACCGCCTCAAATGATTTTTCATCTGGGAATCTTTCGGACAGAGATTTCCTTACCTTTTTCAGAATTTCAAAGGCGATATCCTCAGCCTTGTATCTTCTGCCTTCTACCTCCCAGAACTTCTTTCTGTCGTCCATATATACCTTGGAATGCGAAACGAAGGCAGCCGGATTATCGGCTGCCTTCATAACAGCCTGTCTTCCGACTGTAACGTTTCCTCTGTCAAAAAATACGCATGACGGAAGAAAAGTTCTTCCGTCATCGAACTCCAGAAATTCAATATTTCCATATATATTCATCCATCCGGCTACTGTGTTGGCAGTACCGAGATCTATACCTACTCTCATAGTTCCCTATCCCCTTATACGCATGATTATATGTATGAAACGCCATACGACATATACAATAACACAAGCGGCAATAATGTTAAGAGACGAGGTAACAAGTAGTGCAAAGATTTCGGAAAATGATTCTGACACTGTGAAACCGGCAAATGATTTTAGCTTGTGCTTAATGAAGAACAATACTGTCAGCATAAATGATATTCCGGCGACAGAATTGAAATTGTATCCGATATGAGTTTTTATCCGGTTAGCATATATCAGCACCGATGTGAACACAAAGGCTATGCTGAACATGCTCGCAGCAGCCGTGGCTGAAGGAATAAAGTCCGTCAGAACAGCTCTTATCGAATCAAGAAGCTCACCGTTCAGAGCAGGCTCCTTAAAAAACTTCAGAACGGAATAAAAAAAATACAGTACAAAAACCGTTGTCATAAACGCAGCAGGAGAAGCCGCAAATTTTATTCTTGAGTTGTCATTGCGTATTCTTCTGGCGAAAAAGATATCATTGTCGTCCTCTGAAAAATTTCTCAGAGCCATGCGTCCTGTGACGGCATGGGTGAATCCGCTGCAGACTGTGGCACCGTCCCCTGTGTAGTCACCGTATATGTGAACACTGACACGGTCTCTGCCTGTTTCGTCATCACGAGGAATGATATCAAATGAATACAGTGTATCACTGAAACTCTGTCCGTACATGATATAGTGCCGGATCTTAGTGAAAAGTCCCCTCTGTTCACCAGTATGCGGTCGTATATTTTCAACTGTTCCGCAGATCATTCTGTGCTTTCTGTATCTGTCAGAAGCTGTGAGCTCCCTTGTCTTTTTTGCAGCACCCGATGAAGCTTTTTTCTTTCCCCTTGCTTCAATCTTCGGCCTTCCTGCAAGGCTCTGCTCTGATACATCCGCGAACTTAAGTGATGCTTTGCACACCGGACATTTTGTTCCTGACTTCATGCTTTCCGTATATGGCTTACCCTCACAGTCAGGACAGTAAAAAATCTCCATAGAACCCCTCCGCCGAATCCGGCAAATCCATCATGAACGTCTGCTTACTTCTTTACCCTTACGTAGTCTGTAAGTTCATCTGTGAGAATCTCGAACAGATTAAGAAGTGCAGCTGTATCCTTGTTTACTGAGAAGATGAAGAGAAGTGAAAGGAATGTGTTCCATGTCATTGTTCTCTGCTTCTTTTCGATTGCAAGAATTGTCTGTCTGCTCATACCTGCAATATCAGCAAGCTCTGCCTGTGTGATTCCAAGCTTCGCTCTGAGTACTACCAGGTTTTCCGTCATTCTTTCCACCAGTAAATCTTTTGTTTCTTCGCTCATAATTAAACAACCCCTATTCTAAAAAAATTTCTCATAATGAGTATTTTGCATAAAATAATATAATAATATTATCTTATATTATGAATTATACCACATTGTTTCGTTTTTGTCAATACTACAAAAACAAATTGTATTTAAGAAAAAAATTTGTTTTAATGCACATATTTTTAGGCGCAAAAAAAAGCAGCACGTGACAAAGGTCAACCACATGCTGCTGCTTTGGTGTTTAGTTAAATTTTTATGTTCTTTATTCTGTATCGTAATCATTCAGTTTCCTGATATATCTGAAGGTTTCGTCATCACCTTTTTCGCTGAGCATGACAAGAAGCTTCTCAAGGAGGTCTGAAGTCTCCTGGTTTATAAAACGTTTTCCCTTAGCCTTCATGAAATACTCAAGCGGAGCTGAATCCGTATACCGGTCCTTCATATATATTTTGCTGGCAGCAACTCTGTCGCAGAACATCTCCTTGACATACTTCACAGGCATCCTTACGGCTATCATCTGCTTTGTTTTGTGGTCATAGTCCGTCCAGTACTCAAAGTGATGTCTGTTCCTTCCCTTGTGATGCATCCAGGCATACGAAAAGCCCCAGGTTTCCCTCTCTGCCTCGTGAGGTGAACGGGTACCCTGATAAAATCTGACACCGTGTGAAAATTCACAGTACGAATACTTTGAAAGATCATGCATCAGTCCCTGGAGCGGTATCCCGGCTCTGAAGCAGTGCAGCATTACTTTGTTTCTGTGTCTGGTGACAGTTTTTAAATGATTCCAGAATTTATTCATATCATTTTCCATAACCTTTCTTTAGTATCCCTGATCCGTCAAAACACGGTATAAAGCTTTCCGATGCAGCTTCCCCGTCCTGGACAAATGCATTTTCAACGCCGATGTCAACGGCATAGTCTGTTACAGAGTCGTACTCTTCTGCTGTGACCTTCCTGTTCAGCTCAGGAAAATCAGGATACGTTCCGGCCGGCGTGTACTGGTTCATTATACTTAAAAATATACTGTGTCCGTATCTGCCGAAGAGATATCCTGTGATTTCCTTCGCCTCCTCAGCATGCTCCGGAAGAATGAGGTGACGTACGATTATCCCCTTTTTCATCATGCCGTCCTCCGTAAACTGCGGGGTTCCCGCCTGACTGAACATACAGTCAAGCGCCTTCTTCGCCACTTCCGGATAGTCAGGCGCACAGGAGTATCTGCGTGCAGTTTCACTTTTTATATACTTGAAGTCAGTAAGATAGATATCAACTGTTCCTTCAAGCATTTGTAATGTTTCCGGCTTCTCATATCCGCTGCAGTTATATACAACAGGAATCCTGAGTCCGTTTTCGCGTGCAGTACGGACAGCGCTGATTACTGACAGAGTGTAGTGTGTAGGAGTTACAAGGTTGATGTTGTTCGCGCCCTTCTCCTGAAGTTCAAGAAATACCTCTGCAAGTCTTTCATCCGTTATTCTGATTCCGCTGCTGCAGTCAGAAATGGAACGGTTCTGACAGTAAACACATCTCAGCGGGCAGCCTGAAAAAAACACCGTTCCTGAACCGCTCTCTCCGGAAATGCACGGTTCCTCCCACATATGAAGTGATGCCCTTCCGGCTGTAACCTCTGCCGGAGCACCGCAGTATCCTGTGCCGGCAGAGGTTCTGTCTGCTCCGCATTCCCTCGGGCAGAGTCTGCATGATTTTAATATGTCCTTGTCCATTTTCAGAATTCCCCCGTTTTTACAGTGAAACTCAAAATAAATCTGACCTTCACTGTAATTTTCCTGTTAACACATCCGGTGACAGAAGTAACCTGCGTAAATCGATGTGGAAATCAGATGACCTCAGAAAGATAAAGCATTACCTTGTTCTGAACTGATGCAGCAGTCTGGTCTGCATCTGCTTCACCTTCCTCATACTTAATATACTCATCGAGTATAATGTCAAGTATATCAGAGTGAAGTCCTGATACTGCGACTCCTGAATTCATGTATTCATGTATCAGTTTCCTGTCCATGTCATCATATCCGGGAATTCTGAATTCATTCATGTCCTCGTCATACATTAAAAACAAATCAGTGTTCCCGCTGTTTTCCGCAATGTCAGCCAGTGTTATCTCACCGTATTCTGAGTATTTTTTCATCACTGACATTCCGTTCATGTACATTATGTTCTTCGGATTTTCAGTGTCAGTGAAAAACTCTCTTATAAATTTCCATGCACCTTCCCTGTTTTCAGACGTCTTCATAACAGAAAAGATCTCATCAGGGGATATGACAATATACGGTTTTCCGGACGAGGACGGCACACTCTTTACAACGGCCTTTTCATCGATACAGTATGATGCTTCAGGAAGCAGAACGTCATACATTTTTGTAAGGTATCTGTTGTCTTTCAGACCTCTGAACGGATTATACCAGTCATCGTCATCTTCATATCCGTAATCATAATCATATTCGTCTTCATTATGCTCCTCATGATATGAGTCACACACGGAAATACGCAGCAGCTTTTTAAAGTCATCAGTGTCAAAGCTGCAGGTTCCGGCTTCAAAGTCCACATTTTCAGATATATACACCTCAAGCAGATCGTACAGATCTGCATATTCAGCAAAAAGCATATCAGAATCAGCGTCAAGGAGGTCACAGACCTGAGTATATGTCCATCCGGGAGCTGAACCGGCCACTGATTCCTTTGCAGCCATACTGTCCATACTGTAATACGGAAATACCATGTACATTGTCCCGTTATAAGTACAGGCTTCAGCTATGTTCGGCATAATATCCTCATACTTTATCTGAGGATCATCCTTCATAAGCTCCCTGATATCCGCAAAAGCTCCCATTGCTGCAAGCGGAGTGATATCCATCATCCCGCTGCTTACAAGTATGTCAGGTGTATATCCGTTTGCAACGCTTTCCGCAAGCATACTCTGAGCACCTTCGCCCTGTTCAGCTGAAAGACTTTTCCACACAGCAAGACAGTCATCATTTTCGCGGTTAAATTTTTTAATCATGCCGCTTACATTGTATGAAGATTTTCCGGCTACAACAAGAATTTTTCTTTTGTTCAGCTCATCAAGACGTGCACTGTCAGCTTTTTTTAATATAACCGGATTATACGAATACCCATATCCGTCTTCATTTTTATTGTCAGCCCATTCAAAGGTGAAAAATGTATCTTCATCAGCAATTGCAATACCGGAATCTGCTGTTTCCGCATCGCACTCAGACCAGTTGAAAATCTCTGTTTTCTCACTGCTTCCGAGACTGCATCTGTATATGTTTCCTTCCTCTTTAATGTAGTAACAGTCTTCAGAACCGCTGTCTGTTATATGCATTTCAAACAGCGAACCGAACTGCTCACTGAGGTCATATGATGCTCCGGTAAAAACAAGCTTTCCGTCATCATACTTTATTTCAGAAAGTTCTCCTTCATACCCTCCGCTGAAGAAAATCTTTCCCTGAATGCTGGATACGACCGGCCAGCTGAATTCCATTTCCTCGCTGCAGACCAGTTCTCCTGTTCTGCTGTATACTTCAGCCACTGAACCCATGTCCTGCAGGTCTCTGAAAACAAATATATTACAGTCACTGTCTGTAACCATTCCACAGATATGGGTTTCATACTTATTGTACGGAGTTTCCGCAAGCTTTTCTGAATTTCCTTCACCGTCTATTCTGTAAAGTGAATACTTTGAGGCTTCGTACATCTCGCCATCCTCTGACTGCACCGTAAGAGTATAGAACATAACAATAAGTTCTCCCTTACTGTTTACGCACATCATCGCAGGAGATGTTTCATCGTCAGTTTCAACAACTGTCTGAGATACTATACCTCCGTCGTTATCAAGGAGATAAAATCTGTTTTTTCTTTTTCCGCTTTTAGTATAGTATGTCCTTACAGTATCACCTTCAACTGCTGCATTATACAGACTGAGGCCGTCACGGGATTCGGATATGGTAACAAAGCTGTCATCTTCATAGCTGTAACCCTTTATCTCTCCGTTTACCGTTCTGCATATCAGGTATCCGCCTGCATATCCGAATATTCCGTCAATACCATTCACTTCGAATTCAAGTTCGGTGCTTCCGTCATCAGGATTGAACTGAACTGTTGTTCCGATACCTTCATATCCGGTGACTATTATTTTTCCTTCAGGAGTTTCAGCAATTCCGAATACCTCATACCCCTCCGGGAAACTGTAAACCGGTTCTGTCCTGTAAACCATCCTGCCTGCTGAGTCAAACTTTATAAGGTACGGAAAATCATATTTATCTGAAAAAACACAGTATGTATCACCGGCAGAAGACTTCAGTGATGCGTAGCAGAACATTCTTTTCAGCTCCGGATAATTCTGAACAAGCCCGTCAATATCATCATCATATTTTCCGCCTCTGTGCGGATATACCGGTTCTCCGGCTGATTCAGCGTCAGCCTGGTACTGACTGCCTCTTTCCATGGTTTTCATGTCAGTATCCTCAGCCAGTATTTCCATATCACTGTCATACAGTCCGTCAGAATATGCATGCAGATACACTCTGCCTGCACCGGAAACAAATGATCCGCTGTCTGCTTTTATTTTATCAGCATCCTTCAGACTCAAAGTGTCAAAGTAACTGGTAAGTCTGTATCCTGTCTGTTCTGCGGTCTGACCTGATTTTATATTTTCAGTAACTTCTCTCTTCAGCTCCGGAACAGTTTTCCTGTCTCCGCATGACCACAGTGAAAAAACCATAGCTGCTGCGGCGATAAAGCTTATTATTCTCTTTGTCTTCATTTTTCTGTTTTTCCTCTCTTTTGCCCTGATGACACTGACAGTAAACACAGTCAGTGCCGGGAAATTTTTTTGCCGTTGAATATTATACCATGAATCACTCTTTATGTAAACAGTGTCGCAGCCTGTATGATTCTACAGTCAGCGCTGAAAACATAATAAACGCAAAAAAGAATTTTACGCTCACTGTAATAATTTTATTTTTCAGAAACCTGTCCGGAAAAGTTATTCACTTACGATTATTATAACAGGTGCATTGTTGAAACACCTGTTATGAAATGATATAATCATAGGAGATACCACAGGGAAAGGATGAGAAACGCTGAAAGACAATGAACTGGTTTCACTTATAATGCAGTCCCGGAATGATGGTTACAGGGCACTTGTGGATAAGTACGGAAACTATGTGTATACGATAGTCATGAACAGACTCAGAGGCAGGGCTTCGCCGGAGGACATTGAGGAGTGCGTGTGTGATGTATTTACAGATGTAGTTCTGAGCGCAGGCAGGTACAGCTTTGACGAAGGTTCTCTGAAGGGGTTTGTTTCAACGGTTGCTGTGAGAAAGTCAGTTGATGCTGTACGAAAGCTGTCCTCAGTCAGTACTCTGTCAATTGATGCTGAGGATGCACCGGAACTGGTGTCCGAATCAGATACAGAAAAATATGCCGAGGAACGAGAACAGAGCCGAAGCCTCTGGAATGAAGTCAGAAAGCTCGGAGAACCGGATTCCACAATCCTGATTCTTCAGTATTTTTACCGGAAGCCTGCCGGAGAAATTGCTGAACACCTGAAAATGAGCGTGGATGCAGTATACAAGAGAAGCGTCCGTGCAAGAGACAAGCTTAGAAAAATGATTGGAAAAGGAGATGGCATACCAGTATGATAAATAAGGAAAAGTCTGTGGAGGATTTACTTGAATCTGATACAGAACTGGAGAAAAGTATGACTGATTATTTTTCTGAAACATGTGAAGCTCTGACAGAAGAACAAAAGAAAAGAATTATAGAAAAAGGAATAAAGAAACTTGACGCAGCCGCATCTGAACATCCTGAAGAATTTCAGAATGAGAAAGCAGATATATATTCAGATACAGAAAAAGCAGACGTAATCAGAAATCCGCAGATCAGACTTTCATGGATCAGGTCAGCAGCTGCGGCGGCAGCCTGTATTGGGATTGCAGGCGGAATAGTGTGGTTTGCAGGCAGAGGACTTCAGAAAAACGACAGAATTGAGCTTGCCATGCCTGAGCAGACTGAGTTTACTGCACCGGCAGAAACAGAGTGTGCAGAAACAGAAGCAGAATCCGTAACGGAAAGCCCTGCAGTAATATTCACAGCAGAAAATACAGAATGCACTTCAGTTTCAGTCACAGAAGCATACACGGCTGAAACTGAAATCCGTGAAACATCAGTTCAGGCTCCGGTGAACACTGATGTTCCGGTAAACAGTGATGACAGAACAAAAGATACATATACAGAAAAAGAAAATACCGGAAACGGAATATACAGACTGGACGGAAGCGTTCTTAACATTTCACCGGGCATAAAATCAGTAAACCAGAATGACTTCCCTCCTCAGCTGAGGGGCACTGTAACCGCTGTAGTCATTCCGGACAGTGTTACTGAAATTTCAGACTACGCATTTGCCGAATTCTCAAACCTTAATGAAATAAGTCTTCCGGACAGCGTGGAAAGCATCGGCAAGTATGCATTTGTAAACTGCACTTCACTCAGGACGATAAATCTGCCTGCTTCTCTTAAGGAACTGGGAACCTGTATGTTTAACGGATGCACCATCGACTATATCGGTATTAATTCCGGGAATCTTCACTGCAGCAATGCGTCGTCAACAGGCGGCGGCACTGTACCTCTGAAGTTCGGTACAGTTGAGATTACTGACAGAGCCGGCAGTCTTGGCGATGATTTTCTTCTTCCTGTACTCAATGCCGAAGTACTCAGGATATCAAAGACCGCTGCAGAAACCCTGAAATCAGGTATGACTGAGGACGCAGTTCTTAATACACTGGAAATAGGTAAGGGAACTGAAAAACTTCAGGATGAGGCACTTTCACATATAAGTGCAGAGCATCTGATTCTCCCTGCGGAATTATCCTCTCCGGGTAAACGTGTCCTTGCTTACAGCATAATCGGTACGCTTACTGTTCTCAATCCTGAGCTTGATCCCGCAGTATTTCTGGATACTGAAGACAATGATGCAGCAGTTATTTCAGCAATCGAAGGATATTCCGGTTCATCTGCCGAAAGATATGCAGATTCACACGGGATTAATTTTCTGAAAATAAACTGACACCAGTTATTCCTTCTGAAGATTTCTGAAATCATATATTTGTATAAAATCTGATTTCGCAGTTTCTTTTCCTGTAAATATCAGATACAAAAACAGGACGTCATTTCCCTGTTCCCGGATTTTATTTTTCAGATATTTATACATATTTAATACTGTATTTATCATATGGAAGAAAATGCATACAGCTTACTGTATCAAAAAAGCAGCTTACCCTGTGTAAAATGCAACTTACCGATAATCGCTTGACTTTTAATCAGAAAAAAACTACACTTTAAACAGTGAACAATTTTTTTTGAACGCGATAATCAAACAGATTTTACAGCAAACGCAATAAATACACTGCGTTTACTGTCAGACGATGTACACGGCAATAAAAATAGCATTAAAAAAAGGAGAGAGATACACTATGAAAAGAAAACTTTTATCTTCATTCGCCCTGATTGCAGCTGTATCAGCCGGATTTATATGCGGCGGAAGCGTGACCGGGCTGAATGCTGCACCAGACAGTTTAAGAGGTGACGTAAACGAAGACGGGATAGTTAATATCCTTGATTTTATAGAACTTAAGTCAATTCTTCTTGGTGCTGACACTCAGCAGAATCCGCCTGTAATAACCGAGCTAAAAAGCAGTGTTTACAAATTCAATAATTTTAATTCACCTGTAAAGGAAATTTCAAAAATTATAATAAGCTCTGCGGACGAAATGGATAAACTTGATGAGTTTTTTAACAGCACATCCATTGATAAGGAAACAATAGAAGATACTTCAGGTAATTTTACTGATGGCTATATACCTTCCGGCACCGATTTTGAAAAAAATGTATATCTGTTCTTCACAGCAAACGGTTCGTACTATGAAATACCTGATGTATGCGCTGAGGCAGAAGGTTCTTCTGTAAGTGTAAATGTCAGATATCACAATGGATTAATCGGAAAATATCTTTACAGAGTAGAAATTCCAAGGAGTATTTACAATAACGGAAATATTGAAATATCCGAGGAAACTATTGAATATCCGCCTGGAGTTCCTGTTCCTGCCAAGCCTGTTATTTATCTTTATCCTGAAGAAACAACGGATATAAATGTTAAACTGAAAATTGACCGTTCCCTGGGTAATCTTACATGCACATATCCTTATTACAACGAAAAAACCGGCTGGAGCGTTACTGCTGAACCGGACTCAACTCTTCATGATTCATCAGGAAGAGAATTCTCATATCTCTTCTGGGAAGGTGTTTCTGAACAGAAATGGGATATGACAAGCGGTTTTGTTGTCAGGGGCTGTGATACAGCAGACTTTCTTAGGGAAAAGCTTGAGTATCTCGGACTCACACCGAGAGAATACAACGAATTTATAGTTTACTGGATGCCTCAGATGCAGAACAACGAATACAACCTTATTTCTTTCCAAACTGACAAATACGAAGAATATGCTCCTCTTGAAATCACTCCTGAACCGGACTGCATTCAGAGAGTCTTTATGACTTATACATCTCTTGACAAGTATACAGATGTTCCGGAACAGCAGCTTGAACCGTTTGAAAGACACGGATATTCAGTAATCGAATGGGGCGGCACTGAAATTGGCAGCGATAATTATACCGTAAGATAACATCAGGGAATCAGTACTCTTTCAAACCTGAACGTTAATTACCAGTCCGTTTGCAGAAAAACGTAACTGTTCAGGACATAGGAACTTAAACCTGACTTTAACTAAGGAATTTCGATGGTGCGTGCAGTATCCCGTACCTTTCCGGAATTACAGGCATTCCTGGATTTCTCCGATATATGTTTAAGGAAACAGAAAATCCGCTGTACTGATGGAATTATAGTGAACGTCAAAATAAATTTGACTTTCACTATAATTGTTCATCTGTACGGCGGATTTGTGGTTGGTGCAAAAGTGCAGTATAAAAAATTTCTGAGAGATGCTGTATTATTTCTTTTCCTTTGCGGCAATGATTTTCACAGCTATCTCGGAACCGTTAAGCTCTGTGTGGTCTGTAAGAGTGCAGCATTTATAGGTAAGCTTTGCGTTTTCGTATGTGCCTTCCTTAAGCGGCTGGTCAAGGATAATGGACGTAAAAGCTGTTCCCGGCTCGAGCTTTGAGTCGGCCTGCCATATTACAGTTCCGTCCTCAAGCGTAAGACTCATATCAAAACAGCAGGTGTTTTCCTCAGGGTTATGCAGGAGGACATTCTGCTCCTTTTTACCGGCTGTGAATTCCAGAACATCATAGCCCGGAACTGAAATGTTTTCATTGTATCCGGCATTGCTGTAATCAGCTCCGCCCTCATATATCTGTCCGTCTGAAAGTCTCGTCATTACGTCATGTGCCGGAGACGTTCCTTCCGGATTATTTTCTTTACTGTTACTACATGCAGTACAGGATAAAGCAATGACGAATCCTGCGAAAACTGCTGCAAGTATTTTTCTGATTTTATTTTCATATCTGTTCATAGTATTTTTCTCCGTAAAAATTCTGTTTATAATAATTCTTAAACCGCATCTGCTGCTGACAGATGCGGTTTTTTGAATTATTCAGTAAATTTTAATCAATTAAAAATTCTTAATTTTTCTCCAGACTGCCTTTACAAACCACTCTGTCCAGCTTTCTTCAACTCTTCTTGTTTCCTTTTCGCCGCATTCGCACTCTCTGCCTTCATAACCGCTGTGGAGCCATGAAGCTTCCTGTGTTGTCTTCCATTCGCCGAATGAATGTTCGTGTGCCTTTTCGGAGGATACGATGTAGTAAGTTGAGAACTGGTCTGATTCAAAGCAGAATCTTGTTCCGCTTACATGAACGAGAGGGATAACTGTATACTTGTTATCATGTTCACGCAGGATAACATAATCTCTGTTCTCTGAATAGATATTCTCAGGAATATCGATATAAACCTTAAGAGCTTTGTTAAGCTGTGTTACTCTGCCTGATTCCACGCTGTCGATATACTTGAAGACTGATACATCAAGTACAGCTGCTATCTGCTGATTGTCTTTAAGTTCCTTTTCAGCCTTTTTAAGCTGTTCAGAAGGAACAGTTGCTGATATATCCTTTACTTCAAGTGCAAGTCCGATATCCGAACCGTTTTCAACGGCATCGAGTTCTTCTGCTGAAAGCGGGAATGTTTCGAGAATATCACTCTTTGATACGCTGATAGTACCGCCGCATGCATTATCCTCAGGTTTTGTAATATTCTCAATTACACCTGCATCAGTATCTGCAGAACCTGGTTCCGAAGGTACGGATTCTTCAGTTCTGTTGTACTCTGTAGCTGACTTTTCAGTTTCATGACATGTTTCACATTCACGAACCTTTTCTCCGTCGTGTCCTTCCGCAGCAAGAACTGTGATATGCCATTTTCCGTATTTATGACCTGATGCTTCGATAACTTCAGTATCCTTTGTTTCATCGCAGACTGCGCAGTGTACTGACTTCTGTCCGTCCTCTGTACAGCTCGCTTCCTTATCAACTGTAGCTTCGGAATTCCACTTGTGTCCTTCTGCAGGAATTACAATCCATTCCGCAAGGTTTTCAATTTCCTTTGTGCATTCAGGATCTTCGTAGTTTACACCCTCAAGTACCCAGTAGGTCTTTGAACCGATTGTAAGATGTGAAGGCTCCCTGCCTTCAATCTTCTTAATTGCTTCTGTTCTGAGCTGAGCCTTAATCTTTGCTACTGCATCATTCTTTGCTGCAGTTACTTCACTTACAGTATCTGCATTAATAATTGAATCAGAACCGGCATCAGCAATTGCCTTGACTTCAACTGAAGGATTTTTGCCTGCAGCCTGTTTTACGACCATAACTGCTTCTTCCTTAGCCGCTGCAAGTTCAGCCGCAGCGGCATTTTCAGCCGCTTCCTTATTAAGCTGAGCAATAATCTTTGATATTGCTGTTTCCTCAGCATATTCAACTGCTTCAGTTGTTTCAGCTGCATCAACCGCTGCCATACCTTCAGCTGCAAGTGCAGCAACCGCATCTGACGGTCTTCTTCCGGCTGTTCTTTCGATTTCAGCCTTTGCCACTGCCTTTAATACTGTAAGGTCAGTATCCGGCTGTACCGGTTCTTCTTCAACCGGTGGCTCCGGTGTCGGCTCTTCTTCTGCCGGTGGTTCCGGTGTAGGGGCTTCCTCTGCCGGCGGCTCCGGTGTTGGCTCTTCCTCTGCCGGCGGTTCCGGTGTCGGCTCTTCCTCTGCCGGCGGTTCCGGTGTTGGCTCTTCCTCTGCCGGCGGTTCCGGTGTTGGCTCTTCCTCTGCCGGTGATTCCGGTGTAGGATTTTCTTCAACCGGTGGTTCCGGTGCTGGTTCTTCTGCCGGCTCATTTTCTTTTCTGAGCTGTTCTTCAATCTTTGCTATTGCAGCTTCTTCGGCTGCATTTACTGCTTCGATTGTTTCTGCCCTGTCGATTTCTGCTTTTCCGGCTGTTATAAGAGCAGCTACTGCTTCTGATGGATTATGACCTCCGGCTGTTGTTACCTCTGCCTTTGCCTCTTCCTTCTCTGCTGCAAGCTCTTCAGCTGCTTTTTCTTCAGTTTCTTTTCTCAGCTGTGCTTCAATCTTTGCTATTGCTGCCGCTTCGGCTGCATTTACTGCTTCGATTGTTTCTGCCTTATCGATTTCTGCTTTTCCGGCTGCTATAAGTGCTGATATTGCTTCTGACGGAATCTGGCCTCCGGCTGTTGTTACCTCTGCCTTTGCCTCTTCCTTTTCAGCCGCAAGTTCTTCACTCATAAACTGCTCTGTTATTCTGACAATTGCATTTTCCATTGCTTCAGAAACAGCTTCAATTGTTTCTGCTTTGTCGATTTTCGCATTTTCAGCTGTTAAAATGGCAGCTACTGCTTCGGATGGATTCTGGCCTGCGATTATCGCTACCTCTGCCTTTGCTGATTTCTTAGCTTCTGCAAGTTCTTCATTATTAAGCTGTCCTGTAATTGCGGCAACTGTATCTTCCATTACGACAGTTACAGCTTCAGTTGTTTCTGCTTTGTCGATTTTTTCAATTCCGTCAGATACAATAGCTGTTACTGCCTCGGAAGGTGTCTGACCAGCAGCTGCTGTTACCATTTCCTTAGCTGCTGTCTTAAATTCATTAAGTGTTTTTGCAGCTTCAAGATCCTTCTCTGCCTTTATTTCAGCATCAAGAGTACTGAGTATATCATCTACTCTGGCATTATTGAGTTCCAGTGTTGTTTTGTTTTGTGCTGTAAGAGTGATATCGTATAAAAGGCCCTCAATATGAGCTTTCGTATCGGATGCAATTTTCCTGATTGCTTCTGAATCACCTTCACCCGCCTTAGCTGCTGCTTTTTCTGCAGATTCTGATTTATACCTTTCAAAAGCCGCCATATCATCTGCCAGATCAATCTGTGATTTAATCTTAGCAACAGTATCATTCTTCACTGCTGTTACTGCTTCGACTGTTTCTGCATTGTCGATTGCTGTTATTCCGCTTGCTGCAATCGCTGATACTGCTTCTGAAGGTGCTTCGCCTGCGGCTGCTGTTACTGCTGCCTTTGCTTCATGCTTTGCTGCTTCGAGCTTTTCCTCACGGATCTGTTCTGCTATCCTGGCTATGGCATCTTCCTTCGCTGCTGTTACAGCTGCTATTGTTTCTGCCTTGTCAATTGCTGTTCTTCCGGCTATTTCAAGCTCTGTTACTGCTTCTGACGGAGCTTCGCCAGCTGCATTTGTTATTGCTGTCTTGGCTTCATGCTTTGCTGCTGCAAGTCTTTCCTCAAGAATCTGTTCAGCTATCTTCGCTGCAGCATCTTCCTTCGCCGCTGTCACTGCTGCGACTGTTTCTGCACTGTCAATTGCAGCTTTTCCGGCTGTTATAAGGACTGTAACTGCCTGAGATGGTGTCTCGCCTCCGGCTGTTGTTATCTCTGACTTTGCCTCAGTCTTTGCTGCTGCAAGTTCGGCAGCTGTCTTTTCGTCAGCTTCAGTCTTAAGCTGTGCATTAATCTCAGCAATTACTGCGTCCTTAGCTGCAGTTACTGCATCTGTTGTTTCAGCTCTGTCAATTGCTGTGTTTCCTGCTGTTACAAGCGCTGTCACTGCTTCTGACGGTGCTGTGCCTCCGGCTGCTGTTACAGCTACCTTTGCTTCCGTCTTTGCTTTTGCAAGTGCATTTGCTGCCTTTGCAGCTCTGACTGCTGTAATTCCGGCATCCTTTGCTGCTGTTACTTCTGCTGCTGTTGCTGAAGCATTAATTGCTGCCTTTACTTCAGTTACTGCTGCAGCTACGTTTGCTGATGTATCTGTTCCCTTTTCTGTGTCGATTGCTGAAATAGCCTCACTCTTTGCTGCTGCAAGTGCGTTTGCTGCTTTCGCAGCTCTGATTGCTGTGATACCTGCATCCTTTGCTGACGTTACTGCTGCTGTTGTTGAGGACGCATTGATTGCTGTCTTGGCTTCATTTACTGCCGCAGTTACATTTGCTGATGCATCGGTTCCCTTTTCTGTGTCGATTGCTGCAATAGCTTCACTCTTCGCTGCTGCGAGTACGTTTGCTGCCTTTGCATTTCGGATTGCTGTGATACCTGCATCCTTTGCTGTTGTTACTGCCGCTGTTGTTGAGGACACATTGATTGCTGTCTTGGCTTCATTTGCTGCTGCAGCTACATTTTCAGATTCATCTCCGTCAGCTTCCGTATCTATTGCAGCAACTGCAATTCTCTTTGCTTCCGCAAGTGTTGCCGCTGCTTCGATTCCCTTCTGAGTAGTTATATCTGTATCAAGTGCTGCAAGAATATCATCAACTCTCTGCTTATTTAATTCAAGAGTTGTTTTTCCTTCTGCTGTCAGTGCTGTATTGTATTCAAGCGCTCCGATAGCTGTTACTGCGTCTGCTGCAAGGCTTCTTACTGCTTCTGAATCAGCTTCTGTTACCTTACCTGCTGCCGCTGTTTTGCCTGCTGTTTTCTTCGCTTCAAATGCTGCCTTGTCTGCATTAAGTGCCTTCGCTGCTCTTATTGCTGTGATACCTGCGTTCTTGGCTGACGTTACCTCAGTTACTGTTGCTGAAGCACTGATTGCTGTCTTGGCATCAGTTGCTGCCGCAGCTACATTTTCTGCTGTATCTCCGTCAACTTCCGTATCTATTGCTTCTGCTGCATCCTTCTTTGCATTAGCAAGAGTTGCTGCAACAGTTACTGCAGCTGCTGTTCCGGCTTTGACAGTATCTGTTTCCTTAACACGTACTTTTACTTCTCCAGGTGCAAGGCCGGTAATCTCTGTACCGGTAACTGAAATCCATTCTGTACCGTTAAGTGAATATTCCATTGTGCTGTCAACACCGGTAATCTTACCGTCTGCCACACCAACAGCTGATATTTCCACTGCTGTAACCTCAGGTGCTGCAGGACCGTCATGCTTAACTGTGCTCGCAGTAATTGTAATCTCCTGTGAAGCTCCTGCCGGATATCCGGTCTCTTCAACAGCCTTCACTCTTACAAGCACTGTTCCTGCTGAAAGGCCTGTTATTTCTGTTTTACCTGCTGCAACAGATATCCATGTTGTTCCGTTATCAGCTGAATACTCCATAGTACTGTCTACACCGGTAATTTTTCCGGTTTCATCAATGAATGACGGATTCACACCTTCAGCAGATGGTGCTGCAGGTGCAGTACGTTTTTTCATTGTAATTACAGTAGACTGCTCTCCGGAACCCTTCTTCATTGATATTGTGGTTGTCCCTGTTGCTTCATCCTCAGGTCCGGGTCCGCCGTTTGGACTGTTATCAACAGCATTTACCGATGAAAACGGAAATGCTGATTCAAGCATTGTGCACGCCATGACAAGCGCTAATTTTTTTCTTGTTTTATTTTTCATATCCTTCATTCCCTTTCTGATACCATCCGTGTTATCATCTCAATATCAAAAAGAAATCATTCTACAGAGGAAAGAACAGCTTTCCATGTAACTGTAGTTGTATAATCTCCGTCAGCTGCATTTGTGTAGTCTGTTTCATTAACAACAATACCAACTGCAACAGACTTTCCGGCATCAGTATTTACTTCTGCCTGGCTGAATTCAAGTCCTGATTCTGTGATTGCTGTATAATCTTCAGCATCACCCTTTACGATAGTGTATCCTACCGATGTTGTAGTTGTAGTGCTCTTAAATGTATTATTGTCACTGCCTGATGCTTTAACAACAATCTTCTTATCACTTGCTATACTGCCCTTAACGTTTACATCACCTACTGCATTGAAGCCTGCGCCTGCTGCTTCTGCTGTTGCAGGTACTGTAAGTGTGTATGTGTTTGAATAAACAGTATATGTTGTTTCTGCTGTTACTGCATCATTTCCTTCACCAACTGTAACAGATGCTTTGTAAACACCGGGTGCTGTTGGAACGGCTGTTTTCTTTGTATAGTTTGTTCCTTCATAGTAAACTGCAGGTACGCTTTCAGTGCCAAATACCTGTGTCCAGTCTTCTGTTCCGGTTAAAGTTACACCGCCGGAAGAGTACGCGTCGCTTGCTGTGAGGGTTAATGATACGCTATATGTTGTATCATCACATCCCTCATTACCGCAAGTAGCTTTTAATGTTGAAGTATTTTCTACTGCGTAACTCCAAGTACCATGAGTATGAACGACAGCATTAGGATCACAATTACTACATAATGTTCCTACCTCTGCAGTGTGGTTTGAACATAAATATATAGTAGTTCCATCAATTTTCACTACTCTTCCAGAAATAGGATTATTATTAGACTTAGCAATCTTATCCTGATATAATACACTTCCGGCATACTCTACGAATTTTGATCCTGCTCCGATATTATAACCTTCGTTAATTCTTGCACCACCAAGTTGATTTCCCCAGCGCTCAGATAGAGAACTATAATATAGTGCGCAGTTTTCAATTCCTATCTCTGGATCGCCTGTTCCGCCACATTGTGGACATTCACCAATATCTTCCTTGCCTGATCCATCGCATATGTAACATATCATCTTTCCTGTTCCATCGCACCTGTGGCATCTCATATTCCCTGTGCCTCCGCACATGTTACATCTCGCTCCGCCTGTGCCTTCGCACATGAAACATATCGTATTTTCATCTCCGTGTTCATAACCAGAACCATTGCATAAGAAGCATTCCTCAAATTCTGAAAATCCTGAGCCCCAACACATATCACAGCGCATGTTTCCTGAACCCTGACACGTATCACAATTCATTTCTCCAGTATTTCTACACCTATGGCAATCCTCATATATCCTTCCTTCACCATTACATGTCACACAAGTAGCTGCCATTACTGTCATACTTAAATCCGGCATCAAGCAAACGACCATTGCCAATGCAAGAACGACACTAAACAGTCGTTGGATAGCTTCTTTCATAAAAACTTTTTTCTTCATGTAAAAACCCCCTGTAAAATAAAAATTTGTTTTTCTTTTATTTTCACCTGCTTATCAGCAGGATAAAAACCTTATTCATCACTACACATTTAAACAGTAAAAACACAAAAAATAAAACCGCTTTCATCAGCTCACTGCACAACACAGTAAACCGATGAAAACGGTTTTGATAAACTTATTAAATTCTTCGCAACAAAAAAAGACAGAACTATAGCTGTCTGTCTGTCTGTCTGTCTGTCTGTCTGTCTGTCTGTCTGTCTGATAAAATTATCCCGTATCCAAACATCTTTGTCAACCCCTAATAAAAAATCTCATAATCCCTTTTTAATTAACCCCGAATCAGATATTCTCGTTTTTATTTGTACATTTATACAAAACGTATCAAAATTTCTATCTGATAATATATGTATTATACCACTCCCGTATCATATATGCAAGAGAAAACATCAAATTTCCAAAGAGCATTTTGTTATTTCGTCACTATAGCCATATTTATAGTATTCCGTTTTATACATTTTCACAATTCCTCGCCCACTAAACCAGGACCACTGTAAATTTCCGGAAAGTATCAGCATCGACGCATCCGATAAATCCACGCTTATTATTCCCCGGAATCCTCACAGATTTTCAGACCCCGAAAAAAAGCCAAAGGTGTGGGGAGGGCCGGAGGCGGTGTTTCATTGCGAACAAGGAGCTGAAAGCGACGCAGAGAGCAATAGAAATCACCTCTGCAAAGCCTGCTAAAGAAGGCAAGCCGCAGGCGCAGACTGATTTCCGCAGGCTACTGCTGAGTGGGTCCGGGAGGGAAACCGGCCGGGGAGAGGGAATGGCTTTTTTTGCGGGATTTTGTCGTCCCTCTCCCCGTAGAGGTGTCCCTCCCGGTTTCTCCCAACACTTTACACTTAACACAATACCGGAAAAAAAAAGCAAAGCAGATAATCACACTGCTTTGCTTCTATAACTACAGACCATTAGCTGTCTTATTTTCCTTCAGCTGCAGCTATCTGCTCCTCCGGTATTCCATAGCTGCGTGCCAGCTCAGCGAGACTGTCTGCTCTGTTCTTTTCATTATCAGCTCTCGTTTCAGCTTTATCAGCTCTGTTTTTTTCTGCATCACGTTCTGCTTCAGCATCATCAGCTCTGATTTTTTCAAAAGCAGCTTTAGCAGCTTTCTCCTCAATATCCTCCTGATATGCTGCACGTATATCATCCCACATTGCCTGCTCATCGTATTCCGTCATCCACATACTTCTGACCTCCGAGCTCCTTTATCTCCCGAAGCTTTTCCTGCGATATCCCTGTATACCTCAGTATCATCTCATCCGACATCTGATCTTTCAGCATTATTACAACATTCCGGCAAATTTGATTTTCTGCGTTGTCGGCTCTAATTTCAGCTTTATCGGCTCTAATTTCAGCCTGATCAGCTCTGATTTTTTCAAAAGCAGCCTTAGCAACATTCTCCTCAATATCCTCCTGATACGCTGCACGTATATCATCCCACATTGCCTGCTCATCATATTCTGTCATCCACATACTTCTGACCTCCGATCTGTGTTCCACCAGAAACTGCTTTAGTATCCAGTCCGACGGCATTTCATCTATTGCCCTGTCCACTGCTTTTTCTGCATATCCCGGTTCTTCATTTTTTTTGTATTCTTTCGTGTAGTTTCTGACCTTGTCTATAAACCATGAATATTCTTTCAGCGGCTGACATGCATTCATCAGTTCCTGATTGTGTCCGTAATTTATATTCAGCATTGTTACTCTGACATCAATATCCGGCTCTGTAT
>JAZUIH010000094.1:0-28981 GCA_045642145.1 Oscillospiraceae bacterium | reverse complement strand
CGGGTGCAGTGACCTGTACATATCAAGTGAGTATTCCGGAATCCTGAACACTGACGTAAATACACTGTCCTTAACATTGTGCTTCATTTTATTTGCCATAGTTTTTCTCCTTTTCCTTATAAGGTAAATTATTTTGTATACATTTTACCATATTTAAGAAAAGAAGTAAATATGCATATGTTACAGATTTTTACAAACAGATTATGCCATATCGGCAGATTATAACAAATCAAATATTGTATTGTTTTTATTATAACACATTATAATGCAAAATTCAAATAGCCACCCGTTGTCACGCGGGTGGCTTTTTCTTATTTGTTGTCTATTATAACGACTGCGTTTTTGCCGAGTTCATCATAGCGTTCCTTAACCGCTTCAAGGTTAAGAATGATTATTCCGTTTACAGGGTCATGAATTCTTACTGTATTTGCATTTATGTCATATGCAGTAAGAACCACACAGTGTTCGTTGGTCGGCCAGTTCATTTCCTCACCGTCGGCTGTTGTCCATGACTGGGTGTACTCAGGCTTTGCAAGGCCCATGGTTGACCATATAATAACCGGTATATCATGGTCGATAAAGCTGAACAGCTCCTCAAAGTCCGTTCCGGTAAGGTCAACCGGTGACCTGGCCGCTTCACGGTCATAGAGAAACTTCTGGGCAGTGTTTACAATACACGGCGCAAAGCATCCGTATGACGCCTCCGTCTCAGGATTCCCTGCAAATACGTATCTGAAGTCCGGTCCGTGAAGCTTTCCGTACGAATCACGGTCAAGAGCCTGCTTCACAAGGTAGTCCCTTGCAAGCTTCATCTTGTCAGCATCATAGCCGAGATATTTAAGAACCATGGTAAGTGATGTTATCTCGCATCCTGTAGGAAGCTCAGGCAGCTGTTCAATAAGTTCGAAGTCCTTTATACTGTGTTCAGACCTGTCACTGTCCGACTTGAAAATCTGGGAAAAGTCAGCTTTGTTTTCCTTTCTTCTGACTTCATTTGCGATTTTAACCGGCTCTGCGGTTTCATCGTTCTGTGAAAACAGAAAAAATCCGACAAGCACGCCGGCTGCCAGCGACAGTACCGAAGCAATTATCGAAACATTAAGCTTAATAAACATACTGTTAATCAACCCCGTAAAGTTATAGTTTTTTTTCGCCCATCCAGTACCAGAGATATTCTTCAAATCCGGCACCTGAATACCACTCATCAAGTGATGTGTAGTTTATGAAAACATCCGTGCATCCCTGCCTGATAAGATAATCAGCCGCAAAGGCTATCATCCCGAGTCCTGTGCCTTTTCTGCGGTATTCAGGCAGAACGCCTGCATATCCGAGAAGTCCGGTACGGAATCCGTCCTCTGTAATTATGGTTTCCGCATTGTCATCGGCAAGAACAAATCCGATTTTTCTGCCTGACAGCTCCGCAGTAATTATTACCCTGTCCTTATAGCTGTCACAGTATCTGAGCCAGTTGGGCTCAACCGCTGCCACCATGGAGCGTATCTCACCGCAGTCACCGGAAACCCTGTACACAACTCCGTCAGTTACCGGATGGTCTGTCAGAAAGTCACTATAGGAAAAATCCTCAGCCGTAAGGTACATGCTCAGGCAGCCGTTCGCGGCACTGTAGCCGCGGCTCTCAAAAAACCGGTGCGACATTGTATCAATAACCGCACCGTAGAAAAGCTCCCTGCTGCTTCTTCCCAGCAGAACACTGCTGTAACCGTTCCCGGCAATATAATCCTCAGCCTCTCTGAGAAGTGACGAACCTGTTCCGCGACTTCTGAAATCAGGGTGCACACAGATCACAAGAAGAGAGTTTTCGCTGACCGAAGCAAATGCATAAAGCCTGTTCCCTGCATACCTTGGAAACAGCTTCGTTCCCTCAAGCTTCCGCATGATTACATTTTCCGATACTGTCATCATAGGAAAGCACACAGTGAACAGCTCAGCGCATTTTTTTATCTGCTGCATACAGTCTCTTTTACCTTTGAAACCGAATCCTTTCTGCGTTTAAGCGCCGGAAAGCTGGCTGTCTTTCCGACTGCGGCCTTAACTTCGGCGGTCTCATTTCTTTTCTCTGCCAGTGACTTTTCTATCTTTTCCTCCATATAGCTTAAGTCTATTTCCTGGGATAAATCAAAAGTTTCCATCATTTCATCTCCTGATAATACTAAATCCGTTCATAACCCGCATACGGGCATATCAAACATGCTTTATTATTGTATCACCTCAGAGTTTTTTTGTCAACAGAGAGCAGGCTCCGGCAGTACGTTTACTGTACTGCCGGAGCCTGAATGGGTTATATAAAGGTAATTACGTATTTAATGCATTTACAATATATTACTTTGCAAGCATCTTTTCTGCTGAAGCGAGCTTTATGCAGATGCAGAAGAGTTCCATAGCCTTGCTGAGTTCCTCAACTGTAGGATATGAAGGAGCAATTCTGATATTGCTGTCTTCAGGATCCATGCCGTATGGATATGTTGCGCCGGCACCTGTGAGTACAACGCCTGCTTCCTTACAGAGAGCAACAATTCTCTTTGCACATCCGCTCATAGCGTCAAATGAAATGAAGTAACCGCCTTCAGCCTTGTGCCAGTTTGCAATGCCGAGAGGAGCGATGTTCTTTTCGAGCTGGTCGATAACTACATCGAACTTAGGAGCAATGATGTCCTTGTGAAGCTTCATGTGGTTCTTAAGACCTTCAGCATCCCCGAAGAATCTGATATGACGGAGCTGGTTAATCTTGTCGAAGCCGATAGTTGAAACGCCGAGTCCCTTCTTTATATATTCAGCATTCTCAACGCTTGTTGCGAGAACCGCAACACCTGCGCCAGGGAATGAAACCTTTGATGTTGACATGAATTCGTAAATCATGTTTTCTGTGCCGTTCTTCTTACATTCATCAAAAATGTTAAGAATGCACTCGGGTGTATCTGTAAGGTGGTGAATGCAGTATGCATTGTCCCAGAAAAGTCTGAAGTCAGCAGCCTTAGGCTTAAGCGCTGCAAATCTCTTTACAACAGCATCTGAATAGCTTACACCTGTAGGATTTGAGTACTGCGGAACACACCAGATACCCTTTACTGTTTCGTCTTCTGAAACGAGCTTTTCGATCATATCCATGTCAGGACCTTCATCGTTGCATGGGATGTTGATCATCTTGATGCCGTAGTATTCGCAGATACCGAAGTGTCTGTCGTAACCAGGAACAGGACAGAGGAACTTTACCTCATCGTACTGTGACCATGGCTTGTTTCCGAGAATACCGTGTGTCCATGCTCTTGTAATTGTGTCGAACATAATTGCAAGGCTTGAGTTTCCGTATACGATTATATTTTCAGGCTGAACTCCGAGAACATCAGCAAACATCTTCTTTGCTTCCGGAATACCGTCGAGTACACCGTAGTTTCTGCAGTCAAGTCCCTTTTCTGTTGAAAGTGTATCCTTAGCTGAAAGAACATCTAACATAGGCATTGTGAGTTCGAGCTGAGCCGGTGCCGGCTTGCCTCTTGACATATCAAGCTTAAGACCGAGACTCTTAAAATCAAGATACTGTTTCTCAGTTTCATTCTTAAAAGCTAAAAGTTCTTCAGATGTCATTTCACTTAATTTTTTCATTAGTGAGTCCTCCCAGACGTTATTAATTTCATAGTCAGTGTCAGCGGCGCTGACGCTCTAATATATATAATAATACAAATCAGTAAATTTTGCAAGTAATTTCTTAAATTCCTGCAAAAATTCTTTATCTTTCAATAAGAACAGCTTGTTTTTCAAGTGCTTAATTATTGATATTTCATAAACAATCCCGTGCAGCCGGTTAATTTTCCATTTTTATCATTTTTGCATTTTAAATGTATTTAGATTGCATAGAGATTTGTTTCCCACGCAGGTATGTACGGCTGGTGCCTGATGTACAGACGATATTCAGGATTAAGTCTTTTTATTTTAAGAGGCAGGTAAAATATATCCCTGTTTCTGTGGTAAAGTGATATCATAAGCTTCGGTCTGTACTCTGATATCGTTCTGAGTGCTCCGTTTACCGCCTCGTCCTCGGCTCCTTCAACATCCATCTTTATTATTCCTGCCGGTCCGCCTGCAAGAACGCTGTCAACCGAACGCGCCTCCTTAGGCTTTCCCTGACTGCTGACTGCCGACTGTCTGCCCGAACGGTCGGCAAACATAAGCTCCGTGTCACAGCTCCAGACAGCACAGTTGAAGGTTTCAACATTTTCCATACCTTCTGTTGATTTCAGCAGCTTTTTATAGTTTCTGCGGTCAGGCTCAAGAGCGTATATTTTTTCATACCTTCCACCGGTATACTCAAGAAGCTCGGCAATCGTGTCTCCTGTATATGCACCAAGGTCAACGTATATTTCATTTTCCTGAGGCTTTATGATATCAGTGTAAACCTCACTCTTCGGAGTTGTTATCCCTTTGAGATATGAGATCTTTCCGCTTATTCTGAAGTTGATTACGTCTGCAAACACTTCACGTGAAAGGTCATCAGCAAGACTGCTGTACACCTCCTCAAGCTCTTCAGCGTGCTCAAGGCAGTACTCCCATGTAAACAGTCCGCCGCCCTCTATCGGAACATCCGGTGCATAGAGTGTATGCTCCTCTGCCATGCCCTCAACCTTCTCTATGAGCGAATCATAGCCTGCAGCAAATGCGAGAACAATTACAAAGTCATCCTCCTCTGCACATACTTCTGAATACTTTTTCACCCTGTAACCCATAAAGGAGTGCCCTCTTACAAACTCATCACTTGCAAAAAATCCCTTTACGTTTATACCGTACTCACTGAATACAGCCATTATCTTTTCCGCGCCGTTTCCCATACCGTATACATAAACCGGTCTGGTTTCCTCCTTAAGAGCCTGCCAGCACGACTTTGTTTCCTTTATAAATGAAAGCATTAAAAATCACCTTTCTGCGAAAAAAAAGAGCGACGAATTCATCGCTCTCAGATTATTGCTGATTTTTTACCGTAAACGCAGTTATTCGTGGTCTGCAGCGTCATGAGCATCGCCGTAGTCACAGCAGTGATCATGGTCATGCGGGTCAGGAATCATATCCTTGCCCCTGATGCCGTACTTGTCGCGTTCCCTGTTAAGCTCCCTGTCGATAAGGTCAAAAACAGCATACGGGTCCTTGACTGACTTGATGTCCATAATACGTGTGTCAGTATCCTTGGAAAATACAGTTATAGTGCCGCAGCCGAAAATTCTCTCTCCGAATGACAGAGTGAGCTTCTTGTCAGTTATCTTGTAGATATTTACCTCGTCCTCTGTGATATTGAAAAATCCTGTTCTGCGGATTATCTTTTTCTCTGTGAGGTAAAATCTTGTGAGTGAAATCGGAAGTCCGAAAATTGTCCTTTTCTTGTCTGTCCATATATAGTCAGTATGCTTTTTTCCCATTATATTTGTCCTCTCATAAAAAATTATTCATGTAAAAACCAAAGAGGCGCCGTAACAGCACCTCTCTTATTATAAATTATAATTCATGGGGTTGTCAAGTACAGTAAACGGCAAAAATTCCGTTTTCAGTCCATCGACACTTCTCCGCTCTCAATCAGTCCGAGGAAGATATCAGCAATATCCGGGTCAAACTGTATTCCGCGGTTCTTCTTAAGTTCACTGATAATAACCTCACGGTCAAGACGGTCTCTGTAGCATCTCTTGCTGTTCATGGCATCAAAGGCATCCGCAACACAGATTATGCGTCCGATAAGCGGAATGTCTTTTCCGCTGAGTCCCTGGGGATAACCCTTTCCGTCATAACGTTCATGATGGGAATACGCACCCTCACCTATATTAGGAATAGATGTAAAGTTTGCAAGCATCTCATAGCCCTTGAGCGAATGACTCTTCATAACCTGATACTCTTCATCACTGAGTCTGCCGGGTTTCATAAGTATGTCCTGAGGAATGGAAATCTTGCCGCAGTCATGGAGAAGACCTATGTAGTAAATATCACGGCACTCCTCTTCGTTCATTCCTGTCTTTTCCGCAATCATGGAAGCATAGTGTGCCACACGCACTGAGTGTCCCTTTGTATTGGGATCCTTGGCATCAATAAAGTTTGCAAAGGTCTCCATCGACTCGCTTATTATCTTCATGTTTCTCTTCTGCTGGTTCATCAGCTTTCTTGTGTTAAGATAAAGAATTATCATCTCGGCAAATCCGATAAACCAGAAAATAAATGCAGCAAGTACCCCTCTGAAGGTTCTGTCATTCCAGATGCTGCGGTACATGCGGAAACGAACCACACAGTCACTGAATGAAGCTATATAGTCCATGTCCTTATCCTCAAAGTAAAGGATAAATCCGATGGTTTTTGAAGTAAATGCATCCTCCTTCAGGTCTGACGGAGGAACCGGAACCTCATCTGACTTTGAACTCGGAGTGTACCTGAACCAGTCACCCTTTCCGAGAGGAATAAGAAGACATGACTGATGGTTTGTGTACTCAACAGTGCTGTCCTTCATGTCAAAGGATGATGTTGAGTAAAGCGCAGGAGAACCTGAATCACAGTTCTGATGAATCTCGAACTCTCCGTTCCATCCGGAATTAAGGAAAGTGTCCTCCGGCATTGTAATATCAAAGTCCCACTCGTTAACCAGATCAGCAGTTTTGTTTGTGACGGTCAGCTCATAAATAGTTCCTATATAAGGCGTACGTACTTCATTTCCCTGCTCATCAAAGCTTATTCCGCTGTAGTCCCATGTGGCAACTTCATCAGTTCCCTGCCCTCTTGCACACAGTCGTATCTCAACGTCACCGTCGCTGTATACCCCGTCCGAAAGGTATGCAGTCTTTACTTCATTGTTATACTTCCAGTTCATTCTTGCCACGACTGCTCCGCAAATCATAATCAGAAGCAGAAGCGGTAACATTAATCTGAAACTCTTCTTCATTATAATCCCCCGAAACATAATGTAATTTTCTATATCATAATCGCATTTACGACCAGAAATATACTAATATTATATATTAATAATACAAAAATGTCAAGGTGATGAGATTTTTTAATTTTTCTGAAAATTTATGGTTGACATTTGTTTCCTTATATGTTATACTATGTACAGTAACTGAGAAACGTTGCCATAATATCTTTATAATTACAAAGGAGAAAAACACATGAATTACGAGAATTTTTTTGAAGAACTTGAGGAATATGTATTTGATATTCCTGAGGTAAGCAGCACAGGCGCAGAGGTTACGTTCCACCTCAGAGGAGAGACGGCGCACCCTGACGACCGGGAAACAGAACGGTTTATCCGCGATACCAATATGAAGTACTTCCGTACAGAATGCGGAGAACTGCTGGGTGACTTCGCTGAACTCAGGATACCGTGTGCTTCTGCAGACGACAGAACAAGCTTCATCAGATTTGAGATACAGGCACTGTATGACGTGTTTGTCCGTGAAGGATGGGACGGTGTAACAGCACTGGTTCTTGACAATATAGGCTATGCACTGAATATTGAAGGCAACGCCGGGGATGTGCTGGGCAGCATGACATCATATGAAAAAATCCGCGACAGACTGATAATAAGACCGCTCAATCTGAAAAACAACAGAGAGTCGCTTAAGGGATACGTCTACAAGTGTCTTGGTGATATCGCTCTTGTACTCTACGCAGTTGTGCTTGATGACGACGAAAACGGATGTCTGAACACAGTAAAGATTCCGGAGGCTGTTTTCAGGGAGTGGAACATTGACAAGGACAGTCTCCTTGTTTCCACAATCCTGAACACCAGCATGTTTGCCATGCCGAGACTGTACAGGAACATTCTCGATATCGAAAACACCCCGGAGTCCGAGAGTGCGTTTATGGCAGCCGACTACGTTCCTGCAGGATTCGCTCCGGGAACTATACCTCTTGTTACCACAACACGTAAAACCAACGGCGCCATTGCCATGTTCTATCCTGGAGTAAAGGAAAAAATCGCAGAGATGTTTGACGACAGCTTTTATGTGGCCTTCACCAGTATTCACGAAGCCATGGTTCATAAAAAAGGATCCATTGACCCGTCAAGCATACGCAGGCACCTGAAGGCTACAAATAAAACCTTCGGCTCCGAAGATACTCTGTCAGACAACGTTTTCTACTTTGACAGGGATACCCGTGTATTCAGCGTAGTTTCTGAAGAATAAAACACAGCGCAGCAGAGATACGTATTTACGTAGCTTTGCTGCGCTGTTATTCTTTGTATGAGAAACTTTTTTTACATTCTGCTGTCAGTCATATCAAGCAGAATTATCCTGTCAGACTCCGCAGTCTTTTTCATATCGATAATACGCTGATTTTCAGATCCTCTGAAAGGAAGTCTGAGATTTTTTTTATCCTCCTCAAACTCTCCGTCCACAAGAACATCAATCAGTCCGAGCAGTTCCGTTGTTGATGAACAGAAAGCCTTTCCGTTTACCTTAAGGTCCGTGTCAAGCGTATATCCGGTATAGCACCAGATATCCTTGTCAGGATATCTTTCCTTCACTTTTTTTACAAACGGAAGAAGCACATCCTGATTAACAGGCTCCATAGGCTCGCCGCCAAGCAGCGACAGTCCTCTTATATATGAAGGCTCCAGCATTTTCAGTATGCTGTTTTCGCATTCGGAGTCAAAAAGTTTTCCGGCACTGAAGTCCCATGTTTCCGGGTTGAAACAGCCTCTGCAGTGATGAGTGCAGCCGCTTACGAAAAGCGATACTCTTACTCCGGACCCGTTGGCTATATCACGGGCTTTTATCTCTGAGTAGTTCATATTAAAGATGCAGTACTCTTTCCTTTATTTCCCTGGTCTTACCGGTGTTCCAGAAGTTTTCACCGAGATATCCGCAGGTTCTTCTTGTAACAGTGAGTCTTGAATGATCCCTGTTTCCGCACTGAGGGCACTCCCACTCATTGTCGTCATTTATAACAATCTCACCGTCAAAACCGCACTTGTGGCAGTAGTCAGACTTTGTATTGAATTCAGCGTACTGGATATTGTCATAGATAAACTTAACCATATCCCTGAGTGCGTCAAGGTTTCCTGTTATATTAGGAATCTCAACATATGAAATGCATCCGCCTGTTGATATTTTCTGGAACTGGCTTTCGAACTCAAACTTCTCAAAAGCATCTATCTTCTCACGTACATCAACGTGATATGAATTTGTGTAATACCCCTTGTCTGTAATATCCTTTATTTCTCCGAAGCGCTGCTTGTCGATTCTTGCAAATCTGTAGCACAGGCTTTCTGCAGGAGTTCCGTAAAGTGCGAAGCCGATACCGGTCTTTTCCTTCCAGCGTTCTGTAGCTTCCTTCATGTGGTTCATAACCTTTAATGCAAATTCCTTACCTGCAGGGTCAGTGTGACTTACGCCCTTAACAAGCTTTGTAACCTCATAGAGACCGATATATCCGAGAGATATACTTGAATAGCCGTTGTGAAGAAGTTTGTCAATCTTTTCGCCTTTTTCAAGTCTGGCGATAGCGCCGTACTGCCAGTGGATAGGGCTTACATCTGAAAGTGTACCCTCAAGTGCCTTGTGTCTGCACATAAGCGCTTCGTAGCAGAGCTCAAGACGCTCGTCAAAAATTCTCCAGAATTCCTTCTCGTCTCCGCCGGAGATGATACCTATCTGAGGAAGGTTAATACTTACTACGCCCTGGTTGAAACGGCCTTCGAACTTGTATTCTCCGTTTTCATCCTTCCACGGTGAGAGGAAGCTTCTGCATCCCATACAGCTGAAGACATTTCCCTCATAGTTTTCTTTCATCTTCTTTGCTGAGATATAGTCCGGATACATTCTCTTTGCAGAGCAGCTTACTGCAAGCTCTGTAAGGTAGTCATATTTTCCGCCCTTAAAGCAGTTGTTTTCATCAAGCACATAGATGAGCTTAGGGAACGCAGGTGTTGCATTTACGCCGGCCTCATTCTTGATACCTGCATATCTCTGTCTGAGAATTTCCTCAACAATCATTGCATTCTCGGCTGCGTACTCGTCATTTTCATCAACGTGAAGGAAGAGTGTTACGAACGGTGCCTGTCCGTTTGTTGTCATAAGAGTGTTGATCTGATACTGAATAGTCTGAACACCTGACTTAAGCTCGTCACGGAGACGGAGATTAACAACTCTGTTTATTGTTTCAGAGTCAAGTGAATCACCGAACTCGTTAATCATATCACGAAGATACTTGTCACGGCTCTTTCTGAGATATTTTCCGAGGTGAATCATATCAACAGACTGACCGCCGTACTGGTTGCTGGCAACTGCAGAAATAATCTGTGTCATTACAGTACATGCAACCTGGAAGCTCTTAGGTGACTCAATCATTTTTCCGTTCATGACTGTTCCGTTGTCAAGCATGTCACCTATGTTGATAAGGCAGCAGTTGAATATAGGCTGAATAAAATAATCAGCATCATGGAAATGAAGAATACCCTGGTCGTGAGCCATGGATATTCTCTCAGGAAGAAGCATTCTTCTTGTAAGGTCTCTTGATACCTCACCTGCTATATAGTCACGCTGTGTAGAGGCAAGAATCGTGTTCTTGTTTGAGTTCTCCTCTGCAAGCTCCTTGTTTTCATTTTTTATAAGCTTCAGAATAGACTCGTCAGTTGTGTTAGCTTTTCTGAGAAGCGCTCTCTGATAGCGGTATATAATATATTTTTTTGCAAGAGTGTACTTATCCTGTCTGACAAGCTCACTTTCAATCATGTCCTGAATAGTCTCTACATTAAGAACCTTGTTCTCTGCATATTTTTCGATGTAGCTTACTATATTTTCGATTGAATTGTTTCCGACCTTTTCAACGTCTGGAACTTCTGCATTGGCTTTTTTTATAGCTCTGACAATCTTGGCCTTGTCATACTCTGCAACTCTTCCGTCACGTTTCTGAACCTTCATAACGTACAACTCCTCTATATATTGTGTCCCCGGTAAAATATGCCCTATATATAGTGCCCTTATTAATCATGTGATTATTATAATACAGTATGCAGGCTGATTTGTCAAGCCTATAATTTTTCATTAATATACATAATCTGTCACAATTGGTGCCCCTTAAAATACCAACACACATAAAAATCATACTCTGCTGAATTACAGGCTTTGATTTTTGGAAATATAAAATTTTCTCGTCTTTTTTAGTTATTCTGCTATGGTAATACCTGCTTGTAAAAACAGCTTACAAATATTAAGGAGGTACTTATTAAATCACGTATTCATTACCAGTGCTTCCCTGAACGCTCCCTGCAGGAACCGGACCGGGACAGAGTAAAACAGCGGAAGCCGGTATAATCCTGCTTCCGCTGTTGTCTTTCATTTTTTCAGCTGATATATTTCGATAAATCAGACTCCCTCAACTTCTGCTGCCTTTGCAAGAGCTGCAAGGTCATTCTTCCACTTTTCAGCATTACTGCTCTCTGCTGCCTTAGGCGCATTTTCAGCCTTGGCATTGTTTACAGATGTTTCAACCTGCTTTGTTAGAGCTTCAAGGTCATCCATAGCCCAGTTGTTGCCGCCTGTTGCCGGCCTGCTGTTTGATGACGGTGATGCTGACTGTGACTTTACAGGAGCTGCAGCCGGAAGTGTTTTGATATAGTCATCAAGTGATTTTTTGTCAAACATTGTCTTGCTGAAGTCATCAATCTTCTTGTCAGTATCATCAACTGTTTTGCTGAGATTTTCTTCAGCCTTGCTGAGTGCTTCTGTTATGCTCTTAAGGTTCTCTCTGAGACTGTCAAGATCTGTCTTGAATGATGTTCTGATTTCTTCAGAAATCTTGTCAAGTCCTGTTGCTTTACTCTTGGCATCAGCTGTAAGAGTCTCAACTGACTTCTCAGCTGACTCAACAATTTCCTTTGCCTTTCTGTCAGCATCAGCAAGAATCTTATCGCTCTTTTCCTTAGCTTCCTTTTCCTTAGCTTCAGCTTCAGCCTTAGCGTCACTGATAGTATTTTCTGCCTTTTCCTTAGCCTCTCTTGAAAGCTTGTCTGCGGCAGCCTGTGCTTCTTCTGTAATCTTCTTGGCTGTATTCTGTGCTTCTATAAATACGTTTCCGATATCAAATGAGCTCTTGAATTCTGATTCAGCAGGAGCTGCCGGTGCATTCTTTGCTTCCTTAAGCTTTTCATCAAGCTCAGCAACTTCCTTGTCCTTCTTTGCGAGGCTGTCTGTGAGTTCCTGAATCTTCTTTTCCTTGTCCTTGAGTTCATTTTCCCTGTCGGCAATCTTTTTGTTAAGCTCGGCAACTTCAGCACTGTTGTCAGCAACAGGTGCTGATGCTGCAGGAACTGCAGGTGCAGGTGAAGCTCCGTCGCCCTTTGCGCCTCTCTCAGCATCATAGAGCATCTTTTCGCTCTGACGAGCTTTCTTTTCTGACTGAAGTGCTTCCTCAAGCTTTCTGAGTGTTATAGTTGTTGAGTTAAGTTTTCCTGTAAGAGACTTAACTTCAGCCTCAAGCTCAGCTTCACGTCCGCTGCCTGATGATGCACCGCCTAATGATGTCTTTGCAGAAGCAAGTGATTCTTCTGCATCTCTTAACTTATCATTAGCTTCCTCGAGCTGTGACTCAAGATCCTGTACCTTCCTGTTGAGTCCGTCAATCTCATCTGTAAGCTGCTTAGTGTATTTTATAACGTCTTCCTTGATATAACCCTTCTGAAGTCCGCTTGTTTCCCTTAAAATCCCTAATTCGTTTTTTTCGTCCATATAACTTATCCTCCTGAAATGAGACATACCGAAAACCAGGTAATGTGTTCTTACTCTTAAGCTTTCAGTACTTCTATTATACCATATTATTATGTATATTTACAACACAAAAATCTTACTAAGCTTTTATCTGCTGAATAGGGCATAATATACAAAAAAATCTTGTCTATGAATAACAAAACGCACGACTTAACAATCGTGCGTTTTGTGTATAGTGTAAAATCTTATTATTTCTTATTATCAAGAATCTTGAAGATAGCATCGAGGTCATCTTCATCTGAAACAGCAGGCTTTGATGCCGGCTTAACAGGAGTCTGCGGAACAACAGGTTCTTCCTGAACAGGAACTGCCGGCTGTACCGGAGCTGGCTTCTCGCCTCTTGGAGTGATAACGCTCTTTGGTTCGCCGAATCCTGCAGCGATTACTGTGATTGTCATTTCATCCTGCATGTCTTCCTTGAATGCTGTACCGAAAATGAATTCAACATCATCAGCAGCTGTATCTGTAATCATCTTTGTAGCTGTATCAACTTCTTCAGCAAGAACGTCCTCAGACATTGCAATGTTGATGAGAAGTCTGTTAGCACCTGAGATAGATGTTTCGAGAAGCGGGCTTGAGATAACTGCCTTAGCAGCATCTGTTGCCTTGTCCTTGCCCTGACCGTGACCGATAGCCATGTGTGCATAGCCTGCACCCTTCATGATTGTTGAAACGTCAGCAAAGTCAAGGTTGATGAATCCGTCATCAGTGATAAGGTCTGAGATGCTCTTTACACCTGTTCTGAGAATATCATCTGCGAGTGAGAAGGATTCTTTCATTGTAAGCGGCTTGTCAAGGCCGACAAGAAGCTTTTCGTTAGGAATAACGATAAGTGAATCAACATACTTTCTGAGTTCAGCGATACCTCTTTCTGCCTGAAGCATCTTCTGTTCTCTTTCGAAAAGGAACGGCTTTGTAACAACTGCAACTGTGAGTATGTCCATTTCCTTTGCAATCTGTGCTACAACAGGAGCAGCACCTGTACCTGTTCCGCCGCCCATACCTGCTGTGATAAATATCATATCAGCATCCTTGAGTGCTGATGCAATTTCTTCCTTGTTTTCTTCAGCTGATCTCTCGCCGACTTCAGGCTTGTTACCTGCGCCTCTGCCTCTTGTAAGCTTTGAGCCGATCTGAATCTTTGATGTAGCCTTTGAATTTCTGAGAGCTGCTGCATCTGTATTTACCGCAATGTATTCGATATCAGTAATACCGGAATCAGCCATACAGTTAAGAGCGTTTCCGCCGCCGCCGCCGACACCAATTACCTTTATATTTACATCCGGATCATATGCATCGTTTTCAAAAACAAAACCTGCCATTACAATACTCCTCTCGATTTATATTTCATGAAAATTTAACTCTTAGTCTGAATAACCCCTTATAAACATTTAATAATATCTTATCATATTTTTCTCATGATTTCAAGTGATATTTTAAAAAAATATGTAAAACACAGTGAACAGCACTACCAGCCTGCATGCTCGGTTACCGGTGCAGGTACTGTTTCAGCCTCTGTGAACACTGCCTGCGGAGCCTGGCCTGCCGGCTGAATATTCCCTGATACAGCTGCGCTTACATCCGGATTAATCATATCCGCAGGTGGATTTTCCGGAGCCGGAACAGCAGATGAGAAGCCGGAGCCGCCGTTTATTCTGTTGTACTCTTCATCGGAAACATACGAATATCCAAGTGAGTTTCTGTATATGAGATATCCGTTCTTGTTTTCCCTGAGTTCATCAGTTATTATTTTGTAGGCGTACCTGAGCTTGTATTCTATATCATTGGGCTTTTCAATTTTGATCCTGATTCTGTTGTCGTAGTCAAGAACAACATCATACTTGTCTGTCAGATCGATTGATACCATGTTTTTTATATTCTGGTTTTTTATCTCGTCCATGATGTTTTTCAGAGCTGTGTTTTTGTCAGGATCAGTTGATGTCATGGTTGTCTTTTCCTCGTTTGACTCACAGTCAAAACCCTTAACAACTATAAGATTTCTGTCCTCAGGCTGCTCCGCATGTCCGATTATTCTCCAGTTTTCACTTACAAGCATATATCCGCCCCTGCACTCAACATAGGCGCAGCCTTTGCTTGGTGTTATATCAATCAGAACCTTGTTCGGAAAACTTCTCGTTATCTGAACGTCATCTATATAAAGAAGATCATTAAGCATTGTCTCACGGATTCTGTCAGTTTTCATGCGTACAAGATTGTCACCTCTGACAATGCCTGAGCTTCGCACTATATCCTCCTCTGTATATCCGGAGCCGCTCATTCCGCTGATAACAACTTCATGAACGTTAAAAAGAAGAGTCACTGACAGCGCAGCTGCTATTCCTGCCGCAAGAACTGCAACAAGAACATAGTAGCCTGTCATATTTTTTCTTCTTCTGCGGTTTCGCTTCTGATTTCTCTGGCTTTCGATATCAACTTTTTTTACGTCCTGCATTTTCCAGACCTTTCAGTTTAACTGCTTACTTTACAGCACTTCTGATTGTCTGCCAGATTTTTTCGGATGTGTCACTGATCCACAGTGACTTTGAAGCATCTGACATTTCCTTCAGCTTTGAAGGATTGCTGTAAAGATCCTCAATTATTGAAATTACATCTTCGCTCTTAACATTTTTCTGTTCTATTACAAATGCAGCTCCTGCCTTTCCGAGTACATTTGCGTTGTGAAGCTGGTGGTTGCCGGCTACAATCGGAGAAGGAATGAGTACGGACGGCTTGCCCATTGCCTCAAGCTCGGCAAGTGTAGTGGCACCTGAACGGCAGATTACAAGGTCCGCAGCTGCCATACATGTATCCATATCGGTGATATATTCCGTAATTCTGGTTCTGTCAGACTCCACAGGAACATTGTACTTTTTCATTGCCTCAGGGAAGGTTTCCCTTCCCATACCGCCGTATCCGTGAATATGGTTTATCTTCATGTCATTTGCTCTTGTATATCTGATAACCTCTGCCATAGTCTCATTGATACATCCGGCTCCGAGACTTCCCCCGAATGAAAGGACTGTAAAGCTGTCATCAAAGCCAAGTTCCTTTCTCGCTTCATCACGGCTCTTGTTCAGTATCTCAGCACGTACAGGAAGTCCGGTTACTGTATAGTCAATATTCCTGCCGAGGTATTCAAGTGCTTCCTCAACTGTAAGCATAACCTTGTCAACACTCTTGGTGAGTATTCTTGTCGTTACACCCGGATATGCATTCTGTTCATGAATGACTGTAGGTATTCCCTTTTTCGCAGCCTGTCTTACAACAGGACCGCTTACGTATCCGCCTGTACCTATGACTACATCAGGTCTGAATTCCTTTATAATTTCACTGGCACGTGATGCCGATGTCACCACGTAATATGCTGCCTGAATATTCTTTTTTATGTTCTCAAGAGAAAGCTTTCTCTGAAAACCCTTTACCTTTATCGGTGCAAAGCTGTATCCGGCCTGCGGAATAAGTTTTGCTTCCATGCCGAACGGTGTTCCGGCAAACAGAAATTCTGAATCCGGTTCATGTTCCTTTATTATAGATGCTATTGCAAGAGCAGGATTAATATGTCCGCCTGTTCCGCCGCCTGTTATTAATGCTCTCATTTACTGACTACGCGCCTTTCATTATTTTTTTCAGAAACTGTTCTGCTGCGTCTTCCCTGACTTCTGTGACCGCTGTTTCTTTCTGTTACCTTTTTTTCATCTGAAGAGTCCGTCATCTGCCTTGATATGTTAAGTACGATTCCGACCTGTCCGAGCAGCATCATGATTGATGTACCGCCGTAGCTGAAAAACGGAAGGCTGATGCCTGTGTTCGGAATAAGATTACTTACAACGGCAATGTTCAGAAAAGCCTGAAATCCAACCTGGGCAGTAAGCCCGATACAAACAAGCATACCGAATCTGTCAGGTGCCTTGGATGCAATATAGAAACCTCTGAATATAAAAAATGCAAACAGAAGAATTACTGTTATAGCTCCGACATATCCAAGCTCCTCGCATATAATCGAAAATACGAAGTCGTTCTTTGATTCAGGGAGATAGAGAAACTTCTGTCTTGAGTTTCCGAGTCCCATTCCGAAAAATCCTCCGGAACCGATTGCGATAAGCGACTGGTCTGTCTGCCATGTAACACCCGTCGGATCAGAAAACGGATGAAGCCATGACTGAAAACGGTTTGTGAAATATGTGAATCCTTCCACTCTGATTTTATAGACTACTCCGAGAGCGATAATCAGAACACCTGCAAGACCTGTGGCCAGAAGATGAACTGTACGGGCTCCGCCTATATATATAAGTACAATACTGATAAGACAGATAAGAATCGTACATGAAAGATGCGGCTGCTTCATCAGGAGATATACAACCGGTGCCAGAAAAATCAGAAAAGGTACTATGCCTGTTTTGTAATCCTTCATTCGCTTTCTGCTGATTACAAGCATAAAGGAAAAAAGAATTATAATTGAAAACTTCATTACCTCTGACGGCTGAAACTCAAAGCCTCCCTTGAAGCCAAGCCAGCGTCTCGCTTCATTATGTTCCTGTCCGAGAGGAGTAAACTTTACGAGAAGGAGCATGAACAGGCTGACTGCATAGATTCCGAGCGCCATACCCCTGTTAAAGAATATATGGTAGTTCACACGCGAGAAAATGTACATCGCCGCAAGTCCTGCAAAGGCAAACATAATCTGTCTCTGCGCATAGTAAGTACCCGGATATCCTTCACTGATTGCCCAGGCATAGCTGGCTGAGAACATCATTATTATTCCGAGAACCAGAAGAATGGTAACGATAAAGAAAAACGGAAGGTCAACCGTTCCCTGTTTTCTGTCATTTACTCTCCATGCATTAATTATACTGCCTATATTTCTGAAGGAAAATGAACCGGACTTATTTTTTTCTGTTTTTTTTCTGCGTCTTCCCTCAGACTCTTCAATTTTAACATTTATCGATTCATTATCCATCTGAAAACTTCCTTATAAAAACTTATATGCAATTACAACTGATGCGGCACCCGCAGCAAGAGCTGCAAGAGAGAAGAGTATTACTATTTTGTATTCTGAATAACCGCACATCTCGAAATGATGGTGAATCGGTGACATCCTGAAAATTCTCTTTCCCTTGCCCTTTTCACCTGTCTTTTTATAGTGAATGCGTGCTGTAATCTTGAAATATGATACCTGAATAACAACTGAAAGCGCTTCGAGGATATAAACTATACCTATAAGAAGCATGAGAAGATGATTATGTGTAATCATACTTACTGCTACAAACGCACCGCCGAGGAACATGGAGCCTGTGTCTCCCATGAAGCACTTTGCAGGATGAAGGTTCCATACAAGAAATCCAAGACATCCGCCTGCAAGGGCAAGCGCGAAAAGTGAAACCTCGTATTCGTTTATTATCATGCAGACTGTTGTCAGCGCAAGCATGGTAACAACTGTGACTGAACCGCACAGACCGTCGACACCGTCTGTAAGATTAACTGCATTTGATACATATATCATTACAAGAATCATAAACGGATAGTAGAATATTCCGAGGTCAAACTTAAGAAAAACAAGGTCAATCACGGTTGATGTGTCACCGAGAAAATGAAGCACTGCAAGAAATGCGGAACAGATTACAAACTGAAAAATCATTTTCTGCTTTGCATTAAGTCCGAGGTTCTGTTTCTTTACAGCCTTGATATAGTCATCCGCAAAACCAATAGCGGAAAACAGTACAGAAAAAATCATACATGATATAAGTCTCAGCATACCGCCAAGTGCAATCTGCGACTCAACATCAAAGTAAAACAGTCTGTAGAAGGTATATCCTGCAGCTGATGAAAAAAGGCTCGCAATGATAAACATGAAACCGCCCATGATTGGTGTTCCCTGCTTGTCCTTGTGCCATGCAGGACCAATTTCAAGTATAGTCTGTCCGAAGTGAATTTTTTTAAGATAAGGAATAAGTGCGAATCCTGTAAGCGCTGCAATTATAAAAGCAGCAACGGCAACACATATTCTGATTACTAAAGGCATTTGCTTAATCCTCCTGATACACAGTGTCTTTCTCTGAACATCACGGACACTGCATTAAATATTAACGGGACCTCGTCCCTGTTTCCGTAAGACTGCTGAATCAGTTATCTGCCAGCAGCTTCAGTCCGTCTGCGACAACCTCACGCTCATCAAAGTGAATATGAACATTGTCCTTAAGAATCTGATAGTCCTCATGACCCTTTCCGGCAAGAACGATTATGTCGTCTTTACGTGCCAGTTCAAGTGCTTTGTATATAGCCTCTCTTCTGTCAGTAACAACGATATACTCAGTATCTGTGTTTTCAAGCCCTTCAAGAATATCGTTTATAATATCCTCAGGCTCCTCGTTACGCGGATTGTCAGATGTAACAACAAGAAAATCCGCATGTGATGCAGCAGCTGCTGCCATCAGAGGTCTCTTTTTGCTGTCCCTGTTTCCGCCGCATCCGAAAAGGCAGATGAGTCTGCCGCGGCAGTATTCCTTTACACTGCCGAGAATATTCTCAACGGCATCAGGTGTGTGTGCATAGTCACAGATAACCGTGAAGTCACGGCCTGTAGGGATGATTTCGCATCTTCCCTTTACACCCGGATACTCAGATATAACCTGTATTATTTTCTCGGCAGGAACCCCGAATCTGAGACATGCCGCAAAAGCAGCAGTGACATTTTCAACATTAAAAGTTCCTGTCATTTTCATTTTAATTCTGTATGTCCTGCCCTCTGCAGAGAGAGTGAACTCTGTTCCGTCCGCACTGAGGCTTATATCCCCTGCGCTAAAATCAGCATCCGTGCGTCTGCTGAAGCTGTATTTTTCGGTACTGATCTCGGAGAAAAGTCTCCTGCCGTACTCGTCATCCGCGTTGCACACAGCGATACCGGAGATATCAAAAAGCATCTTCTTTGCCCTGTAGTATTCCTCCATAGTACCGTGATAGTCAAGATGATCCTGAGTAAGGTTTGTGAAAACCGAAACGTCAAAATGTGTGGGACCGATTCTGTGCTGAACAAGACCGAAGGACGAAACCTCCATAACAACAGTGTCACAGCCCTCCTCTGCCATACGGCTGAGGAGGGACATATAGTCATAGGCCATAGGTGTTGTATTGTCAGTGTGCAGAACAGTATCACCTATCTCGTTCTGAATTGTGCCGATAAGGCCGACTCTGTGTCCGCACTCAGTAAGAATCCTCTTGATAACGTTTGTCATTGTCGTCTTGCCGTTGGTGCCGGTTACACCGATAACCCTGAGCTTTCTCTCAGGATGGCCGAACCAGGCAGCGCAAAGCTCACCGTAGCATTTTCTTGAATTTTCCACAACAATCTGTCTGTCAAGTCCGAGATCACGCTCGGTAACAACAGCAGCCGCGCCGTTTTCAAGAGCTTCCTGTGCCTTTGTATGTCCGTCAAAGGAACCGCCCTTCACGCATACAAAAACACAGTCCTTCTGTATTTTTGAAGAATTGTCTGTAACACCGGATACTTCTCTGTCTTCAAAGTCCGGTACTGTTATTTCACTGAATAACTCATATAGTCTCAAAAGAAACACTCCTTTGCTGAATATCAGCCTGTCTGATTGTTAATACCAAAATGAACGGAAACGATTGTGCCTTCATTTACCATGGTGTTCTCATCAACTGACTGACTAAGCACTATTGCGTTTTCATTCTGAGATCCTGTTGTCTTAAGATTAAGTCCGAGATTTGCAAACAGGTCAGAAACCGCCTGCATTTTCATTCCCTTAAGAGACGGCATAGCGAAGTATGAAGGCTCGGCAAACGGATCAGTAAACAGAAATACCTTTCCGCCTGACGGCATACTGCTCGTAAATGAAGGTATCTGTGAAACTACAGTCTCACCCTCACCCTTAAGTTCAGGTGTAAAGCCTGACTCCTTAAGCTTCTCTATGGCATCATTTACTGACATCTTTTCAACGTCAGGAACACGAATATCCATCGTAAGAATTTCATCGTCCGTATACTCAGGATAGTATCCAAGATACGGAAGAACATTTTCCATAATTGTTCTTACACAAGGTGCAGCAATTGAACCGCCGTAGTAATTGTCTGTCTGAGGTTCATCAACTGCAACGTAAACCACTATTTCAGGGTTGTCTGCCGGTGCAAATGCACAGTAGGAGGCAACATACTGCTTGACTGGTTTAGGAACCACGGCAACTGCTTCCGGATTCTCATCAGTAAGCTGATAATACTTGTTTTCCTCTCGCTGAAGCTTTGAAAGCTTTTCTGCAGTACCGCTCTTGCCGCCTATCTTGTAACCGCTTATATAGGCGTTGCCCTTGTTCTTGGAGTCAACGTTGTTCTGAAGTGCTTCCCTTACAAGAGCTGAGGTGCTTTCAGAAATAACCTGACGCCTGATTTCCTTTTCCGTTCTCATGACTTCGTTGTTACCGGAGTCAACTATGCTTCCGACAACATAAGGCCTTAGGAGATATCCGCCGTTGATTGCTGCGGCATAGCCTGTTATCATCTGAATAGGTGTAAGACAGTTTGTCTGTCCGTAGGCAGATGAAGCAAGGGTGATTTCTCTTGTGGCAAGTCCGTCATCCTCACCGTAAAGGCTTACAAACGTACCGTTTACCTCACCCGGGAGGTCAATACCCGTCTTCTCCCTGAGTCCGAAGGCATCAGCGTAATAGCTGAACTTTTCCGCTCCCAGATCAATACCTATCTGCATAAATGCAGGGTTGCAGGAATTCAGAAGCGCATCCTTGAAGCTGAGCAGACCGTGACCTGTTCTTTCGTGGCAGAACATAACGTCATTAGGACCCTCACCGAATCTTACGAAGCCTCCGCACTGATATGTGCTGTCAAATGTTGCAGTTTTTTCCTCAAGTGCTGCTGAACTTGTAAATACCTTAAATACGGAACCAGGCTCATTGATTACTGAAATCGCCTTGTTCTTCCACATTTTTTCAAGAAGATCCGCTTCCGTTACCTTGTCGTCTTCCGAGAGAGGCGGATTTATCTTCTGTCTGTCAAGAATGGCAAGATCTTCATCAGAAAGAACGCCCTTGTTGTTTATATCAAAACCCGGCGCCGAATACATTCCGAGCACTGCACCGGTTTTAGCATTCATTACTATGGCGCAGCCGTACTCAGCTGCTTCAGAGTCCGCAATCGATGCATCAAGTGCTGACTCACAGTAGTACTGAATCATGGAGTCAATTGTAAGATTGACCGAGTCTCCGTCCTTGGCCTCATAGAGCTTTGAGTACCTGTAAGGCATCTGCTCCTTAAGAGCATCCTGGGCAGTTATAACCACTCCGTCAACACCGGCAAGATACTCGTCGTACATAAGCTCAATGCCGTACTGTCCCTCACCCTCATAGTTAAGAAATCCTACCACTGATGACGCAAGTTCATCCTGCGGATAATATCTCTTCGGATTAGGTGTGAGTCTCATGCATGAGATTCCGTTGTCCTCTATGTATTTTTCTATTCTGTCCTTAACAGGCTTCTCAGCCTTGTTTACAAGATATACGCAGGACGTGTCCTCTCCCATGGCTTCAAGAACATCAGTCTTGCTTATGCCAAGCTCCGTTGCAAGAAATTCTGAAAACAGATCCCTGTTCAGTTCCTCAATCGGTTTTCCGGCAACCCTGCTTTTTACTTCGCCGAGAGTATAGGTTTCCGGCAGAGCATTGAGAAATCCGCTGAGTTCGTTTTTCTTTATAGCCTGAATAACATCTTCCTTTTTAGCTCCGAGCTTTTCACATATGTAATGAGCCGTGATATACGGATTTTTAAGCTCGTTTTTCCGGAATGTGTCCGGGTCAAGCATAATCTTGTATGCGGTAGCACTCTGTGCGAGTATTTTTCCGTCTGAGCTGTAGATAGATCCTCTGCCCGCAGGAATAGTCTGTGCGCCGAACTGTGCTTCATCAGCCATTTTCTGATAAAACTTCGTCTGGACAACCATTATCTTAAAAAGATTCATCGTCACCAGAGCTGCAAACGCAAACGTTCCGGCGAGGATAGCTATATTAGCTCTTCGCTTCATTTTCATTGAAGGTAAGTCAGACAATACACGAACCTCCTCTGACCTGTTGATAGTGAAAGTCAGAATTGATCTGCCTCTCACTGTAATAAATATATTTGCTGTCAAAATATAGTGAACGCAGAAGTACTTTCTGCGTTCACTGTAGTTTTATTTAACTATAATCTCAAAATTATCAAGAACTGACAGTACTGATTTTTTGATGTGAACGAAGAAGTTTTCATCCCTCTCAGGAATCTTCACTACATCATCACCCTGTATGTCAACATACCATATCTGTGCCTTGTCAAGTTTTTTAAGGCCGATGTTTTCAGCGTATTCCTCAATATTTCTCAGTGAAGTATCGGCTTCTATCTTAGCCTTGAGTCTGGCGTTTTCGCTTTCCATTACAGAGAGCTGATTTTTCTGGGAATTAATCTGATTATACATGTCGCTGATCTGTACCTTGCCGTATATAACACAGAAGAGAAGTACAAGCGCGAGAAATGCAAGAAGAACAATCTTTACTGTATTTCCTCTGTCGGTATTTTTTCTCTTAATTGTTATATTTTCATGACTGCGTTCAGCGTCAGATATAATCTCGCCATTGCTCAGACGACGGTATTTGTTAAGATCATAGGTATTATTGCTGTCATATGCAGCATTGCTTCCTGGCATCATACCACCTGTATCCTTTCGAGAACGCGCAGTTTCGCGCTTCTGCTGCGGTTATTTTCGTCAAGCTCTTCCTGACCTGCCTCTATCGGTTTTCTGTTTACGAGTTTTGCTCTCGGCTTCCTGCCGCAGATGCACTGAGGTAAATCAGGGTCGCATATACATCCTTTACACAAAGCAGCAAACTTCTGTTTAACCATCCGGTCTTCAAGTGAATGGAAAGTAATTACTGCAATCCTTCCGCCCGGCTTAAGAAGCTCAAAAGCTGCATCCAGGCCTTCTGAAAGATGATCAAGTTCACCGTTAACGGCAATTCTGACTGCCTGAAAAGTCTTCTTGCACGGGTTCTTTTCGCGTCTGACCTTAGCCGGAACGTTTTCCTTAACTATCTCAGCAAGCTCACCGGTTGTTTCAATCGGCTTTACTGCACGTGCTGATACAATACCCTCTGCAATTCTCCATGAGAACTTTTCCTCACCGTATTCGAAGAGAATCTTTGCAAGCTCATCCTTCGAATATGTGTTAACGATATCGGCAGCACTGAGTCCTTCCTGACTCATTCGCATATCGAGCGGAGCATCCGCATGATATGAAAAACCTCTTTCGCCCTTGTCAAGCTGGTGTGAAGAAACACCAAGGTCCAGAAGTATGCCGTCAACTTCATCTATATTCATTTCGTTAAGAACATTTTTCATCTGTGAAAAATTGTTTTTTACAACAGTTGCATTGTAACCCGCAAGTCTCTCTGCAGCTGCTGCGATAGCATCCGGATCTCTGTCAAAAGCGATAAGTCTTCCGTTTTCGCCAAGTCTTTTTGCTATTTCTGTTGAATGTCCGGCTCCGCCGACAGTACCGTCTACATAGATGCCGTTGCTTTTGATATCAAGCATATCTATGCATTCGTTCAGCATTACGGACTTGTGGAAGAAATCCATTACCCGAGATCCTCATTTCCTGCTTTGTTTATATTCTCACTTTTTTTACAATTCCTTACAGCAGCCGAATATAGTAACTGCTATATTAATTATTATACTATATAGTGCATAAAAATGTCAATGCAACTACATTCCAAATGGTTAATAGGATTTGTATTCAATTATAGTTAATATGCCTTATTTATCTCAAAAAATATTTCAGAATGAAAGTGTTTTGTAATTCAAAGCAATAATTCTGTAATCCAAAATTCGAATTGTGATACTGTTCTGTAATAAATTCGCCAGTTTTGTAATCGTTATGTAATTTTTAGTCAACCGTTAACTCCCACGTTAACAACCGGTATCAGTGTCTCTGTGGTTGTAAGTCAGGTTGCATATAATCCTCAGTCCGTCAGGAAGCAGCTCCCCGTCATATATATATTTTCCGCTGCAGTAAGGAAGTATCACCTTCGCAAGACCGCCGGTCACCACTGTAACAGTATCCCCGCCAGTAATCCTCCTGTATCTTTCATCCATTCCGTCAATAAAGCAGGCTGCCCCTATAAGAACTCCTGACTTTATGGATGATACGGTATTTTTTCCGATAAGTTCAAAGTCACTGTAGCTGTCATCAATTTCCGGAAGCTGTTCAGCTGCCCTGTGCAGAGCATCAAATGACGTCCTCACTCCGGGATAAATTGAGTGGCCGAGATAGTTTCCGTACCTGTCTACTGCACAGACAGTGGTCGCTGTTCCAAGGTCAAATACGATACACGGCTTTTTATACCTGTAATAAGCTGCAGCTGCACCGCATATCAGATCAGCTCCGACCCTTTCGGGATAATCAGTACAGATTCTCAGGCCTGTCGTACATGTCGTGTCAAGGAATTTTACTTCACATCCGTAAAGTTCTGAGATTACTGACTTCAGTTTTTCATTTACCGAAGGTACAACTGAAGATACAAAGCAAAATTCCGGGCGTGATACCATATTTCCAAGATTATTAACTGTAAAGTCTCCGGTCTTAACTCTGAAAGTCTGTATCTTTTTTTCACCGTCAAACAGCGTAAACACTGTACTTGTATTTCCTATATCAGCTGTAAGAAGCATATCTTTCCTCCTGTTTTTCCTGAACCGATTTTTTCTGTCTGATACTTTATCAGCGTTGTGCGCAGCACCTGCATGTGATATTTTTCAGTATATCACAAACCGGCAGAAAAGGCAAAAAAAATTTCCGGAACCGTTTTTCACAGTTCCGGAAATCTGAGCGAAAGAGCAGGACACAAATCCCTGATAATCTCTTTCGGATATGGTTTATATTATTTGCCTAATACAATACCAGGTACCTTTGAAAGATACTGTCTGAGTGTTGCAAGGTCTGTAAGATGAACATTGCCGTCTGCGTCTACATCCGCCGCTTTCTGAGCAGCATCACCAAGCTTAGTATCGCCAATAAGAAAAAGACTGAGAACAGAAAGGTCTGTGAGGTCAACCATCCCGTCGCCGTTTACATCACCTGCTGAATACTTTTCAACAGTTGTGCCAGGTTCTTCTGTAGGAGTAACTGACGGTTCACTCGGCTGTACTGTAGGAGTAGTTACAGGAGCTGATGATTCCTTTACAAGCTTTGCGCCCTTAAGAGTTACCTTTGAGTGGTCTGTATCCTCTTCCCATGATGAATCAGCCATCCACCATGTCTGGAAGTTAGTTGTCTTAGGAGCTGACTTCATGATAGCCTCAGCAATCGCTGCGAGAATATCCTCATCTGTTTCCTCTTCATTGCCCTCTACTGTTACATCAAGTGCGCCTGTTGGTTCCTTAAGGTCTATAGTAACTTCACCGCTCTTCTTAGCTTCCCAGTTGTAGTGAACCCACCAGTCCTTGCCGTCATACTTAACGTTGAAGTCGATACATCCCATTGCTGAAACTACACCGCTCTTTACGTCAACATCGAGTACAATCTTACCACCGTCGATTGGTTCGCTGAATGAAACAGCATAGTCGCCTGCCTTTGCAGCAGCCTTTACTGTTCCTTCAAACTCAGCCATAACAGGTGCTGAAGGAGCTGAAGACTTCTTCTTAAGCTGAACACCCTTGAGTGTAACAAGGCTGTGATCCTGGTCTTCCCATGCAGCGTCTGCTACATACCATGTCTGGAATGCTGCAGTCTTTGCAGTTGACTTGAGAACTTCCTCACCGAGTTTTTCAAGAAGTGCTTCGTCTTCAACCGGTGTGTCATCAGTTACGCATGAAGCATTTGCAGGAGCACCTGAGATATTAACTTCAACCTTGCCTGAAGCGGAAGCTTCCCAGTTGTAGCTTACCCAGTAATCCTTGCCGTCATATTTTACATTGAAATCTGCAGCGCAGCCCATAGCCTTTGGTGAATTCTTTACTTCAACATCAAGAACTATAGTATTGCCTGCGATAGCTTCGTCAAATGAGTATGAGAATGCGCCGGCATCCTTGCCTGCTGTTACCTTGCCGTCCACATATTCGTATGTTGGCTGAACCTTTTCAACTACTTCCTTATAGTCAGCTTCATTGTCTGAAACAACTACTTCTGCAATTGCAAGAGGAGGAATTTCTACTGTGAGCTTGTTGTTCTTAATATCCTTAAGGCTTGTCTTGTGAATAATTTCACTTGTTTCGCCTGAGAGAATATAAACAGCCGCATTCTTGTAGTCTGTCTTTGCACTGCTGAGATCAATTACAGCATTTTCCGCCTTCTTCTGATCCTTGTTGGTGATAATTACAGAAACCTTACCCTGTTCACCGTCCTGAACGGAAGCGTAGCTTGTTGACTTGATATAGTCATCAGTCTTGCTTTCGATGAGTGTATTACCAAATGCAGAACCTTCACCGTCATAGTTTGTGAAGAGATTGATTGCACTGTACTGATAAGGAACATCATCAGCCCAGAGTGTAGCAAAGTAAACATCGTTTTCAGCAAATGTACCAAGTGCATCTACTTCAGCAATGGCGCCTGCAACAGTCTGGCCGCCGCCGAAGTCGTATTCTGTAACTGCAAGCTTTGTGCCAGGATAGTACTTGTCTATTGATTCCTTAACATTTGTAAGAATCGGGATATTTGACTGGCACCATTCGCCAATCCAGCTGTTTTCAGCATAGTCCTTTTCGATAAGTGTTCTGTATGACTGTGTAAGTTCATCAATACCCTTTGTATGTTCAGCCGGATGATCAGCGCTCATGCAGATACGGGTGTCACAGTCAGGACACTTTGCTTCAGAGTAGTAGTGAATATCAAGTACATCAAGAAGTCTCTGGCCTGACTTTGCTTCTTCAGCCTTCATCTGCTCAAGATAGTAGTCAATAAACCATCTGTACTTTCCGTCAGCGTTAATCTTCTTCCAGTCAGCTTCATCCTGAAGCTGAACAAATGCTGTATAACCAAAGAGAGCAGGTCCGAAGATTTCGGCATTCTTGTCAACACCCTTGATTGCACTTGCTGTATCAATTGATTTCTTAATAAGTTCATCAGCAGTAACGATATCACCGTGAATTCTCGGATGAGTATGCTGCCAGAGACCAGGCTCGTTGTCAAGGCTCCAGCCCTGGATACCTGTAGCAGTTGTTGAGTCTCCGATTGCGTTCTTTACGTAGTTTACATATTCGTCAATATAAACCTTGCCGTCTGTAAGATCAGGTTCAGCTGCAAATTCAGAACCCTTCTTTGCAATTACTTCATTCCATCTCTTGCTCGGTGCTGCTTCAGCTTCACTTACTGTACCGTCCTTGTCTGCAGAAACATAGCCAGCCATCTGTGCTGTTGCGAGCTTGTATGAGATATTGTTCTTTGTTGCCTTCTTTGAGAGACTCTGTGCGCAGTCTGCAGGCTTGCTGTTTGATGAAAGATTATTGTCTGAGCTGTGCTTCCAGTCAGAACCTGCGTTTGATGCATTGTTCTCCCAGTTGTAGCCTGTGTAACGGTTACCGCCCTGACGGATGGAATTTACCTGAAGGCCCTTTTCAAGACCGTGTTCATTAATACCGAAAATATAAGGACTGATAGCCTTACCCTTGTCACCAACGTTTACCTTTACACTCATGTCATAAGATGCAGCATCTTCAGCATATACAGCAGGATTTACTGCTAATGCTGACATTAATAATGCTGTAGCAAATGCGCTTACCTTTTTGAAATTATTCACTGGTAATCATCCTTTCAAATACAAATTTAAGTCCATTTAAGCATTTTAATAAGCTTAATTTTCATTTCCTGTTTAATATTATACACTAAAAATTAAGGTTTGTAAATATCTTTTACGTAATTTGTGTATTTTTATCTCATTTGCATAATTTCGATTAAACGTTTACAAACCATAATAGTTTATTGTAGAAAAATACAGATACAAGTTTACAGACCAATTCATGTACAAATTTTTTCAAAAAAAACAGCAGATGCGATAAACACATCTGCTGTTAATATGTTACTTATTAATAATTATCGGTAAGATTAATTATTCGTTGACAGCTGTAACAACGCCTGAACCAACTGTACGTCCACCTTCACGAATAGCGAAACGAAGACCTTCTTCGATAGCGATTGGTGTGATGAGTTCAACGTCCATTTCAACGTTATCACCAGGCATGCACATTTCCTT
>JAZUIH010000093.1:0-35340 GCA_045642145.1 Oscillospiraceae bacterium | reverse complement strand
TCCCTGTTTTTAATATATGAAAACGCTTCAGAGCATATTTTTCTTACCTCATCCCCGGAGGGTGCGTGCTGTGCACCGCTTATGGTATGCTGATTGCAGAAACTGCACATATGCGGACATCCGGTATGCGGTATAAATACTGATATATTACTGTGCTTCATCGTAGCCCATGAGCTTAAGCGCTTCCCTGGCTGCCATCTGCTCTGCTTCCTTCTTGCTTCTGCCGGTACCCACACCGATAATATTCGTATTGAGACAGACGTTTACAGTAAACGCCTTGTTGTGGTCAGGACCGCTCTGGCTCGCAATTACGTACTCAACCTTCTCCTCAGGATTCTGCTGTACCACTTCCTGAAGAATAGTCTTGTAATCACTGAAGGCAGCGTGACGCTGTGCCTCTATGTCCTCAGGTATAAATCTGAGAATGTGCTTTCTTGCAGCCTCAAGTCCTCCGTCGAGAAATACAGCTGCTATAAGCGCTTCAAATGCGTCAGCAAGGATTGATGCTCTTTCTCTTCCGCCTGTGTTTTCCTCACCTTTTCCAAGAAGCAGATACTTTCCGAGATTAATCTGTCTGGCAAATATATGAAGTGATTTTTCACAAACAAGCGATGCTCTTATTTTTGTAAGCTCACCCTCAGGAAGATGTGAAAAATGTTCAAAGAGATACTGTGAAACAACTATCGAAAGAACGCTGTCCCCAAGGAACTCAAGACGTTCGTTGCTTCTGCGGCTTCTCTTGTTTTCATTTGCGTATGAAGAATGGGAAAGTGCTTCAGTGAGAAGTTTTTTACTGGTAAAACAGTATCCTATACTTTCCTCAAGTTCAGTCAACCTTTTCTCCTCCCTTCTGCATATCAAGATATGCTGAAATGCGTTCAGTTACTCCGGTTTCAACGCATTCCTTTGCCTGACGTATTGCATTGAAAAACGCCTTTCCGTCGGAACTTCCGTGTGCCTTGATTACAGGTGCTGAAACACCCATAAGAACTGCGCCGCCGACTTCCTTGTAGTCAAGCTTTTTCTTGAACGCCTTTACCTTGTCCATTATAAGAAGGGCTGCAAGCTTACCCTTGATTCCGGATGTAAGCATGCCCTTGAGCTCACCTGCAAAGAATGAACCCATGCCCTCATAGAGCTTAAGCGCAACATTTCCTGTATATCCGTCCGCTACGAGAACATCGCACTTTGAAAAAGGCATTTCACGTGCTTCCACATTACCGACAAAGTTCACAGGTGCTGTCTTAAGAAGCTTGTATGTTTCAACTTCGAGCTCGCGTCCCTTTGTATCCTCGGAACCGATGTTGAGAAGTCCTACTCTCGGGTTCTTTATGCCCATTACCTTTTCCATATATGCAGAGCCCATAAGAGCAAACTGAACAAGTGCCTCAGGACGGCATTCAGTGTTGGCGCCTCCGTCAAGAAGCATAAAGTATCCGCTGTTTCCAGGCATAATCGGCGCAAGAGCCGCTCTCTTCACACCCTTCAGTCTCTTTGCGATAAATGTTGAACCTACAACAAGCGCACCTGTGCTTCCGGCACTTACGAATGCATCTCCTTTTTTGTCATGGAGAAGCTGAAGGCCGACTGCCATGGAGCAGTCCTTTCTGCTTTTTATGATTTCAGTAGGCTCCTCGTGAATATCTATTACAGTTTCAGCGTGAACAATATCTATACCGTCAAGTGAAAGATTATGCTTTTCCGCTGATTCCTTTATAAGCTTTTCGTTTCCGACAAGTGTAACCTTTACACCGAGACTGCCTGCAGCAAGTACACTTCCTTCCAGAACTGCATCAGGTGCGTTGTCTCCGCCGAATGCATCAACTATAACATTAACCATATTAAACTCCTGAAGTTTCAATTAATTCGCCGAGCTTTTCGAGTGCTCTGTCGGCATACATCTGATATTTTTTCTTCTTATCCTTAACCCTCTCAGGCAGTTCAGGCAGAATTCCCATATTTGAACCCATAGGCTGAAACGAACCGTCATTGTAGCTGTCACTGATATAGTGTGTCAGTGCTCCTGTCATTGTCTCAGGAGGCATTATAAATTCGGATTTTCCCTGAAGCCTGCGTGCCATGTTAAGTCCGGCCATAATTCCGCTGGCAGCGGATTCAACATAGCCTTCAACTCCTGTAATCTGACCGGCAAAATAAAGGCCCGGACAGTTTCTCATTTCGAAAGTAGGCTTAAGAAGTGCAGGGCTGTTAATAAATGAATTGCGGTGCATAACACCGTATCTTACAAACTCGGCATCCGCGAGTCCCGGAATAAGTGAAAAGACCCTTTTCTGCTCGCCGAACTTAAGGTTGGTCTGAAATCCTACGAGGTTGTACATCGTACCCTCGCGGTTTTCCTTACGGAGCTGAACAACTGCATACGGACGCTTTCCTGTACGCTTGTCAGTAAGTCCGACAGGCTTCAGAGGACCGTAGCGCATTGTGTCTGCACCGCGCTTTGCAAGCACCTCGACAGGCATGCAGCCTTCATAGACCTTAAACGCCTCTCTGTCAAAATCCTTAAGCGGTGCGGATTCGGCATTTATAAGTTCATTGTAGAAGAGCTCGTACTCCTCCCTGTCCATAGGACAGTTTATATAGTCAGCATCTCCTCTGTCATATCTTGAAGCAAAGAATACAACGTCTGTATCAAGGCTGTCAAAGGTTACTATAGGTGCAGCAGCATCAAAAAAGCTGATGTAGTTTCCGCACTTTTCAGCAATCGAGTCTGCAAGTGCACCGGATGTGAGAGGACCTGTTGCGATAATTACGTCACCGTCAGGTATGGATGTAACCTCTTCGGATATTACTTTTATGAGAGGATGTGATTTTATTTTTTCAGTTACAAGATCCGAAAATTTCGTTCTGTCAACTGCCAGTGCGCCGCCTGCCTCAACAGACGTTTCAAGAGCACACGGCACGATAAGTGAACCGAGTCTGCGCATCTCCTCCTTGAGGAGTCCGCAGGCAGAGTCAACTCTTGCCGCCTTGAGAGAATTTGAACACACGAGTTCAGCCATTCCCTCATAGTGATGTGCCGGTGTGAACTTAAGAGGCTTCATCTCATAAAGCTCTGTTTCAATTCCGGCATTTGCAAGCTGCCATGCTGCCACACAGCCGGCAAGTCCTGCACCTATTACCTTTACTGCCATCACTTAAAGTCCTCTCTCGTAGCCGCACTCCGGCTTCTCACAGAGAATCTTTCCGGCCTTGCCGCCCTTTTTGAAAAGTGTTGACTGACACTTAGGACACTTGTCCTCAACAGGAGTGTTCCAGGTCATAAATGTACACTCAGGGTACTTTTCACAGCCGAAGAAGTTTCTTCCCTTCTTTGACTTCTGGGCAATAACTGTATTTCCGCAGAGAGGACAGACACCCTTTGTTGCCTGTACTATCTTCTTTGTATTTGTACATTCAGGAAATCCCGGACATGCAAGGAACTTTCCGAAGCGTCCTATCTTGATAACCATGTTCTTTCCGCACTGGTCACACACGACGTCAGTTTCCTCACTCGGAATCTTTACGCGCTTGCCTTCCATAGCGATTTCCGCCTTTGCAAGTGTTGCGTCAAATTCCTCATAGAATACCTTGAGCATGCTCTTCCAGTCTTTTTCGCCGTTTTCAACGTCGTCAAGATTTGATTCCATATTTGCAGTAAATTTAGCGTTTACAACGTCCGAGAACTGCTCCTTCATGAGTTCGGTTGTTACCTCACCGAGAACTGTAGGCTTGAGCTGCTTTCCGTCACGCTCTACATACATACGTGATGTTATGGTGGTAATTGTAGGTGCGTATGTACTCGGACGGCCGATACCGTTTTCTTCAAGTGTCTTGATAAGTGTAGCTTCAGTATATCTTGAAGGAGGCTGTGTAAAGTGCTGGTTTCCGAGAAGTGACTTTACTCTGAGCACGTCACCTTCCTCAAGCGGAGGAAGCTCCTTGTTTTCCTCTTCTTCGGATGTATCCTTTGATTCAACATGAAGAATTGAAAATCCCTTGAACTTTACTGAATAGCCTGAAGCTGAAAATGTGCAGTTGCCTGCATTTATCTCAGCAGAAACAGTGTCAAGAAGTGCATTTGCCATCTGGCTTGCTATAAATCGTTCCCAGATAAGCTTGTAAACCTTGTACTGGTCAGTAGTAAGGCTGTTCTTTACGCGCTCAGGATCGAGCTCAGGCATTGAAGGTCTGATGGCTTCATGAGCATCCTGTGCGTTTTTCTTTGACTTGTATTCACGCGGTGATGAAGGAAGATATTCCTCACCGTATCTTTTCTTAATAAATTCAGCAGCTGCCTGCTTTGCCTCATCTGAGATACGAAGGCTGTCTGTTCTCATATATGTGATAAGACCAACGAGACCGAGTTCCTCGATTTCGATACCTTCATAAAGCTCCTGTGCAGCCTTCATTGTTCTTCTTGCCTGGAAGCCCATTCTGCGTGACGCTTCCTGCTGAAGTGTTGATGTGATGTACGGAGGCGCAGGCTGTCTTCTTGTGACTCTCTTCTTAACCTTTGTTACCTTAAACTCTGCATTTTCAAGATCAGCAAGAATTCTGTCAGCCTCCTCCTGGTTTTTCATCTCAGCCTTCTTTGAATCAATCGATGAAAGCTTTGCTGAAAATACCTTTCGGCTTGAAGGTGCGGTAAACTTTCCGTCTATGCTCCAGTACTCCTGGGTAACGAACTTTCTGATTTCATTTTCCCTGTCAACAACAAGACTTACGGCAACAGACTGTACTCGTCCTGCAGAGAGGCCCCTTTTTACCTTTCTCCAGAGGAACGGACTGAGCTTGTAGCCGAGAATACGGTCAAGTATTCTTCTTGCCTGCTGTGCATTTACAAGGTCTATGTCAATTTTGTGCGGATTGCTCATACCGCTCTGAACACCGAACTTTGTGATTTCGTTGAAGGCAACTCTGTTGTTGGCCTCAAGATCGAGATCAAGCATCTGTGCTATATGCCAGGATATAGCTTCCCCTTCGCGGTCCGGGTCAGTTGCGAGATAAATTTTATCGCACTTTTTTGCGTGTTTCTTTAATTCTTTTATTACATCCTCTTTACCCTTCATGTCAGTGTAAATAGGTTCAAAATCATTTTCAAGATCGACACCGATTTTTGACTTCGGAAGATCTCTTATATGTCCCATTGAAGCAATAACTTCAAATCCCGGACCAAGATATTTCTGTATTGTCTTTGCTTTGGCAGGAGACTCTACTATAACAAGATCAGACATTTTTTTCTCCTTTATAATATTAATTTTACATTACTATAGTATAATTGATTTATTTTAATTTGTCAAAGATTTTTTTATCCGAGTGAATAAATATTTCCGGGAAGTGAAACTACAGCACCCGAAATCTCCATATCGGTCATTTCTGTAATAATATCTGATACATGGAGTTCTGCTTTCTCACAGAGTTCATCCAGATGAAGCGGACCGTCCAGAAGCAGCTGCGCAATTTTCTCCTGAACGCCTTCAAGTCCCGGGGGAAGTGAAGCTTTCTGCGGAGAATTTGTTTTTTCAGATTTTCCGGAACAGCTTACCGGAGTAACTGCTTCATCACAGCTGTAAATGAAGCTTTCCGACCTTGGTGAAATGTACTCATCCGAAGAATCAGGCACTGTCAGTCTGTGTGAAAACACCATGCAGTACTCGTAAATAATATCAAGGTGACTGAATACAGGAACAGCTCCGTCCCTGAGATACTTAACGACCCCCTGAAAACTTCTGCTGAAAATATCCTGCGGCGGAAGGCAGAAAACATCCCTTCCCTGCTCAATTGCCGAATCAGCGGTTATAAGCGCACCGCTTGCAAGCGGCGCCTCTGCGACAAACACACCGAGTGAAAGTCCTGATATTATTCTGTTTCGTGAAGGAAAGTTTCTTGCAAGAGGCTGGGTTCCGGGCGGAAACTCTGACAGAATAACACCGTTTTCAGCAACCGCCTCACGTATATCACTGTTGACCTTCGGATAGTCGATGTCCAGACCGCATCCGAGAACAGCAACAGTTCTGCCCCCACCGGCAAGTGTACCTCTGTGTGCTGCCGAATCAATTCCTGCAGCAAATCCGCTCACAGTTGTAAATCCGACCTTTGCAAGCTCTTCGGATATTCTGAATGCGGCATCATATCCGTAATCCGACGGTTTTCTTGTTCCGACAACGCCAAGTGTCAGCTCATCGTTAAGACACCCGGTATTTCCGTATGCGTACAGCACTGCAGGCGGATTATAGATATTTCTGAGCTTCGACGGATATTCCGCATCACCGAAGGTGATGATTCTGATTTTTTTCTGACTGCATTCCTTCAGAAGAGACTTGATTTTCTCTGCATTCCAGACGGAGAACATCCTCTTTTCACCGGCAGAAAGTGCATATCTGCCCTCTGCAATCCTGCGGTAAGCGTCAGACGGTCCCTCGCAGACAGCCATCAGCTTCCATAGTCCCGGATCAGCCGGTCCGAATATTCCGGACAGAGCTATCCAGTACAGCTTTTCATTCTGTTTTTCGTTCATATTTTCCTCATATTTCTCTTTGTGTTTTATTTCCCTGACATTTCCCACATAAAAATTCCTGTTGCCATGGCGGCATTAAGTGAATTGATATGTCCGGACATTTTTATCGTTGCTCTAACTGAGCATCTGGCAGAAACCTCTGCAGGCAGCCCGTTGCCTTCATTTCCTATAAATACGGCACATCCGCCGTCAAAACTGCAGCTGCGCAGATCCTCAGCGTCCCTGTCTATCACTGCTGCATAGCTTTTTATTCCGCTGTTTTCGAAGCACTCAAACAGATCATCAAGTCCGGTGCTTTCGAATATGTTCATACGAAAAACTGAACCCATGGTCGAACGTATAACCTTCGGACTGTAGAGTTCACAGCTTTCTGAAAGAATAACTCCGTCAATTCCCACAGCGTCTGCTGTACGTATAATCATTCCGAGATTACCGGGATCCTGAAGCTGATGAAGAACGACATATTTTCCGTCTTTTTTTATACTGTTTTTAAGAGACTTTGCCGGCGGGATACTGCATACAGCAAAAACTCCCTGAGGCTTTTCCGTGCATGATATTTTTATTCCAAGCTCATTTGAAATAATTAGTATTTTTACTTCTTTCAAATCAACCTGGGATAATTCGCTGTAATACCTGTCGTATGCATCCTCGGTAAAAAGAATCTGAGTCACTGAAGAATTTTCATTCACAGCGTCAGTGATAAGACGAAAACCCTCAAGCACGTACATTCCTGAATTTTTTCTTTCCTTCTTTGAAGAGGCAAGCTTCATGTAGAGTTTTACTGACGGATTGTCCTTTGAAGTAATTACAGTCAAGTGAACACCTCTTTCCGTATACTTTTTTCATATTAAAGAAAACACGCTCAATATAAAAATACAGAGCGTGTTGTGATTAGATTAAAGAGCAGCCTTTGCCTTTTCAGCAATTGCCTTGAAGCCTTCAGGATCGTTGATAGCGATTTCTGAGAGCATCTTTCTGTTTAATGTGATATCAGCCTTCTTGAGACCGTTCATGAGTGTTGAGTAGTTCATGCCGTTCATCTTAGCTGCTGCACTGATTCTTGTGATCCAGAGCTGTCTGAAGTTACGCTTCTTCTGCTTACGTCCAACGTATGCATAGTTACCTGACTTCATTACGGCCTGCTTAGCCATCTTGAAATGTTTGCTCTTAGCGCCCCAGTAGCCCTTAGCAAGCTTGAGAATTTTATTTCTTCTCTTACGAGTCATCATCGCACCCTTAATACGTGCCATATATTTCTACCTCCGAATATTTGATTTTAAAAAACTAACTTTCTGAAAAAGATATCCGCTGCGCAGATTATGCGTATGGCATTAACTGCTTGAGTGCGCCCATGTTTGTTGAATCAGCAACACCTGAAGCACGGTTAATTCTCTTTCTCTTTGTTTCCTTCTGAGTTAATCTGTGTCTTCTGTTTGTCTTCTGATACTTGAACTTACCAGTACCAGTAGCCTTAAAACGCTTCTTAGCGCCTGAATGTGTTTTAACCTTTACCTTAGCCATCTTTATATCCTCCTTAATTACTTATTCGTCTTTGGTGAAATGAACATAACCAGGCTACGTCCTTCCATCTTTGCCGGCTTTTCAACAACGCCGCACTCCAGACAAGCTTCCTTGAATCTGTCAAGTAATTCTCCGCCGAGTTCCGGATGAGCAATAGCTCTCTTACGGAATCTGACTGAAGCCTTAACCTTGTCACCTGATTTTAAAAACTTGCAGGCCTGATTGACCTTGGTATTAAAATCGTTAGTGTCGATATTTGAGAACATTCTGATTTCCTTAATCTCGACTACCTTCTGATTCTTTCTCGCTTCCTTTTCACGTTTAGCCTGTTCGAAACAGTACTTACCGTAATCCATTATCTTACATACAGGCGGTGTAGCCTGAGGAGCGATCTTAACCAAATCAAGATTTCTTTCAAAAGCAATTTCCAGCGCTTCTGCCGCTGAGAGAATTCCAAGCTGTTCTCCGTCATTACCAATGACGCGAAGCTCTTTGTCACGAATTTCTTCGTTTATCTGCAGTTCCTTGTTGCTAATCGTCAGCACCTCCAAGACCATGTAAATTGTAATAAAAAATGAGTACAGACACACGTCAGTACTCATACTTAAAAATTTCTTAAAAAGTATTTACCGGTTCGATACTGAACCAACCGGTGAGAACTGAGGTTCTGCTTTGTTTTACCTGTATATTATACTCTTTATTTTTCCTCTTGTCAAGAGTTTTTTCAGAATTTTTGCGGATGCAGAAATCTTTTTTCTGCATCCGCTGTATTTCTATGCGTGAACTGCTTTTTCTGCCGTTACTTCATTTTCTGTACCGGCTTTGATATATACAGCTGCGAAATTCAGAACAAGGAATGCGACGAGTATTCCACAAAGGATCTTTATCTCTGTTGAAATTCCGAGTCCGCTTGCAATTGTGCTTCTGAATGCATTAACAGTGTATGTGAAAGGCATATACGGATGAATTTTCTGATAGAAACTGTCTGAAAGCTCGATAGGATATGTTCCTGCTGCGCCGCTGAGCTGAAGAACCATGAACACAAGAAGTATGAAGCTTCCGATTTTGCCCATGAGCACGTTGAAAAACCAGAAGAGCATCATGAACGCCATGGCAGCAAGACACGCAACCCTTACAGTTTTCATTATATCCACCGGTTCAAAGCCAAGTGTGTGTGAGAGTGCGCATACCATAACAACAGCTGAAACCGCAGCTACGGCGAGGACCTTAAGCATCTCAAGCGCGCACCAGCGCACCGCATTTCTTTTCATGACTTTCTTTTCCGCGAGTGCCTCGTCAGGTGAGAACATAAGACAGTACGCAAGGCATCCTACCCAGAGTCCCACAGACATCATATATGCTGACATTGCCTGGCCGTTGTTTTTAGGGTTTGTAATTATTGTTTCCTCAATTTCAACAGGAGAAGCGAACATCTGAACGTTTCTGTCCTCCTTGTTTTTTTCGCTGATTTCCGCAGCTCCGCTGAAGAGTGATGACTCAAGTGTTCCGCATCCGTCATAAAGATCGTTTACACCCGATGAAAGCTCAACTGAACCATCATACAGCTTTGACGAACCGTCGGCTATCCTGGAGGAGCCGTCATAAAGGTCTGCAGAGCCGTCAACAAGTTTACCGCTGTTTGACACGAGCTTTCCGGTACCGGATTCAAGTGCGCCTATTCCGCTGAGCAGTTCCTTTGCTCCGCTTTCAAGCACCTTCGCCCCGCTGCTGAGTGAAACTGCACCGTCAGTGAGCGTGCTGCTGTTTGAATCAAGCTTCCTTGTACCTTCATACAGAGCTGCACTTCCTCTGCCTGCTTTGTCAATTCCGCTGTCAAGCGCTTCGGCTCCCTGAATTATTCCTGCGCTCTCTGCTGTTTCACCTCTGCGCTCAAGCGCATTCTGTACTGTCTTCATACCTCCTGAAAGTGAATCAATGGCACTGCCCGCAGCCGGAAGAAGTTTTTCAGAATTTTCAGCAAGTGAAGCTACGCTTTTCTTCATAAGTGCTGCAATCACGGCCGGGTCAGTCCCTGCAGCATCCGCAGCTGCAAGTGCTGTGTTAAGCTCCTGTATTCCTGCATTAAGCCCGGTCAGTCCGCTCTGAACTGCTGCTATATTATTCATATTTTCTTCGCTGAGGCTGCTGTCAATCGCACCCGAAAGAGTGTTAAGTCCGCTGAGGAGAGCCTGACTTCCGGACCTGAGCTGTGCGGCACCTGCTGAAAGCTCCGATGCACCGTCATTTACTGAGGCAACACCCTCCGTATATGTTTTTATACCATCTGCAAGCTTTTCTGCTCCTTCAGACAGCGTACCCGCACCTGAGCTGAGCGAATCCGCACCGGCTGAAAGTCTGGAAACTCCTGAGTTTACATCACTTACACCGCTTGTATATTCCTTAATTCCGTCCTTAAGCGCTGATGCACCCTCCTCAAATGTAACTGTACTGTCGGCAAGCAGCTTAAGATTTTCCTTTATACTGTCTGTACCCTCCGATATTTTTCCTGAACCGTCCTTTAGCTTTCCGGCACCTTCCGCAGCTTCATTCATGCCGTTTCCTATTGTATCAAGACTCTCGAAAACAACATTTGTATACTCTTCAACAACGCTGTCCTGAATACTTTTCTGAAGCTTTACCATCGCACTCTCGCTCATCTTGGAGGCAATGTAGTTGGTACCCGGATTTACAGAATAGTCAAGAACCATCTTCTTCGGTTCCTCATCCAGTACTGAAACTGCATTTGCCGAAAAATTTTCCGGAATAGTGATAACCATGTAGTATGTTCCGTCCTCAAGGCCCTTCCTTGCGACGCTCTCGGCAACAAAGTTAAAATCAAGTGATTCATTTTCCTCAAGCTTCTCAACAAGGCGCTCGCCGACATTTATAACGTCATTGTTGTATACAGCTGCCCTGTCGTTGTTCACAACAGCTACCGGAAGATTTCCTGACTTTCCGTACGGGTCCCACATTGATCCGAGGAAAAATGATGTGTAAATAGTCGGTATGGCAATTATTCCGGCTGCAGCCACTGCCTTGAAATGCTTTTTGAAAAATGACTGTTTCTTCTCCTTTTTTTCCATAAATAATCCTGCCCCTTTCAAAAAATAAACTTTCATCTGTTAATGGAAAAGTGTTGATTTTTCGTCCTGTTTATATTATACTATAAGTGATGAATAATATTCAACCGTTAATGTTATTGTCATCTGTATATTAAGCAACACTCTTTGCTGATTATGTTTGATTTTTTTAAGGAAGGACTGTATGATTTATGGTAAACCCGCGCGACAGACGTGTAAGAAAAACTGAAGAGCAGCTCATCAGAGGGCTGACTAAGCTCATGAAAACAAAAAGTATAAGGGAAATAACCGTAAGAGAGCTTGCCGACGAGGTCGATATAAACCGCTCCACCTTCTATCTGCACTACAAGGATGTATTTGACATGGTGGAAAAAATAGAAAACCGGCTTGCCTCTGACATTATAAACACCCTCGAGGAGCTCAACAAAACCCATATCACCCAGAACCAGCTCCTTGATTTTCTCAGCGACACCTTTGAAACCATCTACGAAAACTACGAGCTCTGCTCAGTACTCCTCAGCAAAAACGGCGACGTAAGCTTCCAGCGAAAACTCAAGGGTCTCATAGATTCCAAAACAATTGCCATAGTGAGAAGTGCTCTCCCGGAAAGCACCTCAGAAGACGAGGTTCGCATCACTGCCGGTTTCATTATAGCCGGCATCCTCGGAATAATAGAAACCTGGCTGCAGGATATCTCCCTCGGCTCCGCTGAACAGATGGCAGAAACCGCCTTCAGACTCGTCGAAAACGGTTTTCATGGTTTTTATCAGTAACAATACAGAAACAGGCACATCAGAGCCGTTCAGCGCTGATGTGCCTGTTTTGTTTTTATATTCATATTTCTGCAGTGCTGCGTCTGCGGTCAGTACGACACACTGTCCGTAAGTCCGATATAGCACTTGCCCCTGTTCACCGTAATCTCCTGATGAGTAACCGGGTCAGTGAACTTAAAGTTGCTGTCGTCTCCGTCCTTCTGCCAGTTGATTTTTCTCACTTTACCGCCTGAGAAATAGTAACCCTCGCCGCCTTCAAGACCGACGTTCATTCTGTAGCCGTCGTCTCTGATGCTGAGGTCTGTCAGCAGCGCAAATACGTTGGTAAATGAAAGCTGTTCGCCGGTTGCACCGTCCATATGAGGTTCGCCGGAATGCTGCTTGGTATATGTCTTTGTCTTTGAATCATAGGTAAATGTACTGTAGTAAGCCCACGAATATGTAATCTCTGCTTCAGTACACACCTCTTCGGAAATATCAGTAAAATCCGTACCCTCCGCAAACTTCATGGCATCTGCACCGCCGTTAATTGCTTCGGTTCTGAAGCCTGCGTCAGAGATGAATGAAGGAAGCAGACTTCCGTTAAGACAGCCGGTATGCTCCCTCGCATAGTACTTAAGTCTTTCCTCATCGTTGTAGAAAAGTCCCTCGTGTCCGTCACCGCCGTCAAATCTGTCTATGCCGAGTCTTTCAAGAGTATCCTTAGCGATAGTCATGTCCATTCCCCAGTGGCAGTAGACTGCATCAAGGCCATTGGCGATAAGCGGATAGTAGTAGCGGCAGCTTCTGACTGAACAGATAACAGGTACCTTTGTGTAGTCAGCATAAACAGCCATCAGTCTTGTTATCCCGCCCTCAACAAGAGCTTCATAGATATAGTCAGCAGAGCCGAGACCGTACTGCGGAAGTGACTGGTCAATGTTGTTTATCATAACGGCAACCGGGCGCTTACCAACAGCGTCGGGGTTATATCCGTACTCACCTGTGAGCGGATTATGTACAAGTGCCGCCGGTTCCTCATCTGCTGCTTCCTCCGTAACCGGTACCTCATCGGTAACAGCATTTTCCGCTGCACTCAGCTCAGCGTCCGGCACCGGCTTTACTGCAGGCTCAGTGCCAGGAAGAAAGCTGCACGCTGAAAGAAAAAGTGCTGAAGATAAAGCACATACAAAGGCAGAAACTATTCTGAAATTCATTTTCATTGCTTTTCACATAACCTTTCCTATCTGAAATCCCTTCCGTCGCCGGTAACGATACGTGTTCTGTTAACGGAGGCAAACTCAGCCTCAGCTCCGGCGAATGCATAAAACGCGGAAAGAAGCAGCGAAGGATTATAGCTTCCGTTGCTTCCTGAAGGCATTTTCAGACTGATGCCAAGGCCCTGCTCCGTGTCTGAATAATCAAGCACATCGGCAAACGGCTTTATATCAACGTCCTTCATTGTCTTCTGCTTTGTTTTCTTCTGAATAACAATCTGTTCCTGACTGAAAAATTTTCCGAAGTTTTCCGCACTGAGTTCAGGCGCTCCTGTAAGCAGAACATCATAGTACGAAAATTCAATTTCCGTGTGCTTCATCTCAGGCTCGTAGACAGCGGTAATTTCGATACCTGCCGGCATAGCTTCGTTGAGCTTTTCCATAACGGTTTCCGGTGCAAGACTGTCGTCATTGATATTAAAATCCATTATCTCGCAGTCGCTCTCATATCCGAGAGAAAGAGGCAGCGGAAACATTATATACAGATGCGGATTGAATCCCTGTGTATACCACACTGAAATACCGGCACGTTTGAATGTTCTCTGCATAAACCTGTACAGGTCAAGATGCGAAATATATTTAGCCCTGTCCTTTTTCGTAAATCTTGCTCTAAGCTTTTTCAAAGCACTCACCTCCGGCCTTTTTGTTTACTCCGCAGCCTGAACACTTCAGACGGCAGTGAGGAGTTGTAAGATTCTGTTTTGCCTTTTTGTTTTCCCTTGCAAGGAATTCCTTTGTAACGAAGTAGTCAAGGTGATCCCACGGAAATACCTCATCGTAGCTTCTTTCCCTGTTTACGTAAAAAGGAACATCTATACCGCATTTTTCAAATGCAGCCATCCACTTTCCGTAATCATATGTTTCACCCCAGCTGTCAAACTTACAGCCGCTCTTCCAGGCCTCATACATAGCCGGAGCAATTCTTCTGTCACCCTTTGCAAGTATTTCCTCAAGAATACTGATTTCAGGATCGTGCCAGCTTGCCTTTATTTTCTTTGAAGTAATACTGTCAACAAGAAGCTTCTGACGGCGCTTTATTTCGTCATATGAAATCTGCGGTTCAAACTCAAACGGTGTAAACGGCTTCGGTACAAATGTCGCTACACTTATCGAAACTGAAGGAGAACCCTTCGGCCTGTCAGGAAGTGAGTAGAAGAGATCCACTATACGCTGCGCAGTTTCGGCAATACCGATAATATCCTCATCCGTTTCAGTAGGAAGCCCCATCATGAAGTAAAGCTTAACCTTGGTATATCCGCCCTCAAAGGCAATACGGCATGTGGACATGATTTCCTCTTCGGAAACATTTTTATTAATTACGTCACGGAGTCTCTGCGTTCCGGCCTCCGGAGCAAAGGTAAGTCCGCTTGTCCTTACTCTTTTTATTTTTTCAAGAAGCTCATCCGAGAAGTTGTCAACACGAAGTGAAGGGAGAGACATGTTGATATGCTCATCTTCAGTGTACTCCAGGAGCTCGGTAAAGATACCGCCGATGTCCGAGTGGTCACTTGTACTGAGTGACAGAAGTGACAGCTCCTCGTATCCTGTATTTTCACAGAGGCACTTTGCCTGACTGCATACCCTCTCCGTAGTCTTCTCACGGAAAGGTCTGTATATGAATCCGGCCTGACAGAATCTGCAGCCTCTTATACAGCCTCTGAGAACCTCAACAGCTGCTCTGTTATGAACTATATCAGAAAACGGAACTACAAAGTCATCAGGATAGTACACGCTGTCAAGGTCTTTGATTATTCTCTTTCTGATTACGGCAGGTGCGCCTTCCTTAGGAACATAGCGCTTTATCGTTCCGTCCTCATTGTACTCAGCATCATAGAGCGAAGGAATGTACAGACCGTCAATCTTTGAGGCCGCAACAAGAAACTCATGTCGTGTCGCACCCTTTTTCTTCATCTCATTATAGAGATCCATCATCTCAAGAGTAACTTCCTCACCCTCACCAAGTGAAATGATGTCGCAGAAGTCAGCAAACGGTTCAGGATTGCATACACACGGTCCGCCTGCAACAACTATAGGAGCAAGGCTGTCACCTCTGTCCTTCTGCCATATCGGAACCCCTGCAAGTGAAAGCATGTTGAGCATATTTGAGTATGACAGTTCATACTGCATGGTAAATCCGATAAAATCAAAGTCCTTTACCGGATCAAGACTTTCGAGTGCATAAAGAGGTATGTCGTTCTGAATCATAAGCTCCTCAAAGTCAAGCCACGGAGCAAACACTCTCTCGCACCAGTAGTTTTCCCTTGAGTTAATAAGTGAATAGAGTATCTTCATACCAAGATGGGACATGCCGATGTCGTAGCTGTCAGGAAAGCAGAATGCAAAACGCACATCTATGTTTTCCTTGTTTTTCATTACACTTCCGTGTTCGCCGCCTATATATCTTGAAGGCTTCTGAACCTTCAGAAGCAGCCTTTCTATTTTATCCCTGAGCAAAATTATTTCTCCTCCGTATAAATCATGGTAAGCGCCGCACGGCGCTCAGCTTTCCTAAAAAACCGCCGCAGGATAATTCCTGCAGCGGTATGAACTGTGTTATTCTGAATCATCTGCTGTTTCAGCAGGATTTTCAGGTGAAGATGATTCCTGTACAGGTGCTTCGGTTTCTGCCGGTTCAGTTGATTCCGGAGGTTCTGTGCCCTGTGGTGTGTGTGTCACTTCAGGAAGAGTTCCGGCTGCATGTGTTGTAACAGCCGCAGCAGTATGTGCTGTTGTTACAGCTGTTGTTACCGGATTCTCAAACAGTCCTGTTTTTATGAGTGCATCCTTTACATTTTCCTCAGCAGCCTCATACTTCTTCTCTGTAAAGTCAAAGTTGTATACACCGAGATCAGCTGATTCCCCGTTATGGATATTGGTAATCTCAACTATTATCTTCTGCTTTCCGGAGCCGGTGATATCAAAGCTGAAATCCTCGTATCCGTCGATGTTTATATCGTTTATCGTGATTATATTGTCACCGTCGGCATAAACCCTGAATGTCGCAACACCTGTAACTCCCTCAGGGAATTTTACAGTGTAGGTTACGTCCTCTTCAGGCGCCCTGCCGGTACTTATGTAAAGAATTATCTTTTCATTCGGATTTACAAGTGTGTCACCCGGGAAGTTCTGCATAAATACTTCGCCCTCCGGAGCCTTGTCATCCTTTCTCTCGGTTTCAACGGTAAAGCCCTCATCCTCAAGCAGCTTAACCGCTTCCTCCTCCTGTTTGCCTACAACGTTAGGAATTATCTTCGAGTCAGACTGGGCACCCTTGCTTACGTAAAGGGTAACCTTCTGCTTTACTGCCATTTCCGTGCCAGGTGCCGGTGAAACACGAATTACCATGTCATAAGGAACCTTGTCATTGAAAATAGGCTTGAGCATAACTTCAAGTCCCGCCTCATTAATCATGTCAATGGCTTCGTTTGCAGTTTTGCCTGAAACATCAGGAACAAATGTCACGTTCTTTCCGTTGCTTATGGTTACAAAAACCTCTGTTCCCTTTTCAACTGAAGTTCCCGGCTCAACACTCTGCTCAACGATGGTGTTGGCTTCATATTCTGAATAAACCGGCTCGCCCTGAACTGTAATGGTCAGCTTTCCGGCGTACCTGTTTACCATTTCCTCGTAATTGTACTGAACAAGCGAAGGCATCGCAAATGCTGTTTCTTCCTTAGCTCCTCCGCCGTTAATCAGCCTGAATACAAATCCGGCTATAACTGCAACGACAACAACCATAACAACAACTGTTCCGACAGTTGCAAGCTTTATTCCCGCACCGCTTCCCGGTGTCTCGTACTCTATATCGCCTATGTCGTTCTTCCTGTCATGAGCTGCCTGATTCTTTCTTCCGGTGCCTATGAAATAATTAGGTGTGGATTCATCAGGATCATAGTCAAGAGGATTGTACGGTTCCTCTTCAGCCGGCTCCTCCTGAGGTACAGGTTCAGCTGCAGGGACAATGTCAGGCATGTTCTGTATGTCGTCAACCGAAACCGTTGTTCCGGTGAACCTGTAACCGAACGTAGCTGACGGATCACTCTTGAGCTGCTCTATATCCCTTATCATCTCCCTTGCGCTGCGGTATCTGTCTGCAGGGTCCTTTTCAATGGCCCTGAGTATGATTTCCTGCATTCCCTCGGAGATATCAGGATTGATGCTTCTCGGCATCTGCGGAAGGTCATTCATCTGCATGAGCGCAACCGTAAGAGGATTTTCCTCGTCAAACGGTTTCGTTCCGGTGAGCATTTCGTAAAGAAGAATACCTACCGAATAAATGTCACTTGCGCCGTCTGTCATTTTTCCGCAGGCCTGTTCAGGACTGATGTAGTGTACTGAACCGATTGTCTGGGCTGTGGCAGTTATTCCGAGTTCATAGGTAAACCTCGCAATACCGAAGTCCATGACCTTGATTGTGCCGTCCTCGAACATCATTATGTTCTGAGGCTTTATATCTCTGTGGATAATACCCCTGTCATGTGCATGGCCGAGCGCGCGGAGAATCTGTATAATAAAATGGGAAGCTTCCTTCCAGTCAAGCTTCTTCTGAAGCTCCATATAGTCCTTAAGTGTTACTCCGTCTATATATTCCATGACGATAAATCTGATATCGTCGTTAAATCCGACATCAAGAACCTTTACAATGTTAGGATGAGAGAGCATGGAAACAGCCTTTGACTCATTCTTGAAACGCTGCAGGAATTCATCGTTTCTGGTATATTCATTTTTAAGAATCTTTACAGCAACATCACGGCCCTCTGTACGGTCATATGCCCTGTATACATCAGCCATTCCCCCGACTCCGATACGTTTTTTCAACTCGTATCTGCCGTCAAGAATAACCCCGATATTCTTATCCATAAACTGTATTCTCCTTCTTAATGAACACTGAGGATGCGTAAATCCAGGGAAAATCCATACCCCTGCGCAGACTCATTCCTGAATCACTGCACCCTAAAGTTCCCAGTCCTTTATTGCTCTTGCTTCTTCATACATCTGACAATAGCTCTCATGCCTGCTTTTCGGAATAATCCCTTCATTTACTGCCCTGATAACAGCACAGTCCTTCTCACCTGTATGGGAGCAGTCTCTGAAACGGCAGCTGTCTGTAAATTCTGAAAACTCAGTAAAGCATGAACTGAGCTGTTCTTTTTTTATGATGTCATACTTGTTTGTTTCAAATGTTGAAAATCCCGGAGTATCAGCTATATACCCGCCGTTGTCCAGCTTATAGAGCTGAGCGTGTCTTGTGGTATGTCTGCCTCTTCCGAGCTTTCTGCTTATTTCGCCTGTCTGAATATCAAGAGAGCTGTCAATTGCGTTAAGCAGTGTTGACTTGCCCACTCCGCTGTTTCCTGTAAAGGCACTTATCTTTCCTGCAAGCATTGATTTTATGTTTTCAACCGTGCTGCTGTCTGAGTAGTCAACAACGGCAATATCGATGCCCGCTTTGCTGTAAACTGAAAAGATATTGTCAGATTTATCAAGATCTACTTTGGTAAGCACCACAACAGGTTTTATGTTTTTGTACTCAGCTATGGCAATAAACTTATCCAGAAGTAAAAGATTCGGCGACGGCTCACACACGGACACAACAAATACAAGCTGATCCATATTTGCAAGCGGAGGCCTTATAATGTGATTTCTGCGCGGAAGAATATCAGTGATTACCCTGTCATCAGAAAAGGCAACTGTATCACCCACACACGGGCTGCGTCCTTCCTTCCTGAATATTCCGCGCGGTACACATTCATAAATACCATCAGGAGACTCCACAGAATAGAGTCCCCCGATGGACTTAATTACAAGTCCGGTTTTAGCATCTGCGCCAGACATTACTTATTCTCCGTCTTCAGGAGTTTCATCCTGATTTCCGTCTTCATCAGACGGTTCCTCATCTGAAGGCTCCGGACTCGGAGAAGGTGACGGTGATGGAGATGGTGACGGTGAAGGTGATGGTGAAGGTGACGGAGACGGTGAAGGCTGGCTTGCCTTAAGTCCTCCGACCTCTCTGAAGGCAAGAGCGATATCCTCTGATATTACCTGTCTTGTCTTTGACTCATCAAATGAAAGCATGTATCTTCCAAGCTCGTGCTCCTTGTTGTTTGCCTGGTTTACAAGCACGACTGTAATTTCCTTCTTTGCACCTGCTGCACTGATTGCAATGTTCTTTCGTGAAGTAAACTTTGAATCAACATCTGCATGCTCTGAATCAAGCTTACCGTCTATGTATACCTTAAACTTGAATACGCCGTTTGCATCATCAGGGAATCTGATTTCGAGTTCCTGTGTGGTAACAGCAGGAAGACCTGTACTTACAAAAATTGTGATTGTTGTACCTGTTTCAACAAGTACATTTGCTGAACGGTCCATACCTACGCATGTTCCCTCAGGCATCTCTGAGTTTCTTGTTGCTGTAATAACCTCAAGGTCAAGATCCTCAAGGAGCTTTCTTGCATCTGCTTCCTTCTTGCCGTTTACATCAGGAAGTCTTACCTGAGCAGTCATCTTGCCTCGGCTTACGTAGATAATAACTGTTGTGCCTTCCTTGCATGAAGTGTTGGCTTCAGGCTCAGTCTTTATAACATAGCCCTCCTGAACAGTATCACTGTAAACAGGCTTGGTCTGTGTAAGGAACTTCTTTTCCTCAAGTATTGTCTTGGCCTGTGATTCGTTAAATCCGCTGTCAAGAGGCGGAATATCAATCATTCTCGGACCGCGGCTGAGTACAACGTAAATCTTGTGTCCCGGCTTTACAACCTCACCAGGTTCAAGGTCCTGTTCAAGAATTGTGTTTTCAGCCATAGGTGAGTAAACTGTATCCTTTACTTCAAAAACAAGGTACTGGCTGAAGAGCTTCTTTGCATTGTCGTATTCCTGACCTACAAAGTTCTGTACGCGGAATTCCTTGTAGTCCGAATCATTGCCGAAGTAGTTAAGCATAAGTCCTGCAATGAATATCATCGCTATGATTATAACAACGATAACCACACCGGCGAGCATAGGAACAAACATTGATCTCTTTTCAACGTATTCCTCCTCGATTACAGGACCGTTGTTTTCAGTCTCGTATTCGTAGCCTGACGGCTGCGGATCATCGTATATCTTTACGTCTGACTCAACTGTTCTGAACGACCTTGTTGAATTCCTGTCGTTCATATTCTGACTGTCTTTTTCCATATCGTACTCTTTCTCCTCTTCATAATACCCGAACGATTCGCCGGGATTTTGTTTGAACTTTTCTATATCGTCTATCATCTGCTGTACGTTTGCATAGCGTTTGTCAGGCTCTTTTTCTATTGCCTTCATGATTATCTCCTCCAGTCCGTAGGGAACTGCAGGATTGACATCTGAAGGACGTCTCGCCTTTGCCTGCATATGCATAAGCGCAACAGATATAGGATTTTCGTTGTCAAAAGGTTTCTTACCGGTAAGCATCTCGTAAAATACTATTCCGGCTGAATATATATCGCTCTTTTCATCAGTAACGTCACTTCTTGCCTGTTCCGGACTGATATAGTGCACCGAACCGATTGCCTGTGCCGTTGTTGTCAGGCCTTCCTCCCTTGCAAACTTTGCAATTCCGAAGTCCATGACCTTTATCTGTCCGTTTTCAAGAAGCATAATATTCTGCGGTTTTACATCCCTGTGTACAATTCCTCTCTCATGCGCATGCCCCAGTGCCCTGAGAATCTGCAGCATGAAGTATGAAGCAGTCTGCCAGTCAACGGCATCCTCAAGCTCCATGTATCTTTTGAGAGTAATTCCGTCAATATACTCCATTGCAATGTACTGGACCTTGTTTGAAAAGCCAACGTCCTTGATTTTTACAATGTTCTGATGTGAAAGATATGCTATTGCAAGTGACTCATTGCGGAAGCGTCTCAGAAACTCCTCGTTTTCCGAGTACTCCTTCTTGAGTATCTTAACAGCAGCCATGCTTTTGTCCTTAAGGTCTCTTGCCTTGTAGACATCAGCCATACCGCCTGAACCAATCAGCCTGAGAATCTCAAAACGACCGTCAAGCCTTTTTCCAATATATTTATCCATCTGTAAAAAACACCCCTGATCAGTTTATTTGCTGAATCTTTAACTTACGGCGCATAACCGTCAGCTGTTTTCAACCAATGCGAGAGTAATGTTGTCAGGTCCTCCCTTGTCAAGGGCCATATCAACAAGTTTTTTTGCAGCCTGTTCTATTTCGAAGCTGTTTACGGTTTCAAGAATCTCCTCGTCGCTGCAGCAGCCGTGAAGTCCGTCAGTGCAGAGCAGAAGCTTTGCTCCGTTCAGTTCAGTTTCAAAATAGTCAACATCAATATCCTTTTCAACACCAACCGCTCTGATAAGCATGTTTTTTTTCGGATGGTCGATCAGTTCCTCTTCGGTGATCTTCCCCTGTTCGACAAGAAGCCGTACAAAGGAGTGATCCATGGTAATCTGCTCTATCGAATCCTCTCTGCACAGATACGCCCTGCTGTCGCCGACGTTTACTATGTGAACTGTATCCGACTGAGCGTCTATAAATGCCGCAACACAGGTAGAACCCATTCCTGACTTCTCCGGTTCAGCATGTGATGTATTGAATATTACCGAATTAGCCACAGTGACTGTAGACACAAGAAGATTTTTCAGACTCTTTGATGCAAATGATCTGTCATATCCGGCTATGAACTTGCTTCTTACAACCTCAGCGGCAATCGAACTTGCGTCCTTGCCTGAGTTTTCTCCGCCCATACCGTCACACACAACAACAAAAGCCGAATCATCAAGTATTTCGCAGGCAACCATATCCTGGTTTTCACCCCTGCATAAGCCTATATCCGATTCACTGGCTATTTTCAATCATATCACCTCTTGAACTTTCAAATTCACGTCTCAGCTGTCCGCATGCCGCATCAATATCAGCACCGAGCTTACGCCGGACGGTTGCGTTTACTCCAAGTCTGACAAGCTCATTTTTAAACTTTTCAACGTGTCCGGAGGAGGATGAATAATCCCTTTCCTTAACGTCATTTACACCTATCAGATTTATATGACTAATCATCCCTTTTAAGAGGCCGGAAAGCTTATGGGCTTCCGCGGATGATGAGTTTACGTTTTCGATGACCGCATATTCAAAGGTGATTCGTCTGCCCGTCTTTTCGGTATAGTGACGGCAGGCCTTCATCAGCTCATTAAGACCGTACTTTCTGTTTACCGGCATTATCCGGCTCCTTGACTCATCGTCAGGACTGTGAAGCGATACGGCCAGGTTAACTGACAGGTCCTCCTCTGAAAGGTCATATATACGCGGAACGATTCCGCAGGTTGACAGCGTAACATGACGCTGGCTTATTCCGTCCCCCTCGGGTGCGGTAACAAGCCGTATGAATCTTATTACATTGTCATAGTTGTCAAGAGGTTCACCTATACCCATGAGAACTACTCTTGATATTTTTCTTCCCAGGTCCCTCTCTGCCTCGTACTTCTGCTGAAGTATCTCGGATGCAGTCAGGTTTCTTACAAAGCCTGCAATGGCTGATGCACAGAAATCACATCCCATCTTGCAGCCTATCTGGGTGGAAACACATATGGATAATCCGAAGCTGTATTCCATAACAACAGACTCGACAATATTGCCGTCATCAAGCCTATAAAGATATTTTACAGTATTATCTATAGCAGATTCAAGCTTTCGGACGATATTTAGGCGTTTTATACAAAACGTATCATTTAGCTGTAGTCTTAAATTGGCTGATAAGTTAGTCATTTCATCAAAACTGACGGCCTTTTTTTTGTGCAGCCAGTCATATATCTGACCTGCACGAAACTTTTTCTCACCAAGCCTGTTCAGAATCTCATCCTGAAGCTCAGAATACGACAGAGAAAGTATATCTGTTTTTTCAGTCATATAGTTACTTCCTTCTTATTTTTGAAATAAAGAATCCGTCGCTGTCAGGACCGTATGCTCCGAGAACTGCACTGAAGCCTCCGAAGGGTTCTCCCGCATCCTGCAGGAACGGTACTCCCTCGTACTCATCATGCTCACTCAGAAAACGTTCAATAACATCATCGTTTTCCTTTCTGTTGAGAGTGCAGGTTGAGTAGACAAGCTCTCCGCCCTTCTTAAGATATGACGCTGCGTTGCAGAGAATACTGTACTGAATGTCATAAAGCTCGTCAAGATTCTCAGTGCTCTTGTATCTTATCTCAGGCTTCTTTCTCATAACTCCGAATCCGGAGCACGGCACATCACAGAGAATTTTGTCAGCACCCTCAAGCGAAGCATCATGAACCGAAGCATCACCGGCAAGAGCTGTTACATTTTTTAGATGAAGACGCTCTGCACCGTCACTTATAAGTCTGACTCTGTGCTCATAAAGATCAAAGGCAAGAACCTTTCCCTCGCCCTTCATCATCTGTGCCATTGTAAACGTCTTTCCTCCCGGAGCCGAACACATGTCAAGAACCGTGTCCCCCGGTTTCGGGTCAAGAACTGCACATGCTGTCTGTGAAGAGATATCCTGAACATGGAAGTAGCCTTTTTTAAACCCGGATGTATGTGAAAGATTACCGGATGAAGCCTGATAGCAGTCAGGAAGGAAATCCTCTGCCGTTACCGTGTTTCTTCCGATGTTTTCAGAAAGAGTCTTTTCATCCGCCGCCATACTGTTAAGCCGTATGTAGACAGGAGCCTTTTTTTCAAGCCGCTCCAGAAACGCCAGTGTAAATTCCTCACCGTAGCTTTCTGAAACAAGCTTTATGATATCAGGTGAAACCGAATATCTGACAGACAGATTCTGAAGTCTGTCCTCAGGTGCTTTGAAGTCAGCACCGTCTCTGATAAAGTTTCTGAGAACTGCGTTTACAAATCCGGAGGCACTTGAGAGTCTGAAGCTTCTTGCAAGCTTCACGGATTCGTTTACCGCTGCATTGTCAGGGACGCTGTCCATAAACTTTATCTGATATATACCCGTTCTGAGAATATTGAGGACTGTAGAGTCAAGACGCTCAATTTTCTTTGAACTGTATGCCGAAATTATATAGTCAAGCGTTATCTTTTTTTCAATAACACCGTAATAAAGCTGTGTTATAAACTTTCTGTCCTGAACAGTCATCTCCTGTGAAGCAAGAACACTGTCAAGAAGAAGGTTTGAATAGCTTTCCTCCCCGAATGTCTTAAGGAGGAGCTTTACTGTTTCTTTTCTGCAGTTTACCATATTACTCACCGGCTGTAAATCTGATACCAGGCTGAAGCTTGCTGCCTCTCAGATAGTCAGCTGCGTTCATGCGTCTGCTTCCCTCCGGCTGCACCTCAGTAAATCTGATTACGCCGCCGTCACCGCATACTGCAAGGAACTCTGAAGATGTTTCCGTAACTGTACCCGGTTCTGCCTGTGATGTCTTTCCTGTCAGCTCGGAACGGAAAATCTTGAGTCTCCTGCCTTCAAGAAATGCAAAGCCTGTTATCGCTCTGATTTTGTTGTGTATATTCTGTGCAGTGTCAGCAAAATCAATAAGTGACATATTCTTTGTTATCATAGGAGAATATGTTGATCTGCTGTCATCCTGCGGAGTACGGCTAAGTGTACCGTTTTTAAGAGCCTCAACCGTCTTTATGAGAACTTCGGCACCGCACTGTGCAAGCCTGTCATGGAGCTCGGCAAATGTTTCGTTTTCACCGATTTCAATCTCAGACTTAAGGAGCATGTCTCCGGTGTCAAGCCCGATATCCATCATCATTGTTGTGACGCCTGTTGTCTTCTCACCGTTCAGGAGACACCACTGCATAGGTGCAGCGCCTCTGTACTCAGGAAGAAGTGACCCGTGAACGTTAATACATCCGTACTTCGGAAGACTGAGTATCTCCGCAGGAAGTATCTGACCGTAGGCAACAACAACTATAAGGTCAGGACTGATTTCCTTCAGTACTGCCAGAGCTTCGGCAGCATCATCGCCCTTTCTGAGTGAAAGAGGCTGGTAAACCCCGATGCCGGCTTCAAGAGCTGCAGCCTTTACCGGAGTCGGTATCATCTTGTATCCGCGGCCCTTCGGCTTGTCAGGCTGTGTAAATACTGCGCTTATATTCTCTCCTGATTCTGCAAGTGCCTTAAGACACGGAACAGCAAAGTCAGGTGTTCCCATAAAAACTATATTCAATATTATTCTTCCTCCGGTTTTACAAACTCATCAACAAGGTCTATAAACAGCTTTCCGTCAAGATGGTCTGTCTCGTGGCATGCACATCTGCAGAAAATGCCCTCGAGTTCCTTCTCATAGTATTCGCCGTTTCTGTCCTGTGCTCTGAGTGTGCATGTCATAGGTCTTGTAACATAACCCCATACGTCAGGGCATGAGAGACAGCCTTCAACGTCACGCTGCTCACCCTGCGGATTGAGTATCTCAGGATTGATAAGCTCGATAAGTCCTTCGCCTACGTCAATAACAGCAATTCTCTTAAGAATTCCTACCTGCGGAGCTGCAAGACCGTAGCCCTGTGCCTTGTAAAGAGTATCCTTCATATCGTCGAGAAGTGTCCACAGACGTTCGTCAAACTTTTCAACTGTTCTGCACTTCTTGTAAAGAACATCCTGTTCTCTGGTAACAATGTTTCTTAAAGCCATTTTTAATCACCTTTAAATTATATCGCCGTTCATATCGGCATAAATGTTTACGTTTGAAAATTCACGGTGTTCCGCTGTTTTTAGCAGAATTTTACGGATAAATTTCCTTGTCTCACTGTTGTTTTTGCACTTGAGAATAAGACGGTATCTGTACTTTCCGTTTATTCTCGCAATCCCGGACTGTGCAGGTCCCAGAACACGGAGAGGAAATCCTATCATCTCCGCTGCAATAATCTCCCTTATTATGCTGAGTACTGCCGCCGATGCAGCAGCTGCTGCCGCATCCGACACTGATGAAACTCCTATAACACATACATCGCACAGAGGCGGGAAAATAAGAGTTTTTCTCAGGGCAATCTCCTCATCATAAAACCCGTTGTAGTTCTGATGTGCGGCAAGATTCAGAAGGTAATGGTCAGGCATAAAGGTCTGAAGATACGCTCTTCCTTTCTTTCCGCCGCGCCCGCTTCTTCCGGCAACCTGGGTTATGAGTGAAAATGTTCTCTCATAGCTTCTGAAATCACCTGAAAAAAGGGACTTGTCTATTGAAAGAATGCCTACCAGAGTAACATCAGGAAAGTCAAGTCCCTTGCCGATCATCTGTGTCCCGACCATAATGTCGTACTTTTTGTCCGCAAAGTCCTTAAAATTCTTTTCGTAGGCATATCTTGAAAATGTCGTGTCCGCATCCATGCGCAGAATACGCGCATCCGGAAACAGCGCTCCAAGCTGCTCCTCCATCTTCTGTGTTCCGAAGCCCATCTGTCTGAATACTGTTCCGTGACACGATGGACACTCCGAAGGAAGCGGTGCAATGCTTCCGCAGTAATGGCACACAAGAGAATTGTTCACCTTGTGATAGGTATATGGGATACTGCAGTTAGGACACTGAAGCGGTGCATTGCAGCCTGTGCACGAAATAAATGTGTGATAGCCTCTTCTGTTGAGAAGGAGTATCGTCTGTTCGCCGGCTCTGAGATTGGCATTGATTTCACCAACAAGAACGTCAGAAAACTCAGTCGTGTTTCCGTTAGCGCGTTCAGCGTTCATGTCGACTATTTCAACATGAGGAAGCTCTGACCTGTTGAATCTCTCTTTCAGTTCAAGAAGTTCGTATATACCTTTGCTGGCATAGTAATAGCTTTCGACTGACGGAGTGGCTGAACCGAGAAGAAGAACGGCACCGTGGGTTCTGCACCTCTCCCTTGCAACTGAAACCGTACTGTATCTTGGTGCGCTGTCAGATTTGTACGAACGCTCCCCCTCCTCATCCATTATGATGAGGCCGATATTGTCAAGCGGTGCAAACACTGCACTTCTGGTTCCGATTACAATCCGCGAGAGACCGGCACTGATTCGTCTGTACTCCTCAAGCCTCTGTCCGAGCGAAAGATTACTGTGTATAACAGAAACAGTTCCGCCGAAAAGACGGCGGAAGCTTCTTACTATCTGTGGTGTAAGGGCAATTTCCGGTATCAGGAGCATCGCCTGTTTTCCGGTTTCAAGAGTATACTCAATAAGCTTTATAAAAACTGATGTCTTTCCGCTTCCGGTAACTCCGTGAAGCAGAAAACAGTGCGGCGTACCGCCCTCAAGCTTTTCATGTACCCTCTGATACACCCTTTTCTGGGCTTCTGAGAGAACAATTTTCTGAACCGCACCCGGTTCATAGTCATCCTCGCCCTGTATACGATAATCAGGAATGCTGAACTCCTCAGCAATCCCGCTTTTAATCAGATTTTTAATTACAGCAGATGTGATACTGCATATGTAGCACACTTCCTTTTCGGAAGCCGAACCGTTTTCCTCAAGCAGTTTAACTGCCTGCTGCTGCTTCGGTGTAAGTCTGAACATAAGCGGGTCATTAAGATATGCATCAGTAAGCTTCAGCATACGTGTAACCCTGTCATTTACCTTCTGGTCTGCCCTGCTCACGGTCCTTATTACACCCTTTTCAATAAGGGACTCTATAACAGGAGCCTTGTCCGGATTTACAGATGAATCAAGCAGCTCGTCAAATTCTCTTTTTGAAGAGGTATTTTTCAGAAGACATACAAGATTACGCTCCTCATCCGGGAGTGAGCTGAGTACAAACCCGTCGCAGAGTTCATACTTTTCACTGACTCTTATGTTCATTCCTGACGGAAGTATGGTGCGTACCGCGTCGTAGTAGGTACAGAAGGTGTTTTCCTTGAGCCAGATGATCATTCTCATCATCTCTTCGTTTACCACCGGCTCCCTGTCAACAACGGTTACAAGGGACTTTAGCTTCATGGACGGAATCTCTTCAGATACCTCAAGAATAAGCCCTGCCCTCTTTTTCCCGCCCCGTCCGAAGGGAACTATGACACGTACACCGCGGACCGCAGTGTCACGCATACTGTCAGGGACAATATACGAAAACGGCTTGTCCGCCTGATATGCAATATTGTATACGGCAACCTTAGCCGTAACTACTGCAGAAGCAGTCTGCATCAGTTGTTTGCTGAATCCTGTTCAGTGTATTCGATAATCTTGTACTTACCGCTTGCAAATTCCTCAACAGCTGTCTTTACAGGCTTTTCTCTGAGAATTTCGTTCTTTTCGTAGAGATCGTCAGCGATTGATCTTGCTCTCTTTGCTACGCCGATAACGAGTGAGTAGTAGCTTTCATTCTTTGTAATAATCTGTGTAATAGCTGGTCTAAGCATTTTTAAGCACCTCATCAATAAATTTTTTCTGGTTTTCTGCCTTAAGTTCTTCAGCGCGGATTACTGAAATAAAGTCATCAACAGCTGTCTTAAGAACATCATTTACGATGACATAGTCATATCTGTCTGCAAAGCTTATTTCATGCGCCGCTTCGGAAACACGCTTTTCAATAACCTCAGGTGTTTCCGTGCCTCTGTTTACAAGTCTGTTTCTGAGCTCGCCCACTGAAGGAGGAGCGATGAAAACAAACACTGCATCAGGACATTTTTCCTTTATCTGCATCGCACCCTGTACTTCAATTTCGAGGATAACGTTTCTGCCTTCATTTAGTTTTTCGAGAACCTTGTCCGCAGGAGTTCCGTAGTAGTTTCCGCAGTATTCAGCATACTCCAGCATACCGCCTGCGGCAATCTTCTCCTCAAACTGTTCCCTTTTCAGAAAATAATAGTTTACACCGTCGGTTTCGCCCGGTCTCGGAGATCTTGTTGTAGCCGAAACCGAATAAAAGAACTTTTCATCCTTTAACACTTCTGCAAGAATTGTGCCCTTTCCGCATCCGGAAGGCGCAGAAATGACAATAAGAATTCCCTTATCCATCAGTTTCATTTCCTTTCTCGCCGCTGCATCTGGCAGCCATAGTTTCCGGCTGAACCGCTGACAGAATAACGTGTCCGCTGTCCATTACAAGCACAGCGCGTGTTCTTCTGCCGCATGTGGCGTCAATGAGCACGCCGTTATCCCTTGAATCCTGAATGATTCGCTTTACCGGCGCTGACTCAGGACTTACTATGGCTATCAGGCGTGCGGATGATATCATGTTTCCGTAGCCTACATTAATAAGTTTCATAAAATGAGCCTATTCTATATTCTGAATCTGTTCGCGTATCTTCTCAATCTCAGACTTGATGTCGATTACTTTTCTTGTTATCTCAAGATTCTGAGCCTTTGAGCCTGTTGTGTTTGCCTCCCTGTTCATTTCCTGAACAAGAAAATCAAGCTTTCTTCCGACTATGCTCTCGGTTTCAAGAAGGGAACGGAACTGGGCAATATGGCTTCTGAGTCTTACAGTTTCCTCGTCAACGGCAACCTTCTCGGCAAATACAGCTGCCTCTGTGAGAATACGCTGTTCGTCTATCCTTGTGTCAGAGAGTACTTCAGAAAGCTTCGCAAAAAGCTTTTCCCTGTACGCAGTAACAGTCTCAGGAGACTTCTCCTCGATAAATGTGACCATGTTTTCGATGGAGGCAAGCTTCTCAAGAACGTCTTCCTTCATCTTTACGCCCTCAGTCTCACGCATCTCAACAAATCTGTCAAGAGCGGCCTTTGCTACTGTCTTGACATCGTTCCAGATCTGGTCCTCATCATCGGCAGCCCTGACAACAGTAAATATGTCCTGAAAACGTGTAATTCTTGAAAGTGAGAGGTCGTCCATAAGTCCGAGCTCTTCATTTGCTCTTCTGAGCGCCTCAACATATCCCTTTGCAAGGGAAGTATTAACGTCAATAACCGTATCAGGAGCAGAAATATTGGTTATAGTAACCGACACCTCAGCCTTTCCGCGTGAAATGCTGTCCTGAACAAGTTTTTTCAGTGGTTCCTCAAGGTATACATACGCTCTTGAAAGTCTGACGCTGAGCTCGTTGTATCTGTGGTTCACGGATTTTATTTCAACGAGAATATCCCTGCCGTTAAGCATCATTCTTTCGCGTCCGAAGCCTGTCATGCTTCTTATCATTATTGTATTCACCTCTGTTTATAAATTTGGAAAAATAAAGTTATCCGAATGGATTTTCCGTCAGATAACAATACAACTCCACTATACTCATTATATTATTATACCACTCGTGAAAAAATAAATCAAGACCTCGTATCCCGTTTGACTTTTCGGCTATAATATAGTATAATTGAATGGAGTACTGATTAAACCGGACACGTTTCCGTTTATGGTGTCCGGAAACAGGAATTCAGCGGGCTCTGCCCTGTTCCGTTAATGTACGTTAAACCGAAAGGATGATAAATAAATATGAAAAAAATTGCTGTAAAGGCTTCGAAGCCGTATGAGGTTCTCATTGAACAGGGACTTCTGTCAGAATGCGGCAGACTCATTGCTGAAGTTACAAAGACAAAATTTGCTGCTGTTGTCACCGATGACACAGTTGACACTCTCTACTCTGAAAAGGTTATCTCCTCACTTGAAGCTGAGGGCTTCAGAGTCATAAAGTTTGTTTTCCCGCACGGTGAAACATCAAAGTGCTCGGAAACACTTAACAGAATCTACGGATTTCTTGCAGAAAACAATATAACAAGATCAGACTGCCTTATCGCTCTCGGCGGAGGTGTTGTCGGAGATATTACCGGATATGCTGCCGCAACCTATCTCAGAGGTCTCGGATTTATCCAGATTCCTACAACACTCCTTGCACAGATTGACAGCTCTGTCGGCGGCAAGACAGCCATAGACCTTCCGTGCGGAAAAAATCTTGTCGGCGCTTTCAAGCAGCCTGAGCTGGTTATCTGTGATCCGCTCACTCTGAAGACTCTTCCTGCGGAAACAGTATCAGACGGTATGGCAGAGGCCATCAAGTACGGAATGATCAGAAGCCGTGAGCTTTTTGACCTCATCGCTTCACACAGCATCAGCGACTACTTTGACGACATAGACGACATCATCTTCCGCTGCGTTTCAATCAAGCGTGACGTGGTTGAAAACGACGAGTTCGACAAGGGTGAGAGAATGCTCCTCAACTTCGGACATACAATGGGCCACGCAGTTGAAAGCTACTTCAACTACACTAAGTACACACACGGAAATGCAGTTGCAGCGGGCATGCACATGATTACAGAGCAGGCAGTAAAGCACGGCGAATGCGAAGCCTCAGCCCTTGAAGCACTTGACAGGGTAATTGCTTCCTACAACCTCCCTCTCACAACTGAAGCACCTGTTTCAGAGCTTATTCCTCTCTGCAGCAACGACAAGAAGTGTGAGTCATCAAATATCAATGCAATTATATGCAGCAGCATCGGCACATCATACATTAAGAAGATGCCTTTTGCTGAATTCAGAGCATATATGGAAAGCTGACGGAGGAAATAATGGATATTACATTTTTACCAGGCAGACTGTCAGGAAAGGTACGTGTGCCTTCCTCAAAAAGCGTTTCCCACAGAGCTCTTATCTGTGCTGCACTTGCTGAGGGAACATCATTTGTCCGTGATATCACCATGTCCCAGGACATATATGCAACCATAGACACACTTACTGAGCTCGGTGCTTCATTTGACGTTCAGGACGGTGTCATAAAGGTTCAGGGTATAAGCACACCTGCTGAAAAGGCAGAGCTCAGATGCAGCGAAAGCGGTTCCACCCTTCGTTTCATAATACCTGTGGCATGTGCTCTCGGAGCGCAGTCAACCTACTACGGAAAAGGCCGTCTTCCTGAAAGACCGATTGACATATACACAAGAGAGCTTTCAGACAAGGGCATAACATTTGACTACCACAACACGATGCCGTTCACAACAACCGGAAAACTCAGAGGAGGCACATTCCGCGTTGAAGGCAATATCTCATCACAGTTTATAACAGGACTTCTTCTTGCACTTCCGATGTGCAGCGAAGATTCAGAGATAGTCCTTACCTCAGAGCTTCAGTCAGAACCTTATGTAAATATAACAATCGACTGCATGAAGTGCTTCGGAGTAAACGTTGAGAAGACAGACAGCGGATACAGAGTAAAGGGCGGACAGAAATACACACCTGCCGACTACACCTCAGAGGCTGATTTCTCACAGGCGGCTTTCTTTATAACCGCAAATTCAATAGGAAATGACGTTACGATAGAAAACCTTCCTGAACCTGACAGTTCATCCCAGGGGGACAAGAAAATAATTGAAATAGCAGAACGCTTATGCTATAATAAAAAGGCAGGCGTTTCAGAGGACGTATATATAAACGCATCAGACATACCTGACCTCGTACCGACTCTTGCGGTTCTCAGTTCGCTTTCCGGTTCAACGGTTCACATCACCAATGCAGAACGCCTGAAAATCAAGGAAAGTGACCGTCTTGACACAACTGCGCGTCTTATCACAAACATAGGCGGAAAAATACAGAAAACAGATGACGGTCTTGTCATCTCACCTGTTTCCTGCTTTACAGGCGGAACAGTCGACAGCTTCAACGACCACCGTATCGCCATGGCTGCCGCTATAGCATCAACTGCAGCAACAGGAAACGTAACAGTAAAAGGATTCGAATCAATCAGAAAATCATACCCTGGTTTTCTGACAGATTTCATAAATTTAGGAGGAAGAACAGAGAATGGCATCACTTTGGAATAACCGTATCTCAATTTCTATTTTCGGAGAATCACACGGCGCCGGCATAGGTGTTGTTATAGACAATCTCCCGCCGGGAGAATACATCCGTATGGAAGACATCATGAGCTTCATGTCAAGAAGAGCTCCGAAGAAAAACAAAACATCAACTCCGCGTAATGAGAAGGATATACCTCAGATTATGTCAGGTCTCTATAACAACAGAACAACCGGAACACCGCTCTGTGCAGTTATCCAGAACACTGACCAGCACTCAAACGACTATAAAAACGTACAGACTCTTGCACGTCCGGGACATGCTGACTACACAGGTGCCCAGAGATATCAGGGCTTCAATGATGTAAGAGGCGGCGGCCACTTCTCAGGCAGACTTACCGCTCCTCTCGTATTTGCCGGCGCTGTATGTGCCCAGATTCTTGAAAGACGCGGAATATACACCGGTGCTCATATTGCCTCAATACACGGCATTAAGGACAAAGAATTCAGATATACAAACATCACACGCGAGGAAATCCTCGAAATCAGAAAAAAAGACTTCCCTGTTATCGATGACGAAGCAGGAAAGAAAATGATTGAGGACGCTGACAAGGCAAGAAAGGCCCTTGATTCACTCGGCGGCGTAATAGAATGTGCCGCTATCAATATTCCTGCAGGAATAGGCTCTCCGATGTTTGATGGTCTTGAAAACACTATCTCACAGCTTGTTTTCGGAATTCCTGCTGTCAAGGGTATCGAATTCGGTATCGGCTTCAAAGCCGCAGAACTTCTCGGAAGCCAGAACAACGACGAGTTCTACGTTGATGACCACGGCCATGTTCTTACAAAGACAAACAACCATGGCGGTATTCTCGGCGGAATTTCATCAGGCATGCCGCTGGTTATGAAGGTTGCAATCAAGCCTACACCTTCCATATCACAGCCTCAGAACACTATAGACTACACTAAGCTTTCCAACGACGTAATCACTATAAAGGGACGTCACGATCCGTGCATAGTACCGAGAGCAGTACCGTGCGTTGAAGCAGCAGTAAACCTTGCTGTTTTAAATCATATGCTCGACTATCCTAATTTCAGATAATCAGAAATACAGCACTGCAATTCCGGGCTGACCGGACACTGAAAGGGGGAAATACTCAGATGGATTATCAGCCAGTGGATTTTCAGCCAAATGACCTGAACTCCGTTAAGATTCTTATATGCTACCTGCTTCATAATCTCGGGGAAAAAATCAACTCCGACGAGATGTACGATATTGCAGTTGAACCGGGGATAATCAACTACTTCTACTATAACGAAGCAATAGAGGAGCTTCTTGTAAACGACACTATCTATTCTGACGTTGACGATGCCGGAAACACCTGCTTCAGTCTCAGTGAAAAAGGTGAGATATTCGTAAAGGATTTTTCGTCGTATGTTGAGCGCTCCTTCAGGAACAGACTTATGTACTCTGCCATGCAGTACAGGGCAAAAAAGCTTCAGAACGCAAGCCTGACTCTTGACTACGAGGATGCGGACAACGGCTGCAGACTTATCTGCAGTATCTCTGACGGCAGCAAAAGTCTTGTAGAGCTTAAGCTCTTTACAGGTAACAGAACACAGGCTGAGCTTATAGGAGAACGTATAAGTGACAATCCTTCATCCTTCTATCAGGATATAATCGAGTATTCTATTCAGAAGCGTATTTCTCCGGACAAGGAATAGTATCACTTTTATAAAGAATAAAAAAGCGCGGTAAATGCAGCTCAGCCTGCTTTTCCGCGCTTTATTTTTACAGATTTTTCGTTACAGGTGCATTTTTTTCAGAGTGCGCCTGTTTTTAGAAATAAGAATCCCCGAAGCGGAAAACCGCTCCGGGGATTTTTTCAGTTTTTTCTTAACTGATTACTTGTTGAGAATAATCTTGAGGAAGTGGATAAGGTCAATTGTATTGATTGTCTTATCTCCGTTTAAGTCGCCGTTAGGAACTGTTGACTTGTCTGCAGCAAGGAGTAAGTATCTCTTAAGTGCCATAAGGTCAAGAGTATTAACAACGCCGTTGTCATCAACGTCACCGATAACAGGACCAGCTGGTTCTGTTACTGCAGGTGTTGTTTCTGCTGGCTGTGCTTCTGTTACAGCTGGTGTTGTTTCTGCTGGCTTAGCTGCTGTTGTTTCTGCAACTGTTGTTTCTGCCGGCTTAGCTGCTGTTGTAGCTGCTGGTGTTGTTTCTGCCGGCTTAGCTGCTGTTGTAGCTGCAACTGTTGTTTCTGCTGGCTTAGCTGCTGTTGTTTCTGCAACTGTTGTTTCTGCTGGCTTAGCTGCTGTTGTTTCTGCAACTGTTGTTTCTGCCGGCTTAGCAAGTCGGAGGCCAAGCGGTCTTAGGAAGACAAACCAAATGATCAACTCCTTGGCTCACAGAACGACATGGCTACGATCCGACTTGGATCCGCTTGAAGCTTCAGCATTTGCAGGTGTAGCAGGCAGAATCGTAATCGGTGAATTACCGGCAGAAACAACACCAGCTGTAACAGAAGCACAGCCTGCAGAAACAACACCAGCTGCAACAGAAGCTCAGCCAGCAGA
>JAZUIH010000092.1:0-12307 GCA_045642145.1 Oscillospiraceae bacterium | reverse complement strand
AGCGATAACGCCATCCTTTGCGCATGATCTCTTGAAGCGCTTGAGTGCTGTATCTAAAGATTCGTTTTTACCAACACGAACTTCTGCCACTTTTATTCCCTCCCTTTGCCACTAAGACAGAGGTTTATGCTAAACCATCATTATCTGATAACAGAATATGATGTCAGTCATCAAAAATTATATGTATTTTTCTCCTCTGTTGTCAGAACCGCTGCAAATCCGGCTGGCATACTTCGAAGATGAAATATTTCCGTATATGCATTTCTGACGTTATATGAATAATATAAATCTATTTTAGCACACCATATACACTGTTGTCAAGCAGAAAATAACGAATGTCGTTATTTTGTTATTTTACAACAAAATTTACAAGTTTGTTTTGTACATATATCTGCTTCACAATACTCCTGCCGGCTGTTGCTTCAGCAAATTTTTCGTCCTTTAAGGCAAGTTCAAATGCAGCGTCCTTCTCTGTTCCTGCAGGAATCATAATCTTTGACTTTACCTTGCCGTTAATCTGAAGAACTATTTCCACTGAATCATCAACACAGAGTGACTCATCGTATGTAATCCAGCTCTGCTCGCTGAGCATCTTTCCGCAGATGTTCATGTAGATTTCCTCTGCGATGTGAGGTGCAAACGGATAGAGCATAACAGCAAGGGCACTGAGTTCACCCTTTGTAATGCTTCCTGCACTGTAAATATCGTTGAGAAGAGCCATCATTGCAGCTATTGCAGTATTGAACTTCATAGCCTCAATGTCTTCTGTAACCTTCTTTATTGTCTTGTGGAATGAACTGCGGAGTCCGTCACTGTAGTCTTCGCTGTCTGTGAGCATATCCTGAAGAGCCCATACTCTGTCTGCAAAACGCTTGCAGCCCTTGATGCTTGACTCGCTCCACGGAGCTGCCTTTTCATAGTCACCCATGAAGAGAACATAAAGTCTGAGTACATCTGCGCCGTATTCCTCAACAACGTCATTAGGGTCGATAACATTTCCTCTTGACTTGGACATCTTTTCGCCGTCAGGTCCGAGAATGAGGCCCTGTGCTGTTCTCTTTGCGTATGGTTCCGAAGTAGGAACAAGTCCGAGGTCATAGAGGAACTTGTGCCAGAAACGGCTGTAAATCATATGACGTGTAACGTGTTCCATACCGCCGTTGTACCAGTCAACAGGCATCCAGTATCTGAGTGCTTCCTGTGAAGCAAATTCACTGTCGTTCTTTGGATCGCAGTAACGGAGGAAGTACCATGATGAACCGGCCCACTGAGGCATGGTATCAGTTTCTCTTCTTGCATCCTTACCGCACTTAGGACACTTGCACTTAACGAAGCTGTCAATCTTTGCAAGCGGGCTTTCGCCGTCTGTACCAGGCTCAAAGTTTTCAACCTCAGGAAGTCTGAGAGGAAGCTCCTCGTAAGGAACAGCAACCATACCGCATGTATCGCAGTGTACAATCGGAATAGGTTCGCCCCAGTATCTCTGACGGTTAAATGCCCAGTCCTTCATCTTGAACTGTACACCCTTCTCGCCGCATCCGAGCTTTTCAAGAATTTCAAGAGCCTTTGCCACAGCATCCTTCTTGTTTGAAATGCCGTTGAGCTCGCCTGAGTTTACAAGCTCGCCTTCGCCTGTGTATGCTTCCTTTGAAATATCTCCGCCCTTTATTACTTCGATAATTTCAATGCCGAACTTCTTTGCGAAGTCATAGTCTCTTGTATCATGAGCAGGTACTGCCATAATTGCACCTGTACCGTAACCCATCATTACATAGTCTGAGATGTAAACAGGAATCTCCTTGCCTGTTACAGGATTTACAGCTGTGAGGCCTTCTATCTTTACGCCTGTCTTGTCCTTGACAAGCTGTGTTCTTTCGAATTCGCTCTTCTTTGCGCACTCTGTTCTGTATTCGTCAAGAGCATCGATATTGCTTATGCTGTCTCTGTACTTCTGAATAACAGGATGTTCAGGCGCAATAACCATGAATGTTACACCATAGAGTGTATCAGGACGTGTTGTATAGATACGGAGCTTGTCATCATGTTCCTTAAGGCTGAAGTTTACAAACGCACCTGTTGACTTGCCGATCCAGTTCTCCTGCTGGAGTCTTACGTTAGGAAGATAGTCAACCTCCTCAAGTCCCTGAAGAAGCTTGTCAGCATATTCTGTAATGCGGAGATACCATACTTCCTTTGTCTTCTGAATGATATCGCTGTGGCATACGTCACACTTGCCGCCCTGTGAGTCTTCGTTTGAAAGTACAACCTTGCAGCTCGGGCAGTAGTTTACGTTTGTCTTGTCTCTGAATACAAGACCGTTTTCAAACATCTTGAGGAAAATCCACTGTGTCCACTTGTAGTAGCCTTCCTCAGTTGTGTCAACAACTCTTGACCAGTCAAATGAGAAACCTACAGTCTTAAGCTGGTTTGTGAACTTTTCGATATTTCTGTCAGTTACTATTCTCGGATGAATATTGTCCTTGATAGCTGTATTTTCAGTAGGAAGTCCGTATGCATCAAATCCGATAGGGAAAAGTACGTTGTATCCTTCCATACGTCTCTTTCTGCTTACTACCTCAAGGCCTGAATATGCCTTGATATGACCTACGTGCATGCCGTGTCCTGAAGGATACGGGAACTCAACAAGTGAATAGAACTTAGGCTTTGAATAGTCATTGTCTGCTCTGAAAGTTCCTTTTTCCTCCCATATTTTCTGCCATTTTGCCTCTATCGCAGCAAAATCATACTTATTCATAAAAAACTGCTCCCTTTTATTTATTTCAGTAATTCCTCGATGCTGAGGTGTTCGCCGTCAGCCCAGAGTCTTTCAAGCTGATAGAATTCTCTTGTTTCCTTGTAGAAAACATGAACAATTATATCTGAATAGTCGATAATTATCCAGTTTGAACCGTTATGTCCTTCTGTTCTTGCAGGCTTGATTCCGGCCTGTGAAAGCTGAAATTCAACTTCGTCAGCAAGAGTTTTTGTATGTGTCGTGCTTGTGCCGTTTGCTATTACAAAATAGTCGGAAAGCACTGTAAGGTCTCTTATTCCGAGAACCTCTATGTCTTCAGCCTTCTTTGAATCAAGAACCTGAACTATCTTTCTGAGCTTTTCCTGTATTTCCATTGTTTCAATCCTTTCATTAATCTCTGGCAAGTGAATTTGCGTCTTCCCTGAATGGTATTTCAGGAACCCTGCCTTCTGCAATATCTCCGAAATTGCTGCTGTCATCGTCATAGTAGGAGGCTGTGTGTTTTACTTCGCACAGATGAAGCTCTTCAGCAGTCATATCCTCCTGATACGGTCTGAAATACTCATTAAGCATTTCAACTGTTTCAGCTTCGTGAACAGAATAACCGTAAAAATTATTTAAGTCACCCGGAACAAGATCCTCGCCCGGAACCATTCTGACTGTTACGTTTTCCATAGGAACCTTCTGCGCAAAATCGCATATCATTCCTATCTCACTGATATCAAGGTCTGAAGTAACATACTGTCTGAGTGTAGGGTATATACTCAGAACCTTAAGTGTACCGAGATTTTTTATCTTCTGCATACCGGCAGCAAGGAAAATTCTCTGGGCTCTTATTCTTGCAATGTCCCCCTCAAGGTAATCATGACGGAATCTTACAAACCACTCCGACTGTTCACCGTTAAGAACCTGCTCACCGCTGTATATTATCTTGTCACCCTCGTAAATAATATCGAAGGGAACGTTAATCGGCAGACCGCCCATAGCGTCAACAACCGGCGGAACATCCGTACACTTTATGGCAATATAGCTGTCAACAGGAATACCAAAAAGGTCCCTGACACATGTTACAACCTTGTTTATGCCGTCTGAGCCGGCACATGTGCCGTCATAGAACACACTGTTTATCTTGCCTGTCTCGTTGGCTGTGTACTCCGGACCGACATAACAGTCACGCGGAATCTGGAGAAGATTAATCTTTGCTGCGTTGAGGTCAAAAACAGCAAGAATCATAATATCAGTGTTCTGACCTTCCTCGTCCATTCCGAGACAAAGCACAGTATACTGGCCTTCAATGTACTGGTTAAAATCAAGTCCGTCAAATACCATCTCAGGCTCACTTGGCTTAAGAAGATAATTGCTGGTATCAGTTTCAAGCTGACCTGCATTCTCACTCATAAACGGCTGCTTTGCAGCAATAAGTGACTTTATCATAGCCACACCGAGAAAATAAACCGCAGCAAGAGTCAGGAGAAGCAGAATAATATCAGTGAATATTTTAAACTTGTTTCTCTTTACCATTTTTATTTCCTTTCCTGCACACGTCCGGCTTCTCTGGCAGCATAGTAATTATAGGCAGCAAGAGTGTATTCAGGAATAAGGCCTTTTTTTTCCGTAACAGACTCTATGGAAAAGATAAGCGCTTCAAGCATAACCCTGTCCATATCCTGATACGCAAGTTTTCTGAACTTTTTTACGTCTTTGTACGTTCTGTCTGCAGAAATGAGATCACCGATATAAACGATCTCCTCAATTCTCGACATCCCGGCTCTGCCTATTGTGTGAAAACGCACTGCATTGATAATGTCCTCGTCATCAATCATCAGCGCATCCCTTGCAAACGCAGCACCTGCAACTGCATGCCACAGTGCCTTGGTTTCAAGCTCGGCATCACTGACACCCAGACCTGAAGAGGCAGCCATTTCCTTAAGTTCTTCTGCCGGTATCTCCTTGCAGATATCGTGCACAAGTCCGGCAAAATAAGCCTTTTCCTCATCCTCGTCATACCTCTGTGCAAGCTTTCTGCACTCATCGGCTACGTTGACTGAGTGTATATATCTTTTTTCTGAGAGACGGTTTTTTAGAAAATCCTTAATATTTTCAACGTCAAACAAATATAATCACCAACCCGCTATACGTATAAATTGTTCAGTCTAATATATTGTACTACTTTTTCAGGCAAATAGCAAGAATAATTTTGCCCGCAGGCAATCCGCTCCCTGATTTCAGTTGAGGAAACCGGGAACGGTTCAGCGCTGAGAACTGTTATCTTTCCGTAGTCCGAGAGTTCCGATGCCTTCTGCCTGAGCTTCTCATGGTCATCGTACTCCCTTGAAACAACCGCAAGTGTTACCTTCTTCAGAATATCCTCAAACCTGTACCATTTGTCAAAACACATGAGCATGTCGCTGCCGACTATGAAGTACAGCTCGTCATCAGGATACTGTTCGGAAAAATGGCCCACTGTATAAACCGAATAGCTTTTTCCGCCCTGCCTCTGCTCGAAGTCAGAAACCTCAAATCCTGGACGATCCTCAGCTGCAAGCCGGCACATCTCAAATCTGTCAGTGTTGCTGCACAGATTTCCTGCGTCCTTGTGCGGAGGAATGTTTGACGGTATGAAAATAAGCCTGTCAAGTCCGAGTGCAGTAAAGGCCTCCTCAGCAAGATGAAGATGTCCCCTGTGAACCGGATTGAATGTTCCTCCGAAAAGTCCTGTCCTGGCCATCAGAGCTTAATATCAATTACAGGGTCCTTTGGATTTCTCTTAAAAAGAACAAATCTGCTTCCGACAACCTGTACAACATCAGAACCGGTCTTTTCTGCTATTTCATCAGCAGCCTCCCTTGCTGTGTAAGGGCTGTTGTCAAGTACTCTGAGCTTGATAAGCTCCCTTGCTCTGAGAGCATCATTTACCTGAGCTATAAGTGTATCCTGAATGCCGTTTTTTCCAACCTGGAAAATTGTTTCGTATGTACTTGCTATTCCTCTTAAAATTGATCTCTGTTTGCTTGTAAGCATATTATCAGCCTTTCATATTATTAATAGTTTCCGCAAATTTTCTTAATGCATCAGCTCTGTGACTCACTGAGTTCTTTTCCTCAGCGGAAATCTCGGCAAATGATCTGTCTCCGTACATAAATACAGGATCATATCCGAATCCGTTTTCACCGCGCGGTTCAGTACCGATAATTCCCTCGCATGTTCCTCTGATTATTGTCTTCTCACCGTTTTCGTCGATAAAGCAGAGCACACATACAAACCTTGCTGTTCTGTCCCTGTCTTCCACACCGGAGAGTTCAGAGAGAAGCTTTGCGCATCTGTCAGCGTCTGTTGCATTTTCTCCGGCATATCTGTGTGAATATACACCCGGTGCACCGTTGAGGTAATCAACCTCAAGTCCGCTGTCATCAGAGATTACAGCAGTTTTTGTCATTTCATATACAGCCTGTGCCTTGAGAGCTGCGTTTTCTTCAAATGTGGTTCCTGTTTCCTCAACGTCTATACTGCATCCGGCTTCCGCCTGTGACATTACCTCATATCCGAGGGGTTCAAGAATCTTTTTTATCTCTTCAAGCTTATGTTTGTTGTTTGAAGCTAAAATTACTTTCATTTTTTATTATTCCTTATTTCTTTTTTCTTCTGAAGAAATCGAAGATTGATTTTTTCTTCTTTCCTTCAGCTGGTTCTTCTTCTGTTTCTTCTGACTGTTCAGCCACTTCCTCAACATTTTCTGATGCTGTTTCTGCAGCTTCTTCAACCGTTTCAGTTACTTCTCCGACTGTTTCTTCAATCGTCTCAGTTACTTCTGCAGCTGTTTCTTCAGCCGTCTCAGTTGCTTCTTCGACTGTTTCTTCAGCTGTTTCAGTTACTTCCTCGACTGTTTCTCCAGCTGTCTCAGTTACTTCTACGGCTGTTTCTTCAGCTGTTTCAGTTACTTCTACGGCTGTTTCTCCAGCTGTCTCAGTTACTTCTTCAGCTGCTTCTTCTGCTGTCTCAGTTACTTCTTCAGCAATTTCTTCAGCTGTCTCAGTTACTTCTTCAGCAATTTCTCCGGCTGTTTCGGTTACTTCTTCGAACGCTTCTTCAGCTGTTTCTTCTGTTATCTCTTCATCAGGCTCTTCGTTATCCTGAATTTCAGATTCTTCATCGCTGAAATTAATCTCACCGTCAAGAACTTCATCACCGAAGAGTGCGTTTACAAAATCTGCACTGCTGAAGTCCTGAAGGTCATCAATTTTCTCTCCGAGGCCGATAAGCTTAACCGGAATATCGAGCTCGTTCTTTATGGAAATAACTATACCGCCCTTGGCTGTACCGTCAAGCTTGGTAAGAACTATACCTGTGATGTCCGCTGCCTCTTTGAAAAGTCTTGCCTGGTTTACGGCATTCTGTCCGGTTGTGGCATCAAGAACGAGAAGAATCTCTCTTGAACATCCTTCAGCCTGCTGCGATACTATTCGGTTTATTTTCGCAAGCTCGTCCATAAGGTTTTTCTTGTTGTGAAGTCTTCCGGCGGTATCAACAATAACAACATCGCAGTTTCTTGCCTTTGCTGCTGTTATCGCATCAAAAACAACCGCAGCAGCATCAGAACCCTCTGCGTGCTTTACTATATCAACTCCGGCTCTCTCAGTCCACACCTGAAGCTGGTCAATGGCAGCCGCTCTGAATGTATCAGCAGCAGCAACGATTACTTTCTTTCCCTCGTTCTTCAGCTTGTGGCAGAGCTTGCCGATGGTAGTTGTCTTTCCGGCACCGTTAACACCGATAACCATGATTACTGACGGTTTTGTTGAAAGGTCAAGCTTAGTATCCTCTCCCATCATCTCAGCAACTATCTCATGGATAAGACGCATGATTTCCTTAGGATCAGTTATACCCTGCTCCTTTATAACCTTCCTGAGCCTGTCACAGATTTCGAGTGAGGTTTCAACTCCCACGTCACTCATGATAAGCGTTTCCTCAAGCTGCTCAAAAAGATCCTCGTCTATTTTTGTAAATGAATGAAGCAGAAGTGCTATCTTTGATATCATCTGCTGCTTCGTTTTCAGAAGTCCAGCTTTTATTTTACTAAAAAGTCCCATAAAACCTCCTGGTTATTTTGAAATACATAATTAATTGTACCACAAACCATACTTTATTTCAAGTGCTAACAAAATCACGTTTTCGGGATTTTTTATCACCCGAATTATCACGTTTTCAAGGTTTTTGATTTCCTGATTTGTCACGTTTTCAGAATATTACCAGAACAGCGGCGTGCCGGAAAAGCACGCCGCTGTTTTTACTGTGATATTTCATCAGGAATATCGACCTGATTCATTTTAAGAAGCTTTGATACGCCGTTCTGCTGCATTGTAACACCGTAGAGAACATTGGCAAGTTCCATTGTACCTCTTCTGTGGGTTACGAGAATGAACTGGGTTGTGCTGACAAAGTTTTTGAGATAAAAAGCGTACTTTCGTACATTTACTTCGTCAAGGGCGGCGTCGATTTCATCGAGTATGCAGAAAGGCGCCGGCTTTATACGGAGAATCGCAAAGTAGATTGCGATGGCAACAAACGCCTGCTCACCGCCTGAGAGGGCGATAAGATTCTTGATCACCTTGCCCGGAGGTGCAACCTTGATCTCTATACCTGACTCAAGAATATTGTCAGGATCAGTAAGCTCAAGATCTGCCTTTCCGCCGCCGAAAAGGTCTGTGAATATCTCCCTGAAGTTTTTGTTTATCTGTGCAAAGCTTTCGGCAAATATTCTCTGCATGTCAGTGGTAAGCTCCTCGATGAGCTTTTCAAGCTCACGCTTGGATGTCTCAACATCCTTAAGCTGGCCTGAGAGGAAACCGTATCTCTCGGATACTTCCTTGTACTCTTCAATGGCAGCAACGTTGATGCTTCCGAGGGCACGTATTGAATTTTTAACCTCAGTGAGCTTTTTCTGAGCCTCAGGTATATTTTCAAGGACTACCGCGTTCTCCTCGGCCTCGGTACGTGTAAGCTCGTAATTGTCCCACAGACGTGCAATGATGGTGTCATAGTCACGCTGCGTATTTATCTTCTTCTCGTCAAATCTGGAAAGTTCACGTGAAACATGCTCCTTCTCCTCATTAATCTGTCTGAGTCCGGCGCGCTTTTCCGTTATTTCCTGTTCATGGCGGCTGTGAAGTTCAGATGAGCTGTTTATAGCCTGCCTGTACTCCTCAGTTTTTCGTGCAGAGTTTTCAAGCTCTGTCCTGTTCTTTTCTATCTCAGCCTTCATGCTTTCTATTATTTTCTGATTGCTTTCAATCTCTTCTGCAATCTGTCCGGCACTGGTGCTGAGGTTACGGACATCACTCTCACTGTGGCTTATTTCAAGCTTTACAGCCTCACATGCCTTCTGGGTTTCCATCTTTCTGAACCTGAGTTCATAAAGTCTGTCAGAAAGCTCTTTTCGCTTATTTACAAGTCCTTCCTTAAGACTCTGCTGAGAATCTATTTCAGACTGGACTGCTTCTATCTGTGCATTTAATTTTTCAAGTTCCTCTTCAGAGCTTCTGATAACAGCCTCAGTCTCTTCAAGAGCCTTTTCAAGTCTTACACGACTGTCCTGAAGGTTTTTGTTCTGCTGCCTTGACTGCTGAAGAATCGACCCGAGACTTTTTATCTCAGACCTGAAACTAAGCTTGTCCTCGCTGAGCTTCTGCTTTGTCTCATTTTCCGCTTCTGATTCCAGACGTATCTTTTCGGCTTCAGCCTTGATTTTCTCAGCTTCTTCCCTTGCCCTGGACGTTGACTGAGTAAGTTCCTTTATCTTTTCAGAAAGCTCATTTATCTCATTTTTTCTTGAAAGCATACCGCCTGACTGAACTGCGGAACCGCCGGTGAATGAACCGCCGGCATTGATTACCTGACCGTCAAGTGTAACTATACGGAACTTATATGAGTACTTTTTCGCAATAACTGAAGCGTAGTCAATATCCTCCGCAATTACTGTCCTGCCGAGAAGGTTGCTCATAATCTTTCTGAACTCAGCATCACAGCTGACAATCTCGTCACCGAGTGCTACAAATCCGGACTCGTTTCTGACTCCGTTATCGTGGAACTCATACGGTTTAACAGAGGTAACCGGCAGGAAGGTCGCACGTCCCTTTTTAAGCTCCTTGAGCAGGGCGATGCATCTCTTGGCAGTGTCCTCGTTTTTTACAATAATATTCTGAAGAGCGCCGCCGAGTGCTGTCTCGACTGCAGTAGTATACTCACTGTCTACTGTAATCAGCTGCGCCACTGTACCGTATATACCGGAAATGCGTGAAGTCTTTGAGGCTTTGAGTATTTCCTTTACACTGTAGTTGAAGCCTTCCATGCTGTTTTCAAGATCCTGAAGCAGCTTTTCCCTCTGCTGCTTTTCCCTCATCTGAAGGGTAAGCTCATCAAACTGCTGTTTCTTTTCGTCAAATGCAGTTTTCTTCTTTTTATACATCATGGAGAGTCCGGCAAGTTTGTTTTCGGACTCCTTTTCCTTTTCCTCTATAATCTCAAGAGTTTCCTTCGCCGTTCTGATATCTTCCTCGTATCTGCTGACAGTTCCTTCAAACTCGCCGAGCTGACGTCCGATATCATCAAGCTGCCTGCAGGTCTCCTCCTGCTTTGATGCAGCTGATGCAGCAGCAAGCTTTATCTCATTCTGCTTGAGATAGAGCCCGCTTATACTGGTTTCGCTGCTGCCGAAGGTCTTTTCGGCCTCGCTTGCCTCGCGTTCTGTTTCGCTGAACTGCTTTTCAGTTTCAAGAATTTCGTTTTCGGTATCTTTAACGCTCTGTTCATTTTCAGCAAGCTTCTGCTTAAGCTCTTCTATTTTCTGAAATACAGCTTTTCTTGCATTTTCCTCGTTGTCCTGCTTTTCCTTAAGGGACTGGATAATGCTCTCACTGTGCTTTATGTCATTTTCGCATACAGCAATGCCGGAGCGAAAATCCGACGAACTGCGTTCAGTATCAAGTATGAGCTGCTTGTACTCGTCAATCTTAAGCGTGATTTCACGCATCCTGTCGTAAGCGGCCTGTATTTCCTGCTCCTCACGTTCAATACGGCTCTCAATATTCTCATACTGAGCCGTAAATACAAGTGAATCCTCTGCAAGCTTGTCTATAGCTGCCTTAAGCTGATTAAGCTCATTTATCCACAGGGAAATTTCGAGCTGTTTTCTGCTGTCCGCAAGGACAAGAAACTTCTCAGCCTTCTCAGACTGCTTTCTCAGCGGCTCAACTCTTGATTCGAGCTCGCTGACGATATCCTGAAGTCTGTTGAGGTTGTCCTGTGCCTGCGCAAGCTTCCTCTGGGCCTCTGCTTTTCTGTAGCGGAACTTTGAAATTCCGGCTGCCTCCTCGAATATATCACGTCTCTCAGTGCTTCTGGCACCGACAATCTCGGCAATTCGGCCCTGACCGATTATGGAGTATCCGTCTCTTCCGAGACCTGTATCCATAAACAGCTCGTTAATGTCCTTAAGTCGTACTGACTTTCCGTTTATTCTGTATTCACTGTCACCGTTACGGTAAATTTTTCTCGTTACGGCAACTTCTTTGTCATCATGATTCAGTTCACCGGTGCTGTTGTCTATCGTAAGTGTTACAGACGCAAACCCGGCCGGTTTTCTCGCTGTAGTACCGGAAAAAATAACATCTTCCATCTTGCTTCCGCGCAGGGTTTTGGTTGACTGTTCACCAAGCACCCATCTCACGGCGTCGCCTATATTACTTTTTCCGCTGCCGTTAGGCCCTACTACACCTGTAAGTCCCTTGTCAAAAGACAGTGTAACCTTGTCAGGAAAGGACTTGAAACCATGCAGTTCAAGTGATTTTAAATACATTTACTTCTTCCTTCTGCACTGAAGAAACAACTTTTATGTCAATCCCCTTCAGGCTGAAATAATTAATATTCGAACGCTTCTGACCGATAACCCTGCTGACAAGTTCAGGTCTGACCTCAATCCTGTACTTACCCTCATCAAGAATTTCATCAAGCATCCTTCTGTACTTTCTGCTCTCACAGAGTTCCCTGAATGCAGGATGATAGTATCCGCCGGTCATTTCGCCCTCAACCGTTTCCGATGCATGCAGTCCGCACTTTATAATCCTTATACCTCTGTCCTCGAAAAGCTTCATATAGTCAGCGCAGTAATCAGTCATCTCGTCGATACTGTAAACAGTGTACACACCCTGCCTGTAAAGCTCTGCAAGCCTTGTACCATCAAGGATAACAACCGGATAAATTCGTACGGTATCAGGTCCTATATCAGCAATACGTTCCGCTGTATACCTGTCCTTCTCCGGTGAGGAACCGTAAAGTCCTGTCATCATCTGATGTCCGAGTTCAAATCCGTACTCACGTATCAGCGCGGAAGCCTTAACAACGTCCTCAGCACTGTGTCCTCTGTCATTGAGTCTGAGAACCTCGTCATCCATGCTCTGACAGCCGAGTTCTATGGCTGTAACACCGTATCTGCAAAGCTCGTCAAGAATTTTCCTGTCTATGCAGTCCGGTCGTGTTGAGATTCGGATTCCGCTGAAT
>JAZUIH010000091.1:0-44532 GCA_045642145.1 Oscillospiraceae bacterium | reverse complement strand
TACTTCATTATTCTCTCCGAAAAACAGGAAAGATAACACTTTTTAACGCTGTCAAGTATTTCATCTTTACCTGAAACATTAAGAAAACTTTCCATCATTCCGGCAAAGGAATGCTCCTCACTGTCTTCGTCCACAGCACTGGAACGCACTGACACAGGCAGGTCACCGAATGTTTCTGAAACAGCTTCAGTTATCTTTTCGACAGTATCTTCAGAAAAGCTGCAGTTCTTTATAATATCAAGAATACGAAGCCTGCTGCCCTCAGAATAGTCTGAAAGCAGGCTTCTGTACTCATCAAGGCTGTCTCCGAGGAACCCGGTAAACACTTCAGATGAAAGCACAATAAACTCAGGAACCTCGCATCCGATAGCACAGAGTCTGTCAAGGTTAAATGCTTTACCTCCAAGATTTCTTACAGACACCTCAGTATTTTCAGGAATCAGTCTCATGTTTTTTCTCCTTTTTAAACTTTGCGTATATAAGTGAGCAAAGAATGCATATGACAGTACCGGCAACAGTCTGCAGACTCACAAACACTCCGCACATAACAGTAAAGTAAACAAAAACCAGGGCCATATACCATGGCTTAAGAAACTCCATTCTTCCCCACAGCCACGGATAAACAGCCGGAACTATGCTCAGAGTTCCCTTTATTCCAAATGATGCCGTATTAATCAGTACAAATGCAGCCGTCAGAACTGCAGCAGCGGCGCAGAGTTCATTTTCCGAAAGATACTGCTTCTTTTTTCCCGCATCCTTTTTATAGTCACCTGCATCATCAAGAGTACGCAGTACCCAGACCAGCATGAATACTGTCAGTGCAGTAACCCTGAAAACAGATGACGGAAGATGATACACAAACTTCATTATCCATGCCACAGCTGATGCAGCCAGAAAATAAAGCAGAAACTTTTTTTTATAAAACAGATAATTTACTAATCTCATTTTTTCACGAAGTTTTTATAGATTCCGGCCTTGATAAATACCGGAGTCTGCTTAATATCTATTGTGTCAAACAGAAGCTTAAGCTCATCATCAGGTCTGTTATGAATAACAGCAGACTGAACAAGCTTCTGACCTTCCTCCCTTGTCAGCTTCCCGCTTCTCACAAGCACGCTCGTTTCAGGCAGACAGTGCGGTCTTCCTTCCGCGCACTGATAAATATAGTGAGCTGCATTGTGAATCCTGCAGTCATAGTGGTCATACCTGTCATCTGTTTTCCAGCCTGTGTTCTCACGCAGAAACTTTACTATACTTTCTTCGTCATAGTCGTGATACAGGAAGTATCCCACAAACTCCTTAAACCGGCTGCTGTCAGCACCGTTATACAGTACTTCCTTAACATCAGCAAGCAGCTGTCCGCTCATTCTGTCCTCCACAACAGCAAGAAGGTCAGCATACAGCTTTTCACAGTCAACATCCGCAGCATGTCCGAGACCGGCATTAACAAGCGGAGTAAAAACATCATCACCGTAGTATCTGAGCATCTGCTGAGGACTTCTGCCATGGATACACATTCCTGCGTCAATACGGGCAGTATAGTTAATCATGGCAGCATAGCCGAGGTATGAGCATGCTATACACGGAGTCAGCCATTTCTTTACTGAATGACGGTAAAATCTTTTCAGCATATCCTCAGGAAACGGAATATACTCATGATCAACTCCGAACTCCTTAACAAGCCTGTCAACATTTGCACGGGCCTCATCGCTGAAAAAACCGTTGAGCATTGTAAAGGTCTTTACTTTAAGGCCGTATCTGTTCACAAGCTGGTGCAGAACATAGATACTGTCCTTTCCGCCGGATATGCCGAGAGCGGCGTCGTATGTGTATTTTCCCTTTACCGCGTCAATTCTCTCCTTAAAAAGAGCCTCGAGCCTTTCCCGGTCATTCAGTACAGGTGCTGTTTTTTCATAGTTTCTGCAGTAACAGCATACCCCTTCGCTGTCAAGCTTAAGGCGGCGCACGGTGCTGTCATTGAGACATCTGACACATTTTTTCATAATCATAATTCCTTTGTAAATACGGCGTATCGTTTTTCGTTTGATTCTATGTGCTTTTCAAAACGGTGGAAAATATTCTTCTGCTCACACTGGAAGTGATACATCATACTGCTGTATCCCATATCCAGTACATAGCTGCATCCGAGATACAGCAGAGCCGTGTATATTCTGTGTTTCTGGTATTCAGGGAGCACAGCGCTTGTCTTTGAGATAAAGCAGTCGCCGTAAGGACTTTCGTATCCCATGACATATCCCACCGGCTTTTCGCCGTCATAAGCCATGTACATAACAAGACGGGCGTTTCTTGTCCAGCTCAGGTAAAGCTTTTCAAATACCCTGTACGGTATCTCACAGTAAAGGAAGCTTCCCCTGAATGCCTCCTCTGAAATCCGGAACACTTCTTCGGCAAGCTCATATACGGCATCACCTTCAAAAAATCTGAAAGTAAACCCCTCGCTGAGCTTCTGCTGATACAGCTCCCTGCCGGCTTCAAACAGCGGATTGTGAATATCAATATCCGCACTTCTGTATGTGTAGAGCTCATGGTACCCGGCTTTTTTCACAAGCTCCGGATAGTACTCCGGATTGGTGCAGTCAGGATAGAGCTTTGTTTCAAAGTTGCTGACTGTCCAGCGGTACGACATCCATGAGCAGTAGTTTACCGGTCCTGTCAGAGTACTGTATCCCATTTCCCTGGCACGGTTCTCCATGGCCTCAAACAGCGCACAAACGTCTGACAGGGACTCAGTAAGCGTTACAAAACCGAACAGGCACTGGCAGTCCTGCATTTTTTTGTTTACAATAAGGTATGCTGAGCATCCTCCGGCCTCAAAACGTTCGGAATAGTCAGCAAGTTCGAGTATCTCAAGTTCCTGTTCCATATTATCCTTCCCCTCTGATTTTCAGCTGTTCATAAGGTGTGACTGACGTTCTCTTATTATATCAGTCATGCGTGATGTGTTTGACACAAGCAGCGATATATATCCGGTCTTCAGTTCAAGGTCCGCAAGTCTCAGCAGAGACAGCTTGTTCACACAGTATTCAAGCGTGTTGTACATAAGAACTGAACAGTACTCATCACTGTTTATATGTGTGCCGCTGAGAGCCTCAAACCTGTTTTTATAGTAGTCAAGTGCATCGTTTACCTCACTGTCGGAAAGCCTGTCAAGGACTGATATCAGATATTCAACGGTATCGTGCTCCGGATTCTGATAGCAGGCAAGCTCCCAGTCGTAAAGACAGAACCTGTCACCGTAGTGAATCAGATTCCGGACTGAACAGTCATTGTGTGTAAGCGTCATTCGTCCGGAATACTTACGGTATTCGTTATGAATGTTTTCTATGAACTCCGTGACAAGACTGATTTTTTCACTGCCGAGCAGCTTCAGGTTTTCGGCCTCAAGCTTTCTGAACATAAGCCCAAGGCATCTTCGCGATCTTTTATATATTCCTTCAGAGTAATGATTAAGCCCGAGACGGCATATACACTCTTTTTTTCCGAAGTACTCAGCATGCAGGTCTGCAAGAAAATCAAGAACCGGATATACAAGCGCACTGTCATCATCGGAACTCTCAAATTCCTTCATAGCCACAAATCCGGATGTTCCGAAGGCTGAATGAACGCTTCCGTATATATGAGGTATACTGTCGCGGAATCTGCTCTCAAGACCTCTGCAGACCAGGGCCTCGCGAACTATACTTCCGTTGTATCCGAATATTCTGTGATTAAGCGCAAGACCTGCAAGAAGAGCAGGATTGTTCCGGCCGAAAACACGCACTCCGTTCACAATAACCCTGCTGGTTTTGCTTTTGCCGGCAAATTCTATTCTGCTGCCGTCTGCAGTCTGTGCAGTGTATCTGAGTATCGAAGGCACCTCCGAGGCAATCCGGCTTGAAAACCCGCTTTCCCCGTCAAGAACCTCACTTGTTATGCTTACTGCCTGTACCCCGAATATTCTGTGAAAGGCACTGTATATGTCCATAAAAAAATCCTTTCCGCAGCTTCACTATCCCTGGCATGATACCGATGATATCACTGCTTTACTGTATTTTAACATAAAATGAAGTATGAAAACAGATGCCATTTGTAATAAAAGGCAGTTACAAATGTAACTGAATTACAGTGAATATCTTTCTTAAAGCCGGAAAAAAGCGCAGCAGAGCCGTTTTATATGCAGCTCTGTTACGCCTGCTTTTTTCAGTATTTACAGGAAAAGATTACTGTCAGTTCTTTCCTGATTCACTGCTGTACTCAGCATGATTCATTCTCCAGTCGATACAGCGCTGGAGATAGTCGACATATGCAGGGTTCTTGCACATACCCTTGCCCGGTGTGTCGGAAATCTTCGCAACATCCTGACCGTTGCAGGCTGTTGTCTTCATTACTATATTAAGTGCAGGAACTGAGGTATCGTTTGAAATATATGTTCCTATACCGAAGGCTACCTTAATTCTGTCACTGAAGCGTTCATTGAGTCTGTGAGCCTTTTCGAAGTCAAGACTGTCGCTGAAGAGAAGTGTCTTTGTCTTCGGATCAATACCGAGACTGATGTAGTGTGCAATCATCTTTTCACCCCACTCAAACGGATCTCCGCTGTCATGACGCACACCGCTGAAAAGTGTGGAATATGTGAGCTGGAAGTCCTTGAGGAAGCAGTCTGTTGTGATTGTATCAGTAAGTGCCGTACCGTTGAGTACACCGTACTCATTCTTCCATGCCTCAAGTGCGTACCAGTTTGAGTAGGCAGGATTGTGCTTGTGATTGCCCTGGCCTACGCACATTATCCATTCGTGTGCCATTGTTCCGACCGGTGTTACACCGTACTTTTTGGCGAGATAAACGTTTGAAGTACCTACGCAGTGTGAGCCTGTGTACTTCCCGTTGTTCTCGCAGAGCATTTTAACAGCCATCTCCTGTGCTTCTCCGGAAAGTCTGCGTCTGAGGCCGAATTCACTGAAGTTGCCGAGTGAATATGTTCCGTCCGTAAGCTTTTTAATCTTATCCTCAAGCTTTGACCTGAAGTCAGCGATAAGCTCATCATAGTTGTATTTCATTGCAAAGTATACTTCATTTACAATCGACATAACAGGAATCTCGTACATCGAAGTATTAAGCCAGGTTCCCTTTGCCTCAATTGAAAGACCGCATTCTGCCTGGTCAGTTATCTCAAAGTCCTCATAACGCGGCTGCCAGATGCGCAGGAAGTCAATATATGAACCGCGGATCCATTTTATTTTGTCAAGATACTGAAGTTCGTCCTCAGTGAAGCGAAGTGTGCAGTATGCCTCTATCTGTCTTTTTATTTCCTCAACCATTTCAGGTGTAAATTTTACGTCCTTGTTTCTGCACTTGAATGTCCAGGTGGTTTTATACCCCGGAAACTGATGATAGATTGCCTGTCCCATACTGAATTTGTACATGTCAGATTCCAGAAGGCTGTTAATAATCTGTTTCATAAAAACTAATCTCCCTTTTTTCCTTTTTTCCGGATGCATATGTTCAGTGCAAACGACCGTTTCATTTGTCGTTTACTGTAAATGCAGCCTCTATAATTATACTCCTCCGATAAGAATACGTCAATAGAATAAATAATTCTCAGAAGGCTTGACAAATCCGCTTCAGTTGTATATAATTAAATTGTACCCAATCTAATATTCAGAATATAAGGAGGATAAAAAAATGAACGCATATGATTTTTCTGTAAAAGCACAGGACGGAAGTGATATTTCACTTGACATTTTCAAAGGCAAAGCACTTCTTATCGTGAACACAGCAACAGGATGCGGCTTCACACCGCAGTACGAAGAGCTCCAGAACATCTATGATGAGCTGCATGAAAGCGGACTGGAGATTCTCGACTTCCCATGCAATCAGTTCGGCAGCCAGGCTCCGGGCAATGACGAGGAAATTCATGATTTCTGCACAGGCAGATACGGCATTACATTTCCTCAGTATTCAAAGATAGATGTAAACGGCGAAAATGCAGTTCCGCTTTATAAGTGGATTACAGAAAACACAAAGTTTGAAGGATTTGACGGTCCTATGAAGCTTGTCCTCGGCCCGGTAGTAAAGAAAATGGACAAGGATTACAAAAACAACGGAAACATCAAGTGGAACTTTACAAAGATTCTCATCGACAGAAACGGCGAAATCGCTGCAAGATTTGAACCGACAGCTTCACTTGACAAGGTAAGAAACAGAATTAAGGAGGTACTCTGATGTATCATTACGACTATATTACAAGCGGCACATGCTCACAGCTTATTTCACTTGACCTGGACGGTGACGTGGTTCACAACGTAAAGTTCATGGGCGGATGCAACGGCAATCTGAAGGCAATACCGATTCTCGTCGAAGGACAGACAGTTGACCGGATTGAGAAGCAGCTTACCGGTATAGAATGCGGAAAACGCGGAACATCATGCGGTGACCAGCTTGCCAGGGCAGTACGAAGAGCCTATGAGGCACAGCTTAACGGAGAAGTACTTGACCTCGAAGAGGATTAATCATCGGAAGTGAAAGAAATGAGCAGTAAATACGACGCACTGAAGCTCGAAAACCAGCTGTGTTTTCCGCTCTATGCAGCTTCAAAGGAAATCATAAAAAAATACACACCGTTTCTTAAGGAGATAGATCTCACATATACCCAGTATATAACCATGATGGTATTGTGGGAGAAAACTGAAATAAGCGTAAAGGAACTCGGCGAGTGTCTTTTCCTTGACTCCGGTACACTTACCCCGCTTCTTAAAGCCCTTGAGAAAAAAGAATATGTCACAAGAAAAAGATCCGCAGAAGACGAAAGAGTTCTTAAGGTTTCAGTTACAGAAGCAGGTATGGCACTGAGAGAAAAGGCCGCTGATATACCGGCAAAAATGAGCTCTTGTGTTAAGCTTGAAGCCGGTGAGGCAATGGAGCTTTACAGAATTCTTTACAAAATACTCGGTTCGGAAAAAAACAGCTGATTTCTGAAACAGCAATTTATAAAAAAATCCGTACGGTCATGTGACTGTACGGATTTTTTTCTGTGAGTAAAATCATTCTATCCGATTCTTGTAACCTTAACGTCATAAAGGCTGAGACGAAGATTATCGGTTCCGCCCATCAGAAATTCGAGAACGGTATCATCAGTTCCGGATGACACAAATTCCGTGCTGAACTCAGTTTTTGAACCGGTTCCTGTAAATACATCCTTAAAGTACACCTCTGAGCCTCCGGTGCTCCTCAGTGAGAACGGAATCTCCTCATCCTTGCCGGTTTCACACTTAAATTCAAGACGGTACTTACCGCCCTTCTTTAAACCTATGCCCGAGATCATTGCTTTTATTGCATTTCTGTCTGCACCGCCGCTGACCGTTGTGATATGGAAGGACTTGTCCCAGTCTGAGAAGTACGCAGACATATTCGCTCCGTCACTGTGCTCTGAGGTATAAACAGCATCTGCAGCCACATCAAGTCCGAGCTGGTCTGATTCCATGCCGAGAGCCTGACATATTTTATCAGCAAGCACATAGGCACTGTTCTGCTGTGTCTTCTCAGAAGGATGCCAGTCTGCACCCATTCCGTCTGCCTGCGTATGTGTTGCAGACTGATAGCTCATGATTCTGTCATACCCGGTGTTCTTTCTGAATATTCCGACTGCCTCGTCAATGCACGGACAGAGTTCAGTACATCCCATAGTTCCGAGTGTGCAGATAATATATGCATCCGGATTTTTCTCATGAACGGTTTCAAGGAACTCTGCATATTTTTCAGTAAATTCAGGAGAATATTTTTCAAAGTTATGACTTACAAAGGAAGAGTCATTTGTTCCGAGGTTTATAACGACAACATCATATTTATGATTTTTAAAATCCCATTCGGAAGCGTAGTCCTTAGGCTTTCCGGTAAGTGTGTAAACATCCGGCACAAGGCTTTCAGTATTTTTTTCCTCTGAAGAGGTATATCCGGAAATGATACCGTGTCCGCTGTAGCTTACTGCACTGTAGTCAGCATCAAGCTTCTGCGCAGTCAGATATGCATACGACTTCATGAAGTTTTCAGTTCCTGTGGAAAATCCGACATACTGTGATTCTGCTTCAACGCCATAAGCACAGGTGATAGAGTCACCTATAAACTCAATGGAAAGCTTCTTTTTCCCTGCTGGTGTTACCGGCACGGCTGCATCTGAATTAACTCTGATATCCCCTACTCCCACTGTTCCGTTGTTCGCTTCAGAGAGATGAATAATTTTAACGGATGCATTTCGCGGTGTCTCAGACGAAAACAGCTTAACTGTCTCAGTCTTTTCACTTACCACACAGTCCTTTATTATCTCGCCGTCAACAATGACTGCATACCTCGGACGGTATTTTTCCTCACTGTTAATACCGGAATCCGCAATGACAGTTACTTCGGCTGACTTTGCATTAACCGAAAACTCCACGGCAGATCCGCTGTGAACCAGCCATGTTACGCCGTTGCTGTCAGTATAGTTTCTTCCTGTAAATTTTACATTTTCTTCAGTTGCCTTTATAGTCATATCTCTGTATTCTCCGGTGCTGCCAAGCCTGCTGCGAAGTGAAATAACATCAAGTATATCGGTGACACCGTCATCGTTAATATCATGCTTCTTTTCAGCTGCAGCTTTGCCGAACATCACTTCACAGAGACCCTTAAAATCTGAAACCGTGTACTCTGAAGCGGCAAATGCCGCAGATACAGAAAGTACCGATATCACTGCTGCACATACGACTGTTAAACTTTTTTTCATACACAAACAACCCCCGTCAACTGCAGTAAACGCAAAAAAGATTTTTACGTTCACTATGATATTTTTATTATTATTGCCCTGCATCTGCGTTAACAAGAACTTACTTCAGAAGGACTTCAAGCAGTGCCTCCACAGTTTCCTCAATTGTATTTTCACATACATCAACCACTACGTCAGCATATTTTTCATATAGCGCGGAACGCTCCCTGTAAAGCTCCTCCAGGGTTTCTCCCTTTCTCATTGATATGCCGCGTGTTTTAATATTGCTTATCCTCTTTATGACCTCATCACATGAAAGCCTGATATATACGATGATGCTGTTCCCGGACAGATTTTTCATAGCTTCTGCTCCGTAAACAGCGCTTCCGCCGGTTGCTATAACCGTCTTTTTTACTTTCAGTCCGGAAATAATCCTGTTCTCGGTTCTGTTAAAGTATTCTGTTCCGTCCGTATCAATAATATCCTGAAGCTTTCTGTCCTCTTCAGTCTGAATAAGAAGGTCAGTATCAGTAAAGCTGTAGTTAAGTGCCTTGGCAAGAAGTACTCCGAGCGTGCTTTTTCCGCATCCCGGCATTCCTGTAAGCGCAATGTTTATACCGTTTTCAAATGTTTTTCCGGTACGGTTTTCCGTTTTCATTTCAGCCATTTTTTACATCACTCCCGCGCAGTAATCAGAACGGATACTCCGTACCCTCATTTGTAATAAATCTCGGACCGGTCTTGTCAAATCTCTTTTCATCGAAGAGCTTCCTGAGAATTTCAGCAGCATCATATGACGAAAGCGGAGCCTGATTGTCCGGTTTTCCGTCCGTGCGTATCCAGCCAGGATGGATACAGTAAATATTTATTTTGTCATTGTCCTTAAATGTATTTACAAGATTCATAGTACCCATATTAAGCGCAGCCTTTGCCATGCCGTACTCTATGAGATTGGTTCTGTAGCACTTCGATATGCTGCCGGCCTCGGATGATATATTGTAAATAACCGACATCCTGTCTCCGTTTACAAGAAGCGGATAGAATGACTGGATTACCCTTAACGCCCCGACAGCCGTTATATTTACTGTACTCACTATATTGTCAGGATTGATGTCAAAAAACTCCCTGTCGCAGTCTTCGGAAACCGATACGGCATTGTTTATGAGTATATCTATGTGCGGCACAAGCTTCTTAGCCTTCTCCGCTGCTTTTTTTACCGACGCAGTATTTCCTATATCCATTGTAAGTATATGCAGCCTGCTGCCGTACTTTGCCCTGAGTGTCTCAAGCTCAGGAGAATGCTTTCTGACTGTGGCTATTACAGTATCACCGTTTTCAAGATAACGCAGAACCAGATTGTAGCCAAGAGCATAGCTTCTTCCCGTTCCGGTAACCATTACAGTACTGCCTTTCTGTATACTGCTGTCTGAATTTTTCCTGCTGTTAAAATGAATTTCCGGCATCGCAAGGTTTTCATAGCTTATTTCATTGTTTTCCACACCGGATGTATTTTCCTCCTCAGTTTCATTTGTCTTTACCTCCGGCAGTGCAAGATTTTCAGATTCGAATGTGAGATGCATTTTTTTGTTATCCATTACTCTTCCCCCTTGTATCAGCAGCTGGCTGAAAAACTGGATTTATCCGTTACATTAAATTAATAAAAAATGTTACACACAGACTGTTTAAAAAGTCTGCAAACATGGAACCGATTATCGGAACGATAATATATGCCTTGACAGAAGGCGCATACTTTTCTGTAAGAACCTGCATATTTGCCATAGCGTTAGGAGTTGCGCCCATACCGAAGCCGCAGGTGCCGGATGCAAGAATGGCTGCATCATAGTTTCTGCCCATAACGTTGAACACAACAAAATTTGCAAACAGAATCATGAAAATGAGCTGGCCGAGGAGAAGAATAAACAGCGGAAGAGCAAGCTCGGCAAGCTGCCAGAGCTTAAGGGTTATCATCGCAATTCCGAGGAACATGGAAAGGCATATGCCCCCGATGTCGTTTATCTCTCCGATATGAATAGTGTACCTGCCGGAAAACTCGCCTATATTTCTCATAAAGGCAGCAACTATCATTGCGCCGATATATACCGGAAATGTCATTCCTGTTTTTGAAAGAAGCCATGATACCACCGTGCCAAGACCCATTGCTATCGCAATCTGATAGGCCGCCGGAGCGTACATGCTGACCGAACGGTGCTTTTTAACCTCTTCTTCAACAAGAGGCGTTTCATCTTCGGTTACTGCAGTTTTAAGAAGATCATGCTTTATAATAAGCCTGCGTCCGAGAGGCCCGCCGATAAGCGAACCGGCCACAAGTCCGAAGGTCGCAGCAGATGTACAGAGGGTATTTGCGCCCCTGACTCCAAGGTCCTCAAGAACCGGTCCGAAGGCACCGGATGTTCCGTGACCGCCGACCATAGGCACAGAGCCTGTACACAGACCTGTCAGCGGATCCTGCCCTATGAGTGATGCAATGCCTACTGCAATAAAGTTCTGGCCGAGAATGAGAACCACAACGCACACAAGAAATATAACGAGACTGAGACCGCCGCTCTTAAGAATACGAAGATTGGCCTGAAAACCAACCGACGTGAAAAATATAACCATACATACTGTTTTCAGAGTTTCGTCAAATGAAAATTCAATGATTCCGCTCATATAGAGACCGAGTGAAACCAGTGCAAAAACCATACCGCCGATAACAGGAGAAGGTATGCAGAAGTGTTCAAGAATCTTTATCCTGCGCTTTAAAAATCCGCCCAGGAACAGAACACCGACTGCAAGTGCCAGTGTCTGATACATATCAAGAGAAAGTGTAAACATATTGCCTCCTTAGTCCTGTGCAGCGTTCGGGCGACCGCCTACGGTTCCGTCTGCATCTGTATTTACCGTTATGCCGTGTGAAGCATACCATGCAGCAGTTCCGCTGTGGAAAGGCACCGGTATATCGCTGACAGCTGAGTCAATATCAGAACCCGGAGCGCCTGATGAATATTTCATCTCCGCGCTGTGGTCTGAAAGAGTCTTCACAAACTGTTCAGCCGTACTGTCCGGAACCTTGTTTCCGGCAACCAGAACAGCCCTGACTCCCACTGTGTTTACATCCTCATCCTGACCGTTATATGTTCCTGCCGGTATTGTGCAGGCTGTAAATCCTGAATCCTCTGATACAAGGCGGCTTACTGTTTTTTCATCCAGTGAAATCAGTCTTACCGGCACTTCCTTTGCAAGCCCGGTAACGGCAGTCGTAGGTGAACCCGCTGTAAAAAATGCCGCATCCACGGAACCGTCAGCAAGTGCTGATGCTGCCTCGGAAAATGTGAGGTACTGTTCTTCAATCATATCCGGACTTATGCCGTTTATCTTAAGTATCTGCTCCGCATTTTTCTTTACACCTGATTCCATCTCGCCGACAGAAACTCGTCTGCGGTAAAGGTCTGAGATACTCATTATATCCGAATCGTCTCTGACTATCACCTGACACTCCTCAGTATAGAGACCAGCAAGTGCTCTTACACCGCTGCACGGCTTTCCGGCAAATTCACCGGTTCCGCTGAATGCATCCATAAGCATATCGCTCTGAACTATGGCAACATCAAGGAAGCCCTGCTGTATCAGTCTGAGATTTGCCGCAGAACCTGCCGTCGCCCTGACATCAACCGTAAGCTTCTCATCGTCTCTGCTCACAAACTGAGCCAGAGCGCTGCCGTATGAATAATAGTTTCCCCCGGTATTGCCTGTACCGAAAGTAACGGTGTTTTTTCTTCCGCATGAACTCACTGTAAAAATCAGTGCCAGTGACAGCAGAACGCATATCATTTTTCCAGTTTTTTTCATTAACAGTTCCTTTCGTTTTTTCTGTATTTGTCTCTGACAGAAAAAATTATTTTTTTCGTTCAGCAGGCTATTTAACGCCTGCTGAATGAGAGAATATCCCCCGCCGCCTATAGAGGCGGGGATATTCTCTGTGTTGTTATACACATATTTATTTTATCATACAAAACCTATTAATGCAATGTTTTACCGCACATTTATGTATATTATGCATAATTTACACTATGTACAGAATAACCGGCATCATGAATTTTTTCTGTTCCCGTAATAAAGAAAAGTCCCGCATTTTCAAAGGGGAAATACGGGACAGTATTCTGTTCAGATTGAGTTGAAGCAGCTTGCTATTCGTTCAGCAAGTATTCTGTGACCTTCTTCATTCGGATGAAGACCGTCTGTAAGATAGTTGGCCTTTATATATTTGTCCGTCGGATTAAGTCCGTAGACTGTGTTTGTATCAATAACCGGTATTTCAAGTGAAGCACACCTTTTCTTTATGGCATCAATGTAGTTGTAAAGAGTGTAACCGGCATCATTTTTCTGCTTGTCATACTTCAGTCCTCCGAACTCTGTTCTGTGAAGCGGTGTCAGAAAAACTATGCTTGCATCCGGATACTGCGTCTTCATTCCTGTAAGCATCTCATACAGTGCGCCGTAGAACGAAACATCAGTCGTGTCATCTTCAGTGCCGAGCGGAGTGTTGAATCCGTAATCGTTCGTTCCGCCGAACACTACAATGAAGTCCGCATCCTTTCTTATCTCCCTGTATCTTGTAACAAACGGTTCAATGCCTGTTCCGATATCTGATACGGAAGAAATGCACGAACCTGCAAGACCGTAAGGCTCGGCAGCAGAGAGTTCAAGCATTTCGGACAGATAGTTCCAGTAAACCTTTCCCTCGGAGGTATTCATTCCCTGTGTAATACTGTCACCGAGAAATGCACCGACGCTCCCCTTCCACTTGCTGTCTTCAGGAATTACGGAGTCTGAATTCTTTCTGAAGGTGATGTAGTCGTACTCAACCTCGTCATTTTCATTTATCTCCATCCCTGACCTGTAACTGACCGACTGAAAATCATTTGCCAGAACAAGCTCCTTGCAGCTGCCGACTCCGCCCTTTCCTGTGATAAACCTTATCTTTACACCGTCATCCTTCTGAACAGCGTCAAAAAAGGAAACATACTCACAGAATGCATACGGCTCCTGCGAAATGAGCTCAGCCTTGTAGCTTATATCACCCACACCGGCACTGAAAACCAGTTCATCGTCTGTACTGTCTGATGTCCAGCTGCCGTACAGTATATCAAAAATATCCTCTGACGGCATACGCTTTGTTATTTCACGTTTTTTCTGCAGCGGTTCATCACTAACCGGATTGTCTGCCTTTTCTGTTTTATCCTCTGAATCCCCGGCTTCAGTTTCAGCCCCTGATTCCTCAGTCTGTTCCGACGCCGCAGCAGCACCTTCGTCCTCAGAACCGCAGCCTGACACAGACACTGAAATCAAAGCGAGAATTATCATTAGTACTATGATTTTTATTTTCATATTTCCTGGTACACCCCTTATTCAAGGAAACGCTGTTACAGCGGATGCCGGTATCATACTTAATTCCGCTGTACTGCAAACGCATTATAGTGAAAGTCAAATTTATTTTGACTTTCACTATAAATACATTTACAATTACGCCGTTTACTATAATAATCGGCTTTTTTAATGCGTTTTTCAATAGTTTTCAACCAATATTACGATGCAGACACAAAATCCCCCGTCCGCAGATTTTTACAACTGCTGATATACATCATTTTCTGACATCATTCTCAATTCTGCGCTTCTCCGGCGGTCTTATCAAAGTAAAAACTATTGATTTATTATCAGATTAATGATAAAATTATAAAGATACTCATTATTTAGAAACTCAGTGTTTTAGACAGCAGTCATAAACAGAGCAAAGAGCACAATTCAAATCAAAAAATCAAAAAGGAGAACAAAAATGAAAACCACAGGAAAAATTTCGCTTCTTATTGCTGCACTTACGGCGTGTTCAGCGCTGTACGGCTGTGATGTGGAAGTAACCGTTCCTGAAGACAGCGAGCCGGCTGTTACTGAGGAGCAGATACCCGAACCTGTTACATCATTCAGAGCGCAGGATGATTTTTACGGCTATGTAAACCTCGACAGACTAACAGAGCTCGAAATCGGATATAACCAGTCGTCAGCAGGTTCATTTGAACAGGCTCAGAAAACTGTTGATGACCGGCTTGACAGAATCATACTGGACATAGCTGAAAGCAGCAAATCCTATCCCGCCGGCAGCAATGAACAGATTGTACACGACTACTATAACCTCCTGTACCAAAACCTGTCTGAGAAAAAAGCGGAATGCCCGTCATCAGAAAAATTCTTCAGTGATATTTTCAGTAAAATAGACAGTGTCTCTGATACAGATGAATTCATCAGTCTTATGGCAGTACTGAACAGAGAATACTGTACAAAGCTGTTTCTTAATGAGGAAATCAGCATTGACATCAATAACTCAGGCAGATACGGTGTATATATCAAAGGCAATGACAGAGCAGGTTTCTGCGGATATGAAAATCTTTCCAAGCAGAAAAGTACCAATCAGAACCTTAAGCTGTACATACAGGGAATGCTGAAAGCAGAGGGAACTGAAATAAAGGAAGCCGAAAAACGCGCTGAAAATGTCGTAAAGCTTGTTCTTGGAATCGCCCGTAATACTGACTACAGGATTATGAACGATCCGTACAGCATTCCGGCAAAAATATCATCAGATGAAATGAATGAAATCTTCTCATCATTTGACTTTGATAAGTATTTTGAAGAATCATCAGGTCAGAAATCACCGGAATACTTCTATATTTACGACAGAACACAGCTTGAAACAATAAACTCGCTGTTCACTGAAGAAAACCTTCAGGCACTTAAGGACTTTGCCAGAGGACAGCTTGTATCCGAATACGGTACTTTCCTTCCGGATACATACAAAAGCTTCCGTTCAAGATACTTCAGTACATCTTCAGCAAATGTTCAGAAAGTTACTCTCGGTTATATAAAGGACAATCTCGCGGAAATATGCGGAGAACTGTACTCGGCTGCATACAGGGATGAGGAAACTGTAAAGAAGGCAGGCGAAATGTGCGAAACGATAAGAAACTCCTGTTCGGAGCTTGTAGACGGAAGTACATGGCTTACACCTCAGGGAAAAGAAAACATTCATAAAAAACTTGCAAACCTTCACTTCCTGATTGCCGGTTCGAAGCCGGCTGAACGTGACGCATCTGCAGGAAAAATGATTACCGGTGACCTGCTTGAAACAACTGTCTCACTGAGCAGATACTTTCAGGACAAATATTTTGAAAATGCAGGAAAGGAATGCAGCAAGGATACAGCCGGAATGCCTGATCATTTTGTAAACGCATGCTATGATTTTAACAATACAATTACTATTCCGCTCGGAATTCTTACTGAACCTTTCTTCAGTGCAGATTCATCAGATATGCAGAATCTCGGAAGTCTCGGCAGCGTTATAGCTCATGAGCTCTCACACGCCTTTGACTCAAGCTGTATAAATTTCAACGCTGACGGAAACTACAGTCCGGACTGGATGCCTGAATCTGATATAAAAAGCTTTAACGAAAAAATAAAGCAGGCTGAGGAATACTACAGTAACTTCACAATTATGGATGTTTATCATGTTGACGGAAAGCTTACCCTCAGTGAAAACTTTGCAGATATCGGTGGTTTTCAGTGTGTACTCAATGCCGCTTCCGGGGATGCTGAGAAGAAAACTGTAATGGAAAGCTATGCCGGAATATGGTGTACACTTGAAGATGACAGAAGTGCCCTGCATTTACTCAGATATGACGTGCACAGTCCGTCAGTAATCAGAGTAAATGCCGTTCTCTCCTGTTTCGATGACTTTTACAGAATCTATAACGTAAAAGAGTCAGACGGAATGTACATACCGTCTGAGAAACGAATAACAAGATGGTAATGTCACCGGAAAGGAATTCAGAACATGAGCATAATATTAAAACATACATTCAAAAATATATTTCATAAACCAGCCAGAACATTTCTGCTTACACTGTGCATATTTCTGTGTACTGTTACCGCAACTATGTGCCTTGATATGTCAGGAAGCGTCGAACGCCTTCTTGCGAATCAGTTCAGCAGCGTGCTTGGAAGCTCGGATATTGACTACACCGCATTCAGCGCAATAGATGAAAAAGTTTTCGGTGAACTCCCTGAAAACAGATATCTCCTCATTTCAGCTGAAATGACGCCGTTTTACAGAAACGATCCGGTTATGTACAGCTATGCCGTTGAAACTCCGGTTTACATCTACGGAATGAATCTGAAAAAAGCGTATGACATGAAAATTCTCCTGACAGAGCTGAATCTTAATGAAAATGAAACCGCCATGACAAAGGACCTTGCTGAGCTGCTGGGTTATAAAGAAGGAGACAGGATTTTCTTCTACGATCACTTCGGTGAAAAGGTTGAGTTTACTGTTGCTGCCCTGATTGAAAGAGGCGGGCTGATAAACAGCCGTGACAGATGTGTCATAAGTCCGGAGGGCATGGACAGAATAACAGGCGGCGAGACAGAATACACAGAGGCTTTTGTGGATATTATAAACGACAGAAAAACCACTGAAGCAGAAAAAATACTGAAGGAGCTTGACCCTGAGGCTGATATCTTCAGTCTGACCGGAAATGACGAAATAAAGGACGTAATTAATCAGCTCTCAAGTCTTTTCTACACACTGTTTGCCGTGTGTGTTCTGGTTGTAGTAATAATGACTGTTACAGTTTCAAAGAGAATCATGAGTGAAAGAATGAGCGTAACCGGAACACTCAGAAGTCTTGGTGCCTCACAGAACAGAACTGCATTTATACTGATGCTTGAAAACGTAATATATGCACTTTCCGGAAGTATACCGGGACTTATAGTATACAGTATCATCCGGACACCGATTCTCGACGGACTGTTCACCGCTGAGGAAAATGCACTTGACTTCGGCGTTATGCCTGCGTCTCTCTGGATATGTGTAATCGCCGGAGCAATAGTGCTTGAATGTCTGTGTACCGCATCAGAGATATTCTCAGCCAGCAGAACGGCCATCCGCGATATTATTTTCCTGAACAAGGACACAGAGTACAGACACTCTAAGTTAAAAACAGCAGCAGGTCTGGTTCTTCTTCCGCTGTCAGTTGTTCTTTACTTTGTTAAGGGAAACTTCTTTCCGCCTATACTCTGCTTCCTGTCTGCGGTAGTTTCCGTATTTTTTCTTTTCCCGTATGTATCCCGCGCATGCGCAGCACTGTTTGAAAAGCTTTTTGCAAAGCTTAACATGCCGTCTGCAAGGCTTGGTGCTGCTGAGGCAGCAACCAAAAAGAGTACAGTTGCCAGCAGCTCACTTATAGTTGCTGCAGCGGCTGTATCCATGCTTCTCTTTACAATGGCTGATTCGATTTTCGCCATTTTCAGTGCTGATAATTTTGCAGAAGCGGATATTGTTGTAAAAAATCCTTCAATGGAAGACTATTACTATGACTACATCGATAACCTCGACGGTGTTACAGCGGTTGAAAACGTATATAACTATGAGTTTATGCCTGTTGAAGTCAACGGAATAAGAAATCAGTCCGTCAGCATCATATCCTGCGAAAAAGACGGAATGTTCAGCGGAGTAAAAGGACTTCCTGATGAAATAGCTGACGGCGAATGCTACATGGACAGGACATACGCTGAATCACTGAATCTTTCCGTAGGCGACAGCGCTGATTTTATAATAGACTATATGAGCTTCCTGCCTTACACCACAACCATGAAACTTGCCGGTTACATAGACAGCGTATACTTCAACCAGTCTGGAAAATCAATTGTCGTAAACCGAAATACATATATACTCTGCGACAGTGACACTCCGAAGTACATACTTGTTAAAACTGAAGAAGGCAGAAGGGATGAAGTACTCGACAGGATAAACAAATACTCAGCATCAACATGTGAGGAAGCAGTCTTCAGTGATAAAATGTACAGACAGGAGCAGGACGAAAACAGAAGCGAAACAGTGATGATAAAGGTAATCGGTTTTGCCGGAATAATCCTGACATTTGTCGGCGTGGCAAGCAATCAGCTCATCGGTTTTGAAAGCAGAAAGAGAGAAACAGCTGTGCTTCTCTCCGTGGCAATGAGCCGCAGCAAACTGAGAAGAATGCTTCTCGCAGAAACATTTACAGCATCCGTGGTTCCGCTGATTTTTTCAGTTCCGCTCGGAATAATACTCAACCTTCCTATAATAAAGATAATGAAATATATCGGAACAGAGGTTCATCTTACGGTTAATCTGCCTGAACTGCTGATACTTGCCGTTGCTCTGCTGGCAGTATTCCTCATGACAGTACTGTTCCCTTACGGAACACTCCGTAAAATGAAAATTGCAGAACAGCTTAAGTATGAATAAAAAAAGGAGAAAACACCATGCCAGTAATAGAAGTTAACAGCGTTTCAAAACAGTTCGGTAAAGGCGAAGCAGCAGCCCACGTACTCAATGGCCTCAGCTTTTCAATAGAAAAAGGTGAGTTTGTATCCCTTATGGGTGCATCAGGAAGCGGCAAGTCAACCATGCTCTACCTGATAGGCGGACTTGACAGGGAATTTACCGGAAGCATCAAAATCTGCGGACAGGAAATTTCAACAATGAAGGAAAAGGTTCTTTCAGATATTCGTCTTAACAAAATCGGATTTATATTCCAGTTCTATAATCTTGTACAGAATCTGAATGTTGAGGACAATATTCTTCTTCCGCTCAGCATGAGAGGCAGTAAACCGTCACAGCTGAAAAAAGAGCTTGACGGGATTCTTGAGCTTACAGGACTCACAGAAAAAAGAAAGGCCATGCCATCACAGCTATCAGGCGGACAGCAGCAGCGTGTTGCAATAGCAAGAGCTGTTATCGGCAATCCTGAAATCATCCTCGCCGATGAACCTACCGGTAATCTTGATTCACATATGACTGACGAGATAATGAAGCTCTTCAGAAAAATCAATGAGGAAAAAGGTATTACCATTCTGCAGGTAACCCACTCATCAGAGTGTGCGGAATTCGGTTCAAGGACAATATATCTTGAAAACGGTCATACCGTTGACATGAATAAGGCAGAATAAGAAAAAAGTCACAGGGCGCTGCTGCTCTGTGACTTTTGTATTTGTTATCTGTTTCTGAACCCCCGTATAAGCTCAGTGAATACTTCAGAATACTTGTCTGCCTTGGTTTCACCTACGCCTGAAACATTGAGGAACTCTTCCCTGTTCACAGGCATCTTTCTGCACATGTCTCTGAGTGCCGCATCTGCAAAAATGATATATGCCGGAACACTTGCTTCCATGGCAAGTCTGTTTCTGAGAGCTCTGAGCTCTGTGAACAGTCCGTTGTCAATATCAAACTCAGCGGCCTTTGACGAGCTGACTTTTGAATCCGCTCCCCTTCTTGTTTCCTTCGGAAGCTTCATTGTTATCTTTTCCTCACCTCTGAGGACCGCCGCTGACAGCTGTGTCATCTTCACAACTGAATACTCATCCGCCGTAAGAAGAAGATATCCCTTTTCAATGAGATAATCCATTATCGTACATATCCTGTGAGCAGGTACCTCAGACATGATTCCGTATGTGGACAGTGTGTCAAAGCCCTGTGACAGAATCTTCTGATTTCTGCTTCCTCTGAGTATATCAGCAATCATCATGCGTCCGAAGCTTCTTTTTCTCTGGGCAATCCGGTAAACACAGGATACTATTTTCTGAGCTTCAACAGTAACGTCCGCTGTTTCAAAGTTCCCGCTGCAGCTGCTGCAGTTACCGCAGAAGGAAGAAGTTCTTTCACCGAAGTACCTGAGCATATATTCCCTGAGGCATTCATTTGTCGTACAGTAAAAGGTCATGAGCTTCAGACGTTCCCTGTCCTTTTCACGCACTGACTCTCTCATTTCATCTGTAAAATCCTCATTTGTCTCGCTGCCCTTTTCTATGAGAAACTGATTGAGCTTAACATCTGCCCCGCTGTAAAGCAGCGTGCACTCAGCAGGTTCACCGTCTCGTCCGGCTCTTCCCGCCTCCTGATAGTAGCTCTCAAGGTTCTTCGGCATGTTGTAGTGTATAACAAATGAAACGTTTGACTTGTCAATTCCCATACCAAAGGCATTTGTTGCAACCATAACCGTCTTACGGTCATAGATGAAGTCATCCTGATTAATCTTTCTCTCCTCATCTGAAAGACCGGCATGATATCTTGTAACAGGATAGCCGCGTCCGGAGAGCATTTCACACACCTGCTCAACATTTTTTCTCGTTGAACAGTAAACGATACCGCTTCTGTCACGGTATCCTGCAAGAAGCTTAAGAAGTGCATCGTCCTTTTTCTTAGGCCTCTCCACTGCAAACCGGAGATTTTTTCTGTCAAATCCGGTTGTAATTACAAAAGGGCTGTTCTGTCTGAGTATAAGACTTATGTCATCCCTTACCTCCCTGGTGGCAGTGGCTGTAAAAGCACTGAGCACCGGTCTGTATCCGAGGCGTTCCATGAACTCTGCTATCTTCAGATAACTCGGACGAAAATCCTGCCCCCACTGTGATACGCAGTGGGCCTCGTCAACCGTCACCATGGAAATATGAACGCACTCGGAAAGCTCCAGAAAATCATCTGCAGCGAGACGCTCAGGAGCCACGTAGAGAATTTTGTATTCCGAATTCTTTGCTGCTTCGAGAGTACGGTAATACTCTGCTGCAGTCATTGAACTGTTTATATATGCTGCGCTGATACCGGACTCCTTAAGTGAGATAACCTGGTCCTGCATAAGTGAAATAAGCGGTGATATAACCAGTGTGATACCGTTCATCATAAGAGCAGGAACCTGATAGCATACAGACTTTCCGGCACCTGTCGGCATTATCCCGAGTACGTCACGTCCTGAAAGAATACTGTCAATAAGCTCAGCCTGCCCCTCACGAAAATCCCTGTGTCCGAAATGCCTTTTTAATATCTCATGTTTATCCAAAACCTTTAACCCACTCTCTGTAATTTTGCATCCAGTATATTATACTATATATCCGCCGGTACAGTCAACGGCAAATACAAACAAAAACAGGCACATCAGAAAACTGCATTTACGCAGCTCTGATGTGCCTGCTGTATCGCGGTAACGTTCAGAATACTGAACAACCGAAAGCTGTTATATCAGCCAAACTTTGTGATTACCTTTGAAAGGAACTGGCGGAGTGTTGCAAGGTCTGTAAGGAGCACCTTTCCGTCAAAGTCAACGTCAGCAGCCTTAACTGCATCATCGCTGAGTTTTGAATCACCGATAAGATAAAGTGAAAGCGCTGAAAGATCTGTAAGATCAACCATGCCGTCACCGGTAACATCGCCTGTTATTATTTCTGACGTTTCAGGACCCGGTTCAGAAGGCTTGTCAGTAGGTTTAACAGGCGGCTGAGAGGGTGTGTCAGAAGCTTCATAGCTCTTCCAGTTTTCAGGGAGCTCTGAGAGTGTGATGCAGTAGTCGCTCTGGTAAAGCTTCTTTACTTCATCAGGGTTCTGATACTCTTCACCTGAGAGGAACTTCGGTGTGCTTTCCTCGTCATACCAAGGACAGAAGTAGAGCCAGCCTGCTTTTTCTATAGTAATATTGTCAAGTGACGGAATACTGTCGTTTTCAGGCATAGCAACCATCTTTTTGCCTTCAACAGTATCGTAGAGCTTCCAGAAGATACCTGACTCAGCATCAAGGTTAGGACCGCTTGTATTTCCGTCATGACGGTTGTACTGTGTATTGTACTTGTCGTAGCCTACGATATCAACATATTCTTCGCCTGTGTACCATTCAGCCGAGGCATCAGACCATGTATAGAGGTTCTGTTCCCAGATAAGGTTGTGAATTCCGTATGTTTCCTGAAGCTCTGTCTGGAGATACTTCCAGAGCTTATTGTACACTTCAGGGCCTTCCTTGCCCCACCAGAACCATGAAACGCCGCCGTTTGAATAGTTACCGTCAGCTTCGTGAAGAGGTCTGAAAATTACAGGAACGCCTGCATCCTGAAGTGCTGAAAGCTGTTCTGCAAGATTTTTGATGCAGAGCTGCCAGTAATCATTTTCAGCTGTACCCTTTTCCATTGCCTTTGAAGGGCTGAAGTCACACTTTTCTGAGTATGTTGTCTTTGAAAAGTCAAGAGGTTCTCCGAGTGTATAGTCAGCCATAACCGAAGGAACGTTAATGTGCCATGAGGCTGTGCAGATACCGTTTTTGTTGTTTGTCCAGTCAATCATTCTTTCAACGATACCGTCATCCCACTTGTAGCACGGACAGTTGGCACCGAAGTCAAAGCCCTGGATAGCCGGCATATCGCCCACTGTTTCCTTAAGGTATTTTAATTCCCTGTCGTATTCACAGTAGTTATAGTTACGGTTCTGTGAATCATAGCTGTAAACCTGACCGCTTTCATCAGTACATTTCCATACGAACTTTGAACCGTCATCGGCTACAGCCTTGTCTGCAGGATCAAAGCTGTACTTCTTTCCTGACTGGTCAACGCATGTGTCAGTTGCGGCATCATAGCGAATAGTGGTATTCATCTTGTGTCCGCCGCCGTAGATTGTCTGCTGGCCTGAGAGAATGCCTGTTCCGTAAACATCATAAAGGTACTTCATAAGTCCCTTTACTTCCTTTGTTGCCTTTTTATCACACGGAACAGCTGAAGCAGTCGCCTTTAAGTCAGGCATTTCAGCTTTTTTAACTGTTATTTTATCAAATGCTGCGTAACCGTACTTAGGAACAAGAGCTATTTTGTTTACCCCCTTCTTAAGTCTGAATTTGCCGAATTCGGCATCAGTCCACTTGTCAGTGTATGCAAACACCTTGCTGTACTCAGCACCGTTTATGGTAATGGTCTGCATTCTGCCTTCCTCGCTGAGTATCTGTGCATATCTTACATCAAACTGATACAGGCCCTCTTCCGGTGCCTCGACCTCAAACTCGATATTTTTGGCTGTAAGATAGGCAAAGCCTTCACCTGAGTAACCAGGAAGCTGTGTTTCGTAAATCGATGTCCAGTTCTCAACACCTTCGATTTTTTCCATTTCACTTTCAAAGATAACGCCTGAACTTTCAGCAGATGAAACGGATACTGCTGCTGCATATGAACCAAGCAGAGCTGCTGCTGTTACTGCAGATAAAGTTTTCCTTAAATTCTTTGACATATAAAATCCCTCCCGAAACGATTCACTTAAGTAAACGCTGATTAAATCATTTGTTAATATTATTTTATAATAAATTTTCCCCAATGTCAAGTTAAAGTTGAGATTTAAGCAGTATTTAAGTTGAAATTTTACTTAATCAGAAAACTATCTGCTCTGAAACAGACTGAGAAGGCAGACATAATCGGCCGTATTTACTTTACCGTCGCCGTTTACATCTCCGTTTATTTCCTCCTCTTCATCTGAAAGCTTAAGAAGAAAACGTGCAAGTGCAGTTATATCAGCCGTATTTACGACACCGTTTCCGTCAACATCCGGATTAACGCATCGTTCGCTCTCAGGAACTGCTCCGCCGAAATGATAAACTGTTCCCGTCGGCAGTTCATTTCCGGCTGGATTAAGTATACTGTCCCATGTTTCGCTGCTTCCTGCAAAGTAAAGGTCTCTGATATTATGTTCGTTCAGAAACGCATTTTCTGAAACCTCCTTAACTGACTCCGGTATGAACACTTCCTGAAGTGACGAAACACCGGCAAACAGGCCTTCGGGGATTTTTTCCGCACCGTCAGTTATCACCGCTGTTTTCAGCACACAGTAACAGTATCCGTCTTCTCTGGTAAACATCGTCACAAGAGTTTTCGACTCCGGTGCGAGACTGCCGTTTTCGTCATAAACACATTCTGTTTTAAGTGCAGGCATTCTCAGAATCTCAAGAGAAGTACATAAAGCAAATAATTCAGGTACTATCCCGGTTACACCCTTTCCTATTGTCACCGCACCAAGACCTCTGCACTCACTGAAAGTACCCCTTCCAAGCTCTGTTACGGAATCAGGAACAGTAATCTTTCTGAGTGCATTGCAGTATGAAAATGCACACTCACCGATTTTCTGAACACCTTCCGAAATGACTGCCTCCTGCATTTCACTGCATTCTGAAAATGCATAGTCACCGACAGTCAGAACAGACGGCGGAATAACAATTTTTTCAAGCTGCCGGCATTTTCTGAAAGCACTGCTTTCAATTTCAGCAAGGTTTTCAGGAAGTTCCACAGCCTTCAGTCCGCATAACTCAAATGCACCTGTTCCGATTTTTTTTACGGACTCAGGTATAGTTATCTCTTCAAGAGTGGTAATCCCGGCAAATTCGTACGGTGATATTTCCTCAGCTCCGTAAGTTACAACTACCTTCCTCAGTGTACAGTAAAAATATCCGTCTTCTCTTGTGAGCATGGTTTTTACCGTCTTTGACTCATCTGTGATATCACCGTTCGCGTCATAAACGCATTTATTCATTATATCCGGCATTTCGAGTTCGTCAAGGGATGTACACACTGCCAAAAGTCCGGGAACGCATTTTGTCAGTCCTTTTCCAAGCACTGCTTTCTTAAGATTTCTGCATTCAAAAAAAGCACCGGTTCCGTACTCTGTAACAGAGTCAGGAACTGAAACTTCATTAATCCCTGTATACGCAAATGCATAATCACCTATTCTCTGAGTTGTCGAAGGTATATTTATACTTTCAAGCTTAGTGCTTTCCATGAATGCTCTGCTGCCGATTTCGGTAAGGCCCTCAGGAAGCTCAGCGGCGGTGACTGAAGTCCATCTGAATGCACTGTCACCTATTTTTTTCAGTGATGAAGGCAGTACAACCTCAGTAACTGAACGCATATCATAAAACGTATAGTCATATATCTCTTCAGTGCCGTCAGATACTGTAACCTTTTTAAGCTCACAGAAAGCATATCCGTCATCCCTCATGAACAGTGATTTTACAGTCAGCGAGTCTGATGTCAGTGAGCCGTTTTCGTCAAATACACACACTGTTTCAGCTCCCGGCAGCGTGATTTCCTGAAGTGAAGTACAAATGGCAAATATGCCACGTACAAATTTCTTCAGTCCTTTTCCCAGCACTGCTTTTTTCAGGCTGCGGCATTCAAGAAAAATGTCCGTTCCGTACTCTGTAACAGAATCGGGAATAACAGCTTCAGTCAGAGCACTGCAGTATTCAAATGCTCCGCTGCAGAGGGATGTAATTTCTCCCTCTGAATCGCTTTCAAAATCGAGATATACAATTTCATCATAGTTTTCAACTGTATCCCTTGCTTTTTCTGTTACTGAACCATGTCCTTTTATGAGCAGTCTGCCGCTTTCATAAAGTGTATAGGCAACGCTCTCCCCGAGTTTTCCCTCCTCAAGAACAGCATCCGAAGCATCAGCTGAACCGTCGGATTCGCTTTCCTCAGCATAAACGCTTACAGTTTCTGTCAGCAGAGCATTTCCTGCAGGTGCAGCAGCTGCTGACAGACATGATGCAGCTGCCGTAAGCAGTGCAGTTATTTTTTTTGAATTCATAGTTATTCCTCACATCTTTATAGTTTCCCCTGAAACGCTGTTTAAACCTGATATCCGGATTTCCGGTGGTTTAAAGCACATCGTTTCCTTATTCTCCAAGCTCCCTCATCAGCTCCGGAAGTCCGCTGAAGCTCTGCAGTTCATGTACCTCTTCGGCCACTGTTCCGAATCCGTAGGCTGCATGAATAAACTGCAGTCCGGCAGATACTGTGGCATCGTAGTCCCCCTGTATATCACCTACATAATACGCTTTTTCAAGGCCGTTTCTCTCCGCTATAAGTGCGATATTCTCACCCTTCTGTTTCAGGTTGTTGCCGTAGCACTCGATATCCTTAAAGTATTTTCCGAAACCGTAGTGGTCAAGGAACGCTTCTATATATCCGCTCTGGCAGTTGCTCACTATAAAAAGGTCATACCTTTCCTGAAGAACTCTGAGTGTATTCTCAAGCTCAGGATACAGAATCCCGCCGTGCTTTCTCAGGTATTCGTTTTCATATTCACAGCAGCTGTCAAGAAGCTGCATGCGTTCATCCTCCGGCAGATCACTGAACAGAATATCCGCTATTCTGTCCATTGTCAGGCCCATAATTCCCATTACGTCCTGCTGTGTAATCTCAGGACGGTTATAGCCGAGTTCCTTAACCTTAGCCGTCCATGAAGCTGCAACGTTTTCTGACGAATCCCAGAGAGTACCGTCCATATCAAAAATAAGAGCTGTTTTCATTAATTATCTTCCTTCCTCTTTATCACCTGACAGCTTAGAAATACCGTAAAGGAAATTCTGCTGCAGTATACAAAAAAAATGCAGTGAAAGATAAACTTATTGTATCTCCCACTGCATCATTATACCACATTACATGTAAACTCACAACTGATTATCCGGTTATGACGCCTCGATTGACTTTACATAAAGGAACAGCGTCTGGCTGTCATGTGTATAGTCATCAGCAGGTATCAGGTCCATAACGACGCGTTTGTAGGAATCTCCGGATTTTCTTCTGTAGTGAATACCGGCATATGTTTTCCCTTCCCTGAAGTATTGTCTCAGAGTATCGATACTGGTTTTTCTGAGATATTCGTCAAGGTCATCAGGATGTACCTGACCGGACCTTCCGAACTCTGAAAGCCATGAGGATATTCTGTCTGAGAACCCCATCGAATCATTCTGTTCAGTTTCATCCATGTTTACTATGGTGTATGTGTCATCAGTAATATTAATTTTGAGAATCTTGGTATAGAGAGCACAGAGTGCGGTATGAGCGGCGGAACGTCCGCGGCGGTCCACACCTTTTTTTCTGTAATGCTGAGATTTTGCATCGTACATACGCTTGTCAGCAATTCTTGAAATCTCCTCAACTGACATATCAGGAAATTCACTGCTCTCAACAAAGCCGCATGACAGTGAGAGGCTGTCAATAAGCTCTCCGTGCCATTCTGCTGTAGTTTCCTCTATATCAGCCTTAATTGCTTCAGACTGTCCGTCCTCTGCAAAAAGAATGGCTGCAAACTCATCTCCGCCGGTTCTGTACAGCCTGCCGTATCCGCCGAAGCACTTTTTCATACATTCAGCAGCTCCGCAGATAAGCTCGTCTCCTGCACTGTGTCCTATATTGTCATTTACTATCTTCAGCTCATTTACATCAGCTGATATGTAAATATAGTTCCTGTCAGGATATTTTTCTCTTAAAGAGGATATATCCTCCTCATAGGCCCTTCTGTTGAAAAAGCCTGTCATCTCATCAGTACTCGACTTGACAATAAGGCCTTCCTCACGCTTCTTGTCCTCATCGATAATCTGGGTTGTACAGACTACTCTCAGAGGAACCTTGTTCTCGTCAGCATCGATAGTAATAAATGACATTCTTATCCAGCCAACGTTTTTTCCGTCAAGATCCATGGCAATGAACTTTTTGCCCTTCATTCGTTCCTGCAGAGTAGTGACGTCGGAAAATGCAAGACCGGCCTCCAGATAGCTTTCCGTCATGGTCTGATACATTACACCCTTCATGATTTCAGAAGCAGTGCTGTTTCCGGCGTTATGAAATACATTTCTCACCTGGTTTTCCGCCTCGTACTCAACAGCTGTATTGTTCCGCAGGTCTATCAGATGAACACTGTAGTAGATTCCGTTCATCGATCTCATAATCGAAACTGTTTCATCACGTTCGGAATTAGCCTTTGAAATTCGCTGACGCGAACTCTTTCTGTAGTCAAAGTAAAGAAGAACATATATAACGGTGCATATCAGCAGTACGCAGAATGCAGCCTGAACGGAGGCATTTTTTGTACGCATCATTATCTTACGGTAATTTACGTCACCTAAGATATGAATAACCTTCCATCCGCATGAACTGATTTTCTGAACAGATGCAGTCATTCTTCCGTTTTCGCCGTCAATTACAAATGCCTCTCCGTCAGCAGTCTCCATTTTATCGAGAAATTTCTGTTTGTTGAACTCACTTATACGAAGCGTATCAGAGCTAATAACTGTTCCCGGATTAAATGACTCGGAAGAAGCAATTATACTGTTGTCTTCATCGACGAGAAGCCCGTATATTTTCTGTCCGTACAGCTCTGACATAAGCAGCGGTGCAATATCAGTGTTGCCGCCGAGTGTTCCGGTTATAACTCCGGCTATCCTGTCATTATAGTAAAGCGGAGTATAAAAATTAAGAAGAGGTTCCTTCGAATACTTAGGATAATAATTTATCCATATACCTGTTTCACCGGCAATTCCGCGCTTGTAGTACTCACGTCCGCTTGCATCAAACGGCTCACCGGCTTTGGTAAGATTCATTCCGTCGCTTCTGATATACTCAATGCCGGAGAAAGGCGTACTGTCAATAAGAGAATCAAATAGTTCCGACGCATCAGTAAGTTCCGGCGATGTCATTTTTCCTGTTACGGCATTGGATACAACCTGTATGCTGTTAAGTGCATAGCCCAGTGACGAGTCGATTATATCACAGACATTTTCAGTGCTCTGACTGACCGAAGACTCAATCTGATCAAGTATAATGTTCCCCTGAACCCTTGAGTACGATAAAATTACCAGAAGTGTGCTGGCAGTGGCAAGCGTAACCAGAATCAGGTTTTTAAATTTAAATTTTTTTCTGCTTATCATAAAAAATCCCCTGTATCCTGCTTAAGTACTGCATCCGCAGAAAATTCAAATCCGCAGGACCTGTAAAAAACTACAATAACTATTATGATTATTATATCACATAAAAAATGAATTAACAATAGTTTTGCCTGCAATTCACTATGTAATTTATTATAAACCGGGTCATCACAACATAGTGATTATATACAAATTATTATTCTGCAGTTGATTCAAATAAATAAAAATGCTATAATCAATATGAATACTAATGTCTGTTTTTCAGAAGGGATTATTATGGACAAAAATATTGGTAAATTAAACAAAACACTTATTACAGGACTCATAGTTATAAATATTTTTCTGCTGACAGCTTACTTTGGTGAATATCTTAAAGGGCAGCGCCCGATTGAATACATTGCTCAGTTTTACTGTTTTACTTCAGTGCCTTCTCTGCTGAACTACTTTTTCTACAGAACGCACCGGGAAAGTACAAAACTGAAATACGCAGTGCTGGCCGGATATCTGGTGACATACACATTTGCGCTCTACACCGGCAGCACCATTGCTGTGTTTACATACATACTGCCTATGCTGTCGCTTATCATGCTCTATCACAGTCCGAAACTTGTGCTGGAGCTCGGAGCAGTAACCATTGCTGATAACCTGATTTTCGACTATATCGAATACACGCAGGGTAAAATCAGCACTGAAAACAGCAAGGACTACGAAATTCAGATTTCAATTCTATTCACATGTTTTCTCTTTCTTTATTTTGCTTCACGTGTATATGACGATATTACACACGAAAACGAAAGTTTTATCGGACAGCTTGATGAAAACAACAGGCAGCTGCAGCATGTTACACTGCAGACTATAACAACCATAGCCAACATCATTGATGCCAAGGACGAATACACAAAAGGTCATTCATACCGTGTTGCCGAGTACTCATCCTCCCTCGCCAGAGCCCTCGGCTTCAGCGACGCAAAGGTTCAGGATATCAAGTACATAGGTCTTCTTCATGACATCGGAAAGATAGGCGTTCCGGATTCAATACTTAACAAACCGGGCAGACTTAATGATGCTGAATTCTCAGTAATGAGAAGCCATGTGGAAATCGGCGGCAGGATTCTCAGCGGTAACAACATGATCGAAGGTGTTGATGCCGGTGCTTCATACCACCATGAGCGCTGGGACGGAAAAGGATATCCGAAAGGATTAAAAGGCAGGGAAATCCCGGAGATAGCGCGAATAATCGGTATAGCCGATGCCTATGACGCAATGACAAGCAACAGAGTGTACAGAAAAAGACTCACGGACGAGGATGTTGCTGCCGAGCTCAGAAGATGCTGCGGAAGCCAGTTTGATCCTGAGTACTGTGAGGTTTTTATCCGCCTTCTTGAGGATGGAACCATAAAACAGCTCAGTCCTGATATATGCTACGAAGAAAGAGGAGACAGCCTCATTGAACAGAGCAGTGAGCTTCTCCGCAGTATACTCGACTACAGCAGCAGCAGAGAAAATGACACCATTCACGACTACCTGACAAGAAGCTTTTCACTCAAAGCCGGTGAAAAACTCATTGAAGAGTCGCTGATGAAAAATGACGGCGGCCTTTTCATATCTGATATCACAAATATAAGAAGCACAAACGAAAAATACGGACTGCTGGCCGGTGACCATGTCATCAGAACAGCAGCGGACGTTCTGAACAGCCATGAAAACATCATTACAGCCCGCTACTCCGGCGATCAGTTCCTCTGCTTTATTCCGGGCATCAGAGATACGAACGAATTTGAAGAACTGCTTGAAAACATATGCAGTGAAATCTCTGATTCTGTCTCCTCACTTCCTGAATCCGTATCAAACCAGACTGCAGTCGGCGCGGTACTTTCATCCGAACTCGGACGTGACCTTCCTTCGCTGATCACAGCCGCTGACAAGGCACTCTACCATGTTAAGCAGAACAGAAAAACAGGTTACTATATCTACAGCCGCAGCAGAAACAAAAAATCTGACAGAAATCTTTCAAAGCTTGACCTTGAACAGCTTATCAGAGGAATTGAGGATGATGCCTACACAGGTATCTATAATGTAGACTACGAAGAATTTACTCATATCTATAATTTTATAAGAAATATCTGTACACGAAACAGTCAGCAGCTTCAGCTTGTCCTTATAACGATGACTGAATCTCCCGGAAGCTCTGCGGATGTATCCGAACGTGACAAAGCAATGGCTCTTCTCGACAGCGTAATAAACAGAACTCTCCGTAAAATCGATGTAATGTTCCGTTTCAGCTCATCCCAGTTTATTATTCTGCTGAACAATACCGGAAGAGAAAATGTTGAAATCATAACAGGCAGAATTCTCAGCTCATTCTACAGACAGTATGACCGTAAAGACATGGACTTAAGTTTTGTTGCTGCAGACCTGAACAACGGAAATGAAATTTCATAACTCAGACAGTAAAGTTTCGAAAATTCTGATTTTTCTGAAACCCTGCTGACAATTAATGCCCCGCTTCGGATATACGAAACGGGGCATATTTTTTACATTCAGTTCTTTTTGATAATATCACTGCATACAGTTTTAAACTGTTCTTCAGTAAGTTCAGAGTATGTTCTAAGCTCGGCGATTGTGTCGCTGTCACAGATGAGGTATCTGTAAGCTGAACTGTCTGTTTCGCACAGGCAGACAATATCACCTGATTCAAACTCACTGATATGCTGAGCGCCGCTTATATCCATACGGATTCCGAACGGCCTGAAAAATCCGCTGCCGTCTGCATTTTCAAGAAGCATGCTGTGGATTTTCGGACTTTTTGTTTCAGTAACTTTAAAATTCCATGCGAAAGTTTTGTCATCCTCTGAAAATCCTCTGAGAGTATAACTGTATTCACTGATTATAAATGCTCCCGTCTGGTCATATGAATGAGTAAATTCTGTAAGATTCATTTTTCCGCCCGAAAAAGCAGATGTATCGCTTATTATCTGTCTGTTGTCCTTATCCTTAACAGAAGATAAAACAAATAACAATGCAACAGTAGTGCAAATAATAAAACATACCGAAACAGCAGGAATAACAATAATATGTATAACCTTCATACAGTCTCTGCCTATCCTGTTTTTCTGTCCTGATTTCACGGAAAAATCAATTACTGCGTAAATTAAAAAAACCATAATCCAGACAGGTATCGCAAGAAAATCAAGCAGATCCCTGTAAACAGCCCCGGCCAGAGTAAGGAGTCCGCAGTGAACAGCTGCAAAAACTGCAAGCAGAATGATTCCGGCCCCGTCAGGAATATGCCTGTCATCAGGAAGCTTTTCTCCTGCAGCTGCCGCTTTTTTTGCTTTGCAGTACCATACAAAATAATGACAGGTGTTAATAATCCACAGAAGCATTGCAGTGCCCCATACAGGAATATTGCTGAACATAAACGCACTCTTAAGATTACTGTACAGATTCACTGTAAGTCCGGTAACAATCTGAATCAGAGCTATAAAAACCAGGAATATTCCAGGAATAATTTTATTCTTCATCAAAAATCGGTTTATCGTTTTTAACTGAACAGCAGGATCGCTGTCTATCTCGGGGGTATCATCTCTGTCTGTGCAGAAGATATGCACCGGACCGCTGGCGCATAAAAACTTCCAGCCTGCCTCTTCACAGTAATCTATGTATTCTTCGTTGGTTTCAAGAAGATGCGTATCGTATATGCTTCCTTCTGAAAAAATATTTACGCTGAATCTGAGGGACTGCGGTTCAGATTTTCTGAAGATAAACTTTGTATTTCCCTCTGTTTTCTCAGGAATCCAGCCTTTCTCTGACATTTCACCAAGAAATTTTTCTGTCTCACCAGGTGCATTGTATCTTAATATATGTCTGCACTCCGCTTTGCCGTCTTTTCTGATTTTCATTTTCAAACCTCCGTGTTCTCATAGTCCTCCACCAGAATCTTAAGCCTTGAATACTCGTCATCAAGTATTTTCTGTCCTGCAGGAGTAATAATGTAGCTTCTCTTTCTTCCTTCGACTGCGGTTTCAATTATGAATCCCTGCTTTACAAAGTCCGCAAGCAGCGCGTAAAGCGTCCCCGGCCCGATAGTTACCCTTCCGCCGGTAACTGAACTTACCATCTCCATTATATCAATACCGCAGCACTCCCTGCGCAGACACATCAGTATATAGAACATCTGCTCAGTAAGTGTTTTATACTTCTCCCTTGCCATAGAGCACCTCCCCGTATAAATCTCAGTTATAATATCGATATTCACTATTGATTATCGATATTATAGCACGGACTACTCAGAATGTCAATATCGATATTCGTAATAAGCAGAAAAATTTTCTGTTCCGTTTATGTTATAGTGAACGTCAAAATAAATTTGACTTTCACTATAACTATACTTGCATCTTAAAATATTTTTCTCTTTATCAGCTGAAAATACCGTATCCCGGATTTCCGAAATCGAAAACAATCAGATATATAATCATTACTGCAACTACACAGAAAAGAAGTACAAGGCTCAGACGAAACACCCACTGCTGTACTCTCTGATTATTTCGCTTTTCTTCTGTACGGTAGTGAGTAATCGCTGAATGCGCCTGTTCTATACGTTCATCCTTTTCCTTAAGCATCTCTTCAAGATGTCTGATATCCTGCTCTCTCATGAGTGATTCAGCCTTCATTTCCGAAATCTGTCGTGACAGTTCGTTTTCCTCTTCCGGGCTGAATCTGTGTTCTATCCCGAATACTTCATCCAGAGAAATATCAAGAACTGCGCAGATATATCCTGCCGTATAAATTGTTGCTGCCTTGGAACGGTCCGAGAAGAAATTGTTTACTGTATTGACGGAAAATGATTCTACACCAAATCTTTCCGATATCATGTCCGCAATATCCTGATTTGTAAATCCCCCGCGGATTCTTGCCTCTCTGCACAAATCCTTTATACGGGAGTAAACATCCCCGCATCCGCACTCCTCCGGCATACTATTCTGTCTCATAAAATCCTCCTGATGTCAGTTATACGCGTTAAAAGAATAAATCCTGGTTTGTAAACCTGTTTACTGTATTATCTTCCTGTTATAAACGATATTGTCCAGTATCAGCGTAAATGCGTGTTCTTACAGTCAGATAAGAAGATATGGTATTGATACTGGAAGGTACAAAATGCTATACTTCAGGCATATTACAACGCTTGCTCCGGCGTTTCAAGAATGGAAGTGATGCCCATGTCCTGATTTAATGATAACAGAGTTATGTCAATATGTCAAGCATATAACAAAAAGTAACTCTGACAGAAAATTTACAGTGAACTTCAGAAAGATTTTGATGTTCACTGTAATTTCCTGATTATACTTAATATGAAGAGGTGAAATTTCATATGAATTCAACAGTTCAGAAATGGATTAACACTATAGCTTATCTCGCTATGACTGCAGTAAATATTCTTGCAAATATTATACCGATAGGTATAGGTAAAACCGGAGAAATATCTGAGAAATACCCGAACCTGTTTACTCCTGCACCGGTAACGTTCGGAATCTGGGGCTTAATATATCTGTGTACAGGATTTTTTATACTGTATCAGTGGGGATTTTTTGACCACGGACTGAACAGTGACGTAATAAGGGAAAAAATCGGTCCGTGGTTTGCAGTCAGCTGTATTCTTAATATAAGCTGGCTGTTAGCATGGCATTTTGATGTTATCTGGCTCTCTGTAATCCTCATTGCAGCTCTCCTTGTCTCTCTGTTCATAATCACAAAAAAATACCGTGTACATGACATGAACGTTAAAGACAGGCTTTGTGTCACAGTCGGATTTGATATATATTTCGGCTGGATAATTGCTGCTCTGATTGCGGATATCTGCGTATTTTTAACAGAAAAAGGTCAGAACGGTTTCGGCACAAATGTTATTATGACAGCCGCCGTTATAACCGCAGGAGCTCTGACCGGCATGTTTATAGTATTTGCCGGAGGCAGAAAACTCTCGGCGCTGGCAATTATATGGGCATATTCCGGAATACTTATTAAGCACATATCCCCTTCAGGTTACGGAGGAAAATACCCTGCAGTTATTGTTTTCACAATTGCAGGAATAGTGCTGATACTGTGCAGTCTGATTCTTAAGGATTCAGGAAGGCGCTGCTGTGTGCGAACAAATCAGAAAATATAAATATAAACTTTCTTAAAGAACAAAAGATTACATATTCCACCATTTATATAACCCAAAACCGCATCGGCTGCTTTTCAGACGATGCGGTTAAACCTGTATTATGTGTATTTCGCCGGGGATTAAACCTAACTGTTAACATACTCCTTAACAGTTACGTTTTATTTCAGGTGATGTCATCCGGAGGCAGTTCGCCGTTCTGAGGTCTGTGATTACCCCGGCCGTCCTCAGGAGGAACACGGTCACCAGAACCTCCTTCAGGAAAACCGCCGTCAGGAGGAATGCGGTCACCGAAACCGCCTTCAGGAAAACCGCCGTCAGGCATCTCACGGTCACCGCGGAAGCCCGGCTTTCCGCCGCCCATACCGCCTCCGTGTCCTATCATTGACTGAGGTATTTCATCCGTTTCTTCCCCGTTTACAATCACGGTTCCGCCGTTATGTTCCGCGGAGATATCATAGTCAAAGGTCGACGGTCCGGTAACATCAATGACTCCTCCGTTTACAATAATTTTTCCGTTTGAGTCAATTCCGTCTGTGTCTCCCTGTGCCATATTCACTGTTATATTTCCACCATTGAATTCGGCAGTAACTTCATAGAGAGAACTTTTTGCTGCGGCGTTTATTCCGTCATCGTTTGCGTTTATTTTCAATGTGCCGTCATTTATCTGAACATAAGTACCTTCAAGGCCTTCGGAAGCCGTTATATCAAACTCTCCGCCGTCTATTCTCAGAGCAGCTGTACTCTGAATTCCGTCGCTCTCAGCAGAGATGACAAAACTGCCGTCACTTATGTAAATATCACCGCTGCGGTCATCTGAGTTTTCACAGTGAAATCCGTCCTTCGCCGACTGAATCCTGAAGCTTCCTCCGCATATGTAGATTGCATCATTGGCTTCAAAGCTGTCCTTTTTAGTTTTTACGTTATAGGTGCCCCCTGTTATTTTCAGCTTGTCCTTTGAGGTAATGCCGTTTTCTGATGATTTTATATTCAGTGTACCCATTCCGTTAAGCACAAGATCAGATTTTGAAAAAACGGCGGCATCTGTTTTGATTTCACCGTCATCTGTAAAGGCTTCCTTAACTTCAAAGTTGTTTACAGATTCTGATGCGGTTGTTATAAAGCATTTTTTAGCAGATACGACTGTTACTGCAGGGGTACATGTATTTCGGATATCCGTTCCGTCCAGAATCAGCTGAACTTTGGCATCACTTCCGGCGTCAATTCTCACAGTACAGTTTTCTGCGCTGCCTGAGATTATATATATGCCCTCCCTGTCAATTTTTATTACTGTATCATCAGAAAGCAGTTTTTTTTCTGCTCCGTTTCTGTCAGCATTCTGTCTGAGGTCTCTGTCGGTAAAAAATTTCTCAGGTGTTAAAAGCCCGGTACTCAGAGGACTGAAAACGGTTATTATTTCTTCTTCATCAGTCTGCTGCTTACTTTCAGCAGGCTCAGTTACTTCAGCAGTTTCTCCGGTTACAGCTCCGTTCTGAACTGTTTCTGGTATATCTGTAACTGAAGTGCTTATCTGAGGAGTTAAGTCCTCACCATCGGGATTACTGCCGGCACTGCAGCCGTAAAGTGAAACTGCTGAAAATACAGACAGTAAAAATGCGGAAATCTGAATGTTTCGTTTGTTCTGATACATAATACTTCTTCCCTTTCCGTTTTATTTCAGTATCTGTATTATACAAAACAAAAATGAAAAAACAAAATCAGAAAAATGATAATACTGTTAAAAATTAGTGAGTGATGGTTTTCACATTAAAAATATCCCGGATACTGCTTTCATGAAAAAACAGTATCCGGGACAATCCCGTAATTACTCAGTTACCCAATATTTTTTACCATTCCGACTGATATATATCTGTCAAACAGTGCCTTCAGATCAGAACCTTCCTCAGCCTTTTCCTGGTACTCTCCGTCTACCATATACATCTTTGTTCCGTCGGGCATTACAGTGCATTTATATCTGTCCTTATAGATACAGCTCTTCGAAACAAACCTGTTTTTCAGAATTCCCCTGAGCTCATCCGGTCTGCACGTCGGGAAGTTCACGTTAATAACCGCATCTGTACCGTGTTCAGTGTTCATAATCTCTTCGAGGACCTTTTCAAGCCACATATCGGTTATTATATATCCGTCATTTGTACCCTCGGAAAATGCCGCTGCCGGTATTCCCTGAAATATCGCTTCCATTGCTGCACCGATGGTTCCTGAATACATGACATCTGTACCGGCATTATATCCGAAATTTATTCCTGAGAGAACGATATCCGGTTTCTGAGGCATAAGATTCAGAACGCCTACCCTTACACAGTCTGCAGGCGAACCGGATACGGCAAATGCCCTTACGCCGTCAACCGGAAAATCAGATTCCCTCACTTCAAACGGAGTATGCAGATTTATACTGTGGGAAGCACCGCTTTTCTGAACATCCGGTGCTGCAAGCCATACCTCTCCGTACTTAACTGCCGCTTCCGCAAGTCGTATAATTCCTCCGGCCTTTATACCGTCATCATTGGTTATCAGTATTTTTTTCATAGTGATTCTTCCCCTTATCATTTTTCTTACACACTGTGACTGAGCCACACTCAATAGTATAACTGTTTCTCAGGGATGTGTCAACACGAATCAGTTTTCAATGCAATATATTTATGAGTTTATTCATCTGCGTACTGCCGGTGTCATTCAGTGAAGCACGGCCTTCAGAATAAGTAAAACTGCCAGTATCCAGATGATTACTACAGGTACTGCATAGTACCATTTCTTTGGTTTTCCGTCCTTCCACATGTTTTCAGACTCTGCTCTGCATTCATCCATGATTTCAGACGGTATTAGCTTTATTGTAAGAGCAGCAAGTGCAGGCAGCAGTATAAGGTCATCAAGATAGCCTATTACCGGAATAAAGTCCGGTATAAGGTCAACAGTCGAAAGTGCGTATGCAACTGTCACTGCTGCAAGCACCTTTGCAGGCACAGGCGTGTCACTGCGTCTTAAAGCAAGAAAAACTGCGGGTATATCACGTTTTATTTTTTTTGCACGTTCTTTTAAATTCACTGTACATCATCCCTTTATCATCATTTATTCAAAGCTCTGTGCTGTTATATCGCCCTGCACATCTGCTGACAACGTCAGCTCCGTGAAAACCGGCTGACAGTGAACGACAGAATATTTCTGCCGTTCACTGTATCCGTTAGTCTCTTTGTTTTCCCAGCTGTCTTTTATAAGGATTAAACTCACCAGCATCAAAATTCTCAGGCAGATATTCTGCAGGTATATATTTGCGTACATTTACATCAAGGAAGTTATTGCAGAAGCGGATGCACGCATAGGTAACTGTATTGTTTTCGGTGACCGGTGTCATAGCGTATACAAATCCGTACTCATCCGCACGAACTGCCGCAAATCTGTAATTATCAGGAGCATCCGTTACGCTGTATACTCCGTAGTATTCTTCAATGCCAAGCTCAGAAAGTCTTTCCAGCTCATTACGGTAATCCTCATCGCTGTACTTTAATGTTATATATGCAATTATCTGCGGATCAAACGGATTGTAGTGCATATAGCTGAAGTCCAGCACCTCCGTATTCTCTCCGGTCTTTTCCGGAAAGAGTCCGCGTATTCCGCCGTTTGTCCCGTACTTTTCACCAATTAAATACTGACCGTCTTCTTCCTCGTCAAGGCACCATGAATATTCTGCCGGATCCGTAAACACCTCCGGACGTGTTAAAATTCCCTGCGCGACCACAAATCCGACAAGTGCATAAATCACTGTAAAAAACAGTACTATTACGGCTCCTATACCAATTCCGGCAGCTACAAATATCTTCTTCGTCTTTTTCCATTTTTTGTTTGCGCTTTTCAGAGCATCTATCTGCTGACTTTCGTCAGGTGTCAGCAGCACCGGTTCATCAAAAACATCATCTTTTCTGAGTTCATCCATTAACGCTCTGCATTCCGCGCATTCGCTGATATGTTCATCAACAGCTTCTCTGCTTTCATCACTGCATACACTGTCAACGTACAGCGGAAGCAGATCCTTTATTATACCGCATTTATGTTTCATTACTGTACCCCTCTCTGATCATGAGTCTGGCCCTGTGATACGTAACTCTGGCCCAGCTCTCTGTTCTTCCGTGTATTTTTCCGATTTCTTTAAATGACAATTCTCCGAAAGTTCTCATCCAGAACACCTCACGGTACGGATCAGCGAGCCTGTGCAGCTGCATATGAACTTCAATAGCAGTTGACTTGTCCGTGATTACTGTTTCGATATCCGTTTCACAGGATACCTGTTCCTTCTCTTCAAGTGATTCAGTACGTTTCTTCTTGCAGTATGAAAAATAAGTGTTTTTAGCTATCTGTATTATCCATGTTTTCAGACTGCAGTCACCTCTGAATGTATCAGCCTTTTTAAGAACTCTGAAGAATGATTCCTGTGTGATTTCTTCTGCGATATCCCTGCTGCCGCACATTTCAAGTATATAGTAAAATACCTGACTGTAATAGCTTTTGTATATCTCATCAAAATCCTGCACAAAAACTCCTCCTTTCATTTCTTATACTATTTAGACTCTCTCATTCAGAAAACGTTACAAAATAATTATAGTGAACGTAATTTTTTTGCGTTCACTATAATTATTTTATTTATATTGCCATACAAATCGGCTAATAGCCAACGACAAAATATTTTTATCGTTGACTATATGTCCGCAGTCATTGCATGATATCAGTCCCATATAACATCCGCAGGTTTTCTCGGTACTGTTCTGAAGTATTTTACATCAGGATGACCGGCAACGATAACGGCATATACTCTGTATCCTTCTTTCAGCTGAAGACGCTCTCTGAGTCTGTCTGAATTAAGTACTGCCCTTTCTGAAAAACCGCTGTACAGCATACCTAACCCCATGCTGTATATCATGCTCTCCATATGTGATGCAGCGATACATGCTGACTGAGGTGAATCAGATGAAATAAATATTACTGTTCCGGCATCAAAGAAAAGTTTGTCAGTGCCGTTTTTCCTGTAATCATCGTACATTTTCAGCCACATGCCTGCATATACTGCTGCCTTGTCACCTTCAGCCTTTGCCTTTTCGCCCATCACCTTTAATTCTTCATATATCTCATCTCTGAGTTCCGATATATTTTTTACCGAAACGTAATACGATACGTTCTGACGGTTTCCGCCTGTCGGTGAATATCTTCCGGCTTCTATTATCTTTTTTACCTCATCTTCAGTAAGGGCTTCGGAAGTAAATTTTCTTATACTTCTTCTGCTTCTGAGATGATTAAGGTAGACATCCGGATCCAGTGATGAATTTATCTGACTAAGCTCAGAAACTTCATTCATATCGTAATCATTTAACGACACTGCATTTACGGGACAGACCGCCACACAGTGTCCGCACTCCATACATACAAGGCCGTGGGCGGAAGGCTTTCCGTTTCTCATTCTTATATCACCCGGAAAACAGTCCTCCGCACATTTTCCGCATCCGATACATATATCTTTGTTTATACTTATCATAATGACCTGCTCCTTTTTTATAACTTACCTTGATTTTTTCTGCCGCATGCAGAAACAGAATTTATATTTACCGGAACTACAGCAGTGAACGCATTAATTTAACGCGTTCACTGTGTATTTCTCTGCATACGCCCCGCTCACAAATGTTTTTTCATAGCGGAAAAATTCATTTTCTGCTTTACGGGCACGTACTTCAAGTTCTTCTTCTCCGTATGCACTGTAAAGATACTCTGCGTGGCTGTCCGAAAGAAGATAACCTGATTTAACAAGCTGCTTCTTTTCTTCTTCCTCTTTTAATGCCTCTTCTGCTTCCGTGCATTTTTCAAAGCACTTATCGAGAAGGCAGATAAATCCGGTCTCAGTAACCGTATCATGATCAAAACGACAGCATTCTCCGGTTTTCAGATTAAGTCCGTACCCGAAAAGTATATCCTCTGCTATCTGGTCATATCCTTCACTTACTCCGCGTTCAAGATAAACATGTCCGCGTCCGATTCCATGAATACAGATGTCATCCACGGTAAGTCCGTCACAGTATTTAAGCCATTCAATATAGTCACTGTCCGGTTCAACCCCGTATTTACGGAACCTTTCAGTATACTTCTCAATTTCGCCGGATGTAACACAATGCCTGATTTCTATATTGCAGTCTGCATCGGAAGCTTTGCATTTACGGATATAATCCATAATATATTTTATATATGCATTTCTGTCAGAAGCCCATATACGGCTGGCCATATCTGACGGGCTGATGCTGATTTCACTTTCTTTCAGTCTGTCAGCAGAATATACTTCAGACGGTTCTGATTCTGAAATGTACTTTTTCTCCCATTCATCATCAGCTTCAGGTTCATTAATATCATAGATTACCGAATACTCACCGTCTTTTTCAACAGTAAATTCAGCTGAAGTCCACAGTGCATTTTCTCCGGCATACTTACTGTAAATATTATAAATATTTCTGCAGGCTGCTTCCAGTTCTCTGTACAGACCTGTTCTTCGTCTGTAAATAAGAAGCCATCCGTATCTGAGTTTTTCATTTCTTCTGCAGGAAACATACCCGGTGTCCAGTTCCTCAGTACAGTAATTATAATTACATTCGCCGTCCTTAATAACAACTCTGAAATGTATTCTGTTCCATGGAACTGCTCCAAGATGCATAATACTCTCCGTAAGCTCCTTCTCACTCGTTTTTATAAGCCATGAGCCAGTGCTTTGTCCCCTGTGTTTTAACAGAGTCTCAAGTCTTTCCTCCCATACTGATTTATTCGTGGTAGTTTCAGCACACATCTGAATGCATTTATCAGTCATTCTGTCAGCAGTACTTTCAGAAATAAGATTTCTTTTCAGGAGCATCGTAAGTACTGTATTAAACTTTGCAGCCATGAACATATCACCGCTGATTCTGTCCAGATTTTTAATTATATATCTCTCAGCCCTCATGTCACCTGTAAAGCTGTAATAAGAAAGGCGTAATTCAGTCAATTCGTAGTTATAATCAAGAGAATATAAAAATCCGTTAATACCAGTTAAGGCGTATGTTATTTTTTCAGTTTTATCTGCAAAATAACTGAAAACGCCAAGAGGCATGACGTTTTCCTGACAAGCAATAAACACCTCGCTGTGGTTATAGTCAAAACATTGATTACCCAGCCGGACATTTACCGGAATAACAATTCTGCCAAGACCGGTACATGATTCAAACGCACGGTATTCTATTTCAGTTACAGATTCCGGAACTGTTATTTCCTTAATGGAACTGCACTCCATGAATGCCTCTTTTCCGATTTTCTTCAGGCCGTCAGGAAATGTTACTCTTATCAGCCCTTTACATCCGCTGAACGCGTTTTCTCCGATTTCTTCAAGATTATTACCGAAATCAACCTCTCTTATAAATGTGCAGTCTTTAAAGCAGTCTTTTTCAATTGATTTTATATTATCAGGAATTCTGAGCTTTTCTGTATTTTCAGTGAAATCAGCACTGATAAGTTTTCCGTGCAGATAATGATACTTTACCTTTCCGTCCGGTGATAATGCAGTATATTCGGATTTATTTGTCCTGTAGTCCTCTCTGACAGAAAAATCGCTCATTTTTGAAACATAAGCTGCTGTATCTGCCGCAATAATGTATAATTTTTCTGCCTCTGAATTATTACAACTGAATTTTATGATCAGATTTGCAGCCGCAATCGCTGCTATAAACGGCCACTCATCCTGACAGCTGCATTTTTTCTTTATTTTCCCTTCAAAAATTCTGTTCCAGCAGATGTTAGCTTTTTTATATATTTCTGAAGGATGATATTTGTCTGCGAAATAATAATCCGGATTCATAATATTTTTCATGCATTTCCGGTTTATATCAGCAGCTTCTGACTGCACTGTTAATTTATACAGCTCCTTTATTCCCTTCAGCAGTTTAATTACCGCGGCAGGCCCGTCAAACATATAGTAACAGACATTTTTTCCGTCACAGAATCTTGTTCCGTCCTGTGCAATAACAATATCAAAAGTTGTTTTTTCCGCAGTAACAGCATTATGGCAGGCAACTCCGGCTACTGCTGCTGCAATAACCAGACATTCAACAGGATCATCCGGATACTCTGTACAGTACTCCTCCGACACAGACCCTGCTTCTGATATAAATCTGCTGATATCAGCACTGGTAAAACTTCTTTTTCTCTTTATTCCACCTATAAAATCTCGTAATTCCTTCATCGTTCACCTTGTTTTTCATAACTGCACGGCCGGCGGCAGATTATGTCAGCGTCAACAGGATTTTCTTCAGAAGAATCAGATCAAGTACATTAACAACTCCGTCGGAATTCATATCCGCTGAGTCTTTTATGCTGACTCCTGAATTTCCTGAAAGATAACCGACCAGTGTTATCATATCTATTGAGTTGATAATGCCGTTTCCGTCAGCGTCACCCTTTACGGCTGAATCCTTTTCATTTGAGCCGTACACATCATAACTGTTAATTCTGATTTCAGTTTTTCTGACACTGGAAGCGCTAAGGTCGATTCCCAGCTCACATTTGTCGCCGTCAGTAAATCCGAGCTTTCTCCATTCTTCCATATGCTTTGAAACAGAAATACTGTTTTTAATCTTTGCCGTGTGGTCCCTGTCAGTCGGGTTTTCACGGCTTACGCTGCAGTAAGTACCGCCTCCGTTCGGAATCTGGGTGTTATAAGGCAGAAAGTATATATCGTACATCACACCATCAATTTCAGCTGTAGTGTTTTTTCCGGGACCGTCAGGGAAATTCACACCGCGTATCGGAGTGATGTTATCCCATGCCTCAATTATACAAAACTCATCCTTTACTTTACCGTCAGATGACTTTGCAGCGCCGAAAATCTGAAAGCAGAAACTGCTGTTTTTATCAGTTCCTTTATAATCAATATCGTATTCAGCAGTCAGTTCACCATATGCATCCCATCCGTCCTTCAGATCGAACTCACGCTTAATATACATTTCCGGATATGATTCATCTTCCCATAACACAGT